>NZ_AMXD01000077.1 GCF_000310185.1 Thauera aminoaromatica S2 | reverse complement strand
GCCTCGGGCGCCGGAGCGGCTTGTTCGACCTTGGGCGCCGGCGCGGGCTCGGGTGCGCAGGCGACGACGAGCACGGAGGCGGCGAGGGCGAGGAGCAGGCGGGACGCGTTCATGAAGGACGAGAGCGGATTCGACGGCGACAGCCTGCAGGGTACGCAATCCCGTCGCGAAGAAGAACTGCAAGATGCACGCCGCAACAAGCGGAAAAACGATGGGGCCCACATGGGCCCCATCGTATCCGTCACACCGGAACCGCTTACTTGACGCGGTTCTTGTACTCGTCGGTGCGGGTGTCGATCTCGATCTTGTCGCCGATCTCGACGAAGGCCGGCACGGGCAGCTCGAAGCCGGTGCTGATCTTGGCCGGCTTCATGACCTTGCCCGAGGTGTCGCCCTTGACGGCGGGCTCGGTGTAGACGACCTCGCGCACCACGCTGTTGGGCAACTCGACCGAGATCGCCTTGCCGTTGTAGAACACCACCTCGCACTGCAGGCCGTCCTCGAGGTACTTGAGCGCGTCGGTCATGTTGTCCGCTTCGACTTCGTACTGCTCGTAGTCGGCATCCATGAACACGTACATCGGGTCCGCGAAGTAGGAGTAGGTGACTTCCTTGTGGTCGAGGACGACGACCTCGAACTTGTCGTCGGCCTTGTAGACCGACTCCGACGGCGCACCGGTGAGCAGGTTCTTGAACTTCATCTTCACGACCGCGGAGTTGCGGCCGGACTTGTTGTATTCGGCCTTCTGCACCACCAACGGGTCGCTGCCGACCATGATGACGTTGCCCGAGCGGAGTTCCTGAGCGGTTTTCATGCTGTTTCCTGAATGGTTCGACGCGACTCGTGGTCGCATGTCCTTGAAAAAATTAGCGCGCGATTCTACCGCGCGGCGTGCGCGATGTGGGAACAGAATGTATCGAGTGCGGTCGCGAGATCGGGCAGCTCCGCCTGCACATCGCACCAGCGGCGAGCATGGACATCGAGCCCGGGCAGCGCCGCGGCGAGGGCCGGCCAGGCCTCGGCCGGCGTCGCACGATCCGGCGCGCAGCCGTTCCAGGCGCGCCAGAAGCGGGCGAGCGCATCCGCCTCGGCCGCCGGCAGCCCCTGCAGGTAGCGCGCCAGGAAAGCCTCGAGCTTGTCGTGATGGGCGGCATCCGCCTGCGGATAGATCTGCCACACGAAGGGTCGCGCCGCCCATTGCGCGCGCACGAAGGAGTCCTCGCCGCGCACGAAATTCAGCTCGCAGGCCCACAGCAGCTCGTCGTAGCCCGCCTGGTCGGTGAAGGGCAGCACGCAGGCGGTGAGCGCGCCGTGCACCACCCGATCGCCCGCCTGCAGGCGCTCGCGACCGAGCGCACGTTGCACGTCGCCGAGCACGCGCGACTCGGGCACCAGCACCAGCATCTCGCGACCGCTGCCGGCCCAGGCGTCGAACAGGGCGGGGAGCTCCGGCTGCTCGTAGGCGAACAGCGACACCCGCAGCGCATCCGGGCCGCTCGCGATGCCGCGCGCGGCCAGCCAGGCGGCGCGTCCCTCGGGACGGGCTCGCCAGGCGTCGCGGCGCGCGAGCAGGTCGGCCTCGCGCGGCAATCCGCCAGTGCCCGCATCGAAGCCCGGAAAAAAGAAATGCTTCACCAGCGGCAGGCGCGGATGCGGCGAGGCCATGCCGTGACAGCCCGCCACCCAGGCCTCGGCCGACAGGTACTCGAGGTTGATCCACAACGGCGCCTGCCGCAGCGCCGCCATGGCCTCGAGCTGGGCGGTCGGCAGCTCGCAGGCGAAGGCCTCGACGACGATCTCGCCCGGCACGAGCGGAACGAACGCCCTCGTCCAGCGCCGCAACTCCACCCCTTGCACGCTTCCGCCCGCCCGCTCATCCACCGCGGCGGCGGCCGGACAGATGCGCCGCAAGGCCTCCCATTCATCCACCCAGAGCCGCACCGCTCCACCTCCACGGCGTGCCAGATCGGTCGCCAGCCGCCAGCACACGCCGATATCCCCAAAATTATCCACAACCTGACAGAAGATCTCCCAGCGGGGACGGGCGGGCGACCGGAATCGATGCATGGTGGGGACAATCCTGGATAAACAATGGGGACAGCTTGTGAACAAGCCGACTTCACGCGATCGGCCGGAAAAGGCTCAACAAAACGCGCACAGCCGACCAAGGGGCTTCTCAACCGCCTTTTGAAGAACACGAACGCTTTGCCGGCAAGGTCTCCGGGTACTTATCCACAAGAAACGCGCCACTGTTAACTTCTTTGTTATTTAAATCAATAGAAAAACAGAAGAACAAACCCGCAGCCGCCACGGCCGGGCCACCAAGCTTGCCCAGCGCACGAGAGTGCCGGCATGATGCCGGCCATGGGTGGTCGCTTCCCCGACCACGAACCACCCGAGAGGCCGCCAGGCCCATGAATCAGGATCTTTCCCCATGCATGGCCGCAAACTTCTTCCGCTCGCCCTGATCCTCGCCTTTCCCGCGCTCGCAATCGCCCAATCGGCGCAACAGCAAGGACTTCCCTCCCCCGAGGCGGCGCAGGAACAAGCTCTGCTGGAGCAGAGCCGCACGCAGGTGCGCGGTTTCTCGGTATGGCTGGGGGAAACGGTGAATGACTGGTTCGGCGATCGTCCCTTCGAGGAGGGCGGCAAGGTGACCAATGGGCGTCTGGGGCTACGCAACCTGTGGCGTCAGGACGAAGGCTGGAATACCAACGTGCGTTTCCGTGCGCGTTTCGATCTCCCCAACCTGCGCGACAAGGCCTACGTTTTCATCGGCCGGCAGAACGAGCGCGAACTCGTGACCGACCAATCCGAAGCCTTTACGCGCGAACAGCTCCTGCTCGAAGAACGCCGCAAGGAAGACCAGACCGGTTTTGCCGGCGTGGGGGTGGCCTTGCGCAAGAACCTCGATTTCCGTGTCGGTGTGCGCGGCGGAATGAAGTTCTACACGCAAGCGCGTTATCGCAAGCAGTGGGCGCTGACCGAACTGGACCGGATCGAATTCCGCGAAACGGTGTTCTGGAACAACAAGGACAAGTTCGGCTCGACCACCGCGCTGGACTACGAGCACGCCTTCACGCCCTCGCTCTCGCTGAATTGGCAGAATGCGACGACGATTTCGGAAAAGACCGACGATTTCGCCTGGGGTAGCAGCCTGGGGCTGTTCAAGCGCTTCGGTGACGATCGGATCCTGTCGGGCGAGATGCTGGTGACCGGAGAAACCGGTGCCGAAGAAAACGTGGATGAATACGGCGTGCGGATGAAATGGACCCAGCCGGTCTATCGCGACTGGTTGATCGGCGAGTTCATCGTCGGCCACTACTGGCCGCAGCGCGAGGACCGCGAGCGCGAGCGCGCCTGGGGGGTCGGGGTGAACCTCGAGATGCGCTTCTGAGCTTCCGAGGCCTCGTAGGAGCGACGCAAGTCGCGATCGGCGCGCCGGTTCGTGCGGCACTCGTCTCGCCACCGCAATCGCGACTTGCGTCGCTCCCACGGGAGACAGCGCGGCGTATCGGCGCCGTAGGAGCGACGCAAGTCGCGATCGGGCCTCGATAGCACCGTCCGCTCGAGGGCGAGCGTCCAATCGCGACTTGCGTCGCTCCTACGGAAACCGGTGCGGAGGCCGGCGCATGCGGCGGAGCGCGATGGCAGGCAGGCTCAGGAAGTCGCGTCGGCGTAGTCGGCCAGGCGGGCCAGGTCCTCGGCCTCGAGCCAGCGCCACTGCCCGGGCGCCAGCCCGGCCGGCAGGTCGAGCCCGCCCACGCGGCTGCGGTGCAGCACCTCGACACGGTTGCCGGCGGCGCCGACCATGCGCTTGACCTGATGATACTTGCCCTCGCAGATCGTCAGCCGCAGCGTGGTCGGACTGAGCAGCTCGCACGCCGCAGCCGCGATCGGAACGGGCTCGTCGTTCAGTTCGACGCCGGCGACCAGCCGGTCGGCGAAGTCCTGTTCCACCGCATGCTTGAGCGTCACCTCATAGACCTTGGGCGTACGCTTCTTTCCCGAGCTCCACTGGTGGATGAACTGGCCGTCGTCGGAGAGCAGCAGCAGGCCGGTCGTGTCCTGGTCGAGCCGGCCCACGCACTGCACGCCGCGGGCGAGCAGCTGCGGTGGCAGCAGGGTGAACACCGAGGGATGGAAGGTCGGCTTCTGCGAGCATTCGTAGCCTGCAGGCTTGTGCAGGACCACGTAGGCCTGGGCGCGGAAGCGCCAGGGTTGATCATCGACGGTGAATTCGAGCCCGGGCGAACCATCGCGGCTGCCGGGGTCGAACTCCTCGGTGGGGTCGTCGCAGACTTCGCCGGCGACGCTGACGTAGCCGGCACGGATAAGGGCACGGCAATCCTTGCGGCTGCCGAAGCCCTGGGCGTGGAGGAGGCGTTCGAGTTGCATGGGACGCATGTTAGCAGGGCGAGCGCCGCGGCAAGATGGACGCCCCGGCTCACCGTGCAGGATGGGGAGCGACCGAGGTCGTGCCGTGCGCGGGCCGAGCGGGTAAACTGCCGCCCTGGCCGCTCGGGAGAAGCACTTGAAATTCGAACACCTGATCGAGGTCAATGATCTCGCCGACCCGCTGCTGACCCCGCTCACCCGCGAAGAGCTGTGGTTCGGCCTGCTCTGCCGCGCCGAGGACGCGCGCGCCTTCCTGCCCGGCCTGGAGGCCTGCCGCATCGTCGAGCGCGGCGCGGGCAGCCTGGTCCGCGATCTGCACTTCGGTCACGCCGTGATCCGCGACCGGGTGAACTTCGACACCTTGCGCTGGATCCGCTTCGAAACCGAGGCCAACGCACAGCATGCCGGCGGCAGCCTCACGATCACGATCGAGGAACCCGAGCCTGGCGCCCTCTTCCTGCGTTTCGCCTACCACACCTCGCTGCCCGACCAGGGCGAGGACGCGCGCTACGCGGAATTCGTGCGCTCGGCCTACCACCAGTCCGACCTCGACACCGTGCGCATCATCCGCATGATCGCCGCGTCCGGCGGGCTCGAACAGTAGGGCCCCCAAGGACTCCCGACGGCGCTGCGGCGGCCGGCTTGCCATGGCAGCGTGCTGCCGTGCGCGAGTGGCCTGGCCAGCGAACTTCCCGTGCGGTGGCGTTGCATGTGCGGGCCGGACGGCTCGCACAGCCGTTTTTCGCTCCCGAGCGTCGTCTCATCTTCCCTCTCACCAACAGGAAACCCCTTCGTCATGTGGTTCAAGAATCTGCAGGTCTATCGCCTTCCCGCCAACTGGGACATGAGCGCCGAGCGCCTCGAGGAACAGCTCGCGAAGAAGCCCTTCCACCCCTGCGGCAGCCAGGACATGGAGAGTCGCGGCTGGCTGTCGCCGCTGGGCAACGAGGTGCTGGTGCACGCCGTGGGCGGCCAGTGGCTGGTCTGCCTCGGCTTCGAGCACCGCCTGCTGCCCTCCGCGGTGGTCAAGCAGGAGGCCGACGAGCGCGCCGAGGAGCTGGCCGAGCAACAGGGCTACAAGCTCGGTCGCAAGCAGTTGAAGGAGCTGCGCGAGCAGGTGACGCAGGAACTGATGCCGCGCGCCTTCACCCGCCGCCGCCGCATGTTCGCCTGGATCGACCCGATCAATGGCTGGCTGGTGGTGGATGCCGCCAGCCAGAGCAAGGCCGAGGACATGCTCGAGCAGCTGCGCCACACCCTCGACAGCTTCCCGCTGACCTTGCTGCGCACCGAGCGCTCGCCGATGTCGGCGATGGCCGACTGGCTGGCCGGTGGCGAGGCCCCGGACGGCTTCACCATCGACCAGGACTGCGAGCTGCGCTCGGTGGCCGAGGACAAGGCCGCGGTGCGCTATGCGCGTCACCCGCTCGAAGGCGACGACATCAAGGGCCACCTGGAAGCCGGCAAGCTGCCGACCCGGCTGGCGCTGACCTTCGACGACCGCATCAGCTTCGTGCTGACCGAGAAGCTAGAGATCAAGCGCCTCGATTTCCTCGACATCGTGCGCGATCAGGTGGGCGAAGCCGACAAGGACGACGCCGAGGCGCTGTTCAACGCCGAATTCGCGCTCATGACCGGCGAGCTCGCCCACCTGCTGCCGGCGGTCGTGGCCGCGCTCGGCGGCGAGCTTGCAGGCGCCGCGGTGGAAACCGGCGTGAGCGCCGAGCTGCCGCGTGTGCAGAAGGAAATGGCCGCCGCGCGGCCGGTGTCCGCGCAGACCGTCGCCGCGGACGATCCGCCGTTCTGAGCCTCGCAGCGCCTGGCCGGATTGGCACGGGCGCACGGGCCGGGCTGCTGCATCGCGACTTGCGTCGCTCCCACGGTACGGCTCCAGAAGAGCGGTGGATTCTCTAGGAGCGACGCAAGTCGCGATACAGGCCGTCGAGATGGAAATGCTGCACCGATGGGGGGTTCGAGCCGCAAGCAGGGGTCCGCTTCTTGGTGTACACAGAATTTAAAGATTTAAAAGATCATAAAGATCATGTACCGCCCGATTCTGTGGACAACCCGGTTTTTCATGGCTGAATCAGCGTCTTGCATCAAGCAAAACCCGGTGCACGATGGCCGCGGGAAACGAGTACGGTTTGTGGATGAAAAACCCGCCGTCGCCGCCTTCACGACTTATCCACAATTTCCGATCCCCTTCGGTCACAGCTTTCCCACTGCCCGAAAAACGCCACACGGGAACCGATCCTCACCCGCGAACCCGTTCCCCGGCGAGCTGCGCTAAAGTCTGCCCATGAACGACACGATGTTCCTCGAATGGTGGCACTGGGAGATCGCCGGCATCGCGCTGGTGCTGCTCGAGCTCGCCCTGCCCTCCTTCTTCATCATCTGGTTCGGGCTCGGTGCGATGCTCACCGGATTCGTGCTGCTCGCGATGCCGGACCTGGCGCTGTCGCAGCAGATCGCGGTCTGGATCATCGCCTCGATGGCGATGACCGTGCTGTGGTTCAGCTTCGCGAAGCGCGCGCGCGTCAGGACCCTGATCGGCACCGCCGCCGGCGAGGTGATCGGGGAAGTGGGCCTGCTGGTGAGCGCGGTCGCGCCCTTCGAGCGCGGCAAGGTGCGCTTCCAGCGCCCGGTGCTCGGCGCCGACGAATGGGCCTGTGTGGCCGAGAGCGCGATCGCGGCCGGCGAGCGCGTGAAGGTGGTGAGCGTGGAGGGCAGCTACGTCAAGGTGACGAAGGCCTGAGCAACAAGGAAAGCAAGGAAATGATCATGTCGGAAGGACTCGCGATCGCGATCGCGGTGCTGGTGTTCGTGGTGATCACGATCGCCAAGGGGGTGCGTCTGGTGGCGCAGGGCGAGGAATGGGTGGTCGAGCGCCTGGGCAAGTACCACGCCACGCTGCGCCCCGGGCTCAACATCCTCATCCCCTACCTCGACCGCGTCGCCTACAAGCTGGTGACCAAGGACATCATCCTCGACGTGCAGGAGCAGGAGGTCATCACCCGCGACAATGCGGTGATCCTCACCAACGCGATCGCCTTCGTGAAGGTCACCGACCCGGTCAAGGCGGTGTATGGCGTGACCGACTTCTCCGAGGCGATCCGCAACCTGATCATGACCACGCTGCGCTCGATCGTCGGCGAGATGGAGCTCGACGAGGCGCTGTCCTCGCGCGACAAGATCAAGGCGCGCCTGCGCGAGAGCATCGCCGACGAGGCGGTCGACTGGGGCCTCACGGTGAAGTCGGTCGAGATCCAGGACATCAAGCCTTCCGAATCCATGCAGCGGGCGATGGAGCTGCAGGCCGCCGCCGAGCGCGAGCGCAAGGCCGCGGTGACCAAGGCCGAGGGCGCCAAGCAGGCCGCCATCCTCGAGGCCGAGGCGCGGCTCGAATCCGCCAAGCGCGACGCCAACGCCCAGGTCATGCTCGCCGAGGCCTCGGCCGAGTCGATCCGCCGCGTCACCGCCGGAATCGGCGACCAGGCGGGCCCGATGATGTACCTGCTCGGCGAGAAGTACATCGCCGCGCTCGAGAAGCTGGGCGACTCCGGCAGCGCCAAGATCGTGGTGATGCCCGCCGACCTCCAGGAGACCTTGCGCGGCCTCGTCGGCCGGCTGGGCGCGCGCGGCTGAATCCGCTCCAGCCCGGCGTCTCCGATCGCTTTCCCCGGATCCGTACCCGCAACAAAGGAAGACAACGATGCGCAAATACTCGAAACCCGTCCGTAGCCTGATTGCCGCCGTCGCACTGGTCACGGTCTCCACTGGCGCGCTGGCGCAGAACTTCATGAAGGACAAGGCCGAGGTCGAGAAGCTGCTCACCGGCGCCACCTTGATCGGCGTGTATCTGCGCACCGAATCGGCCTACACGCTCAAGTTCGGCACCGACGGCACGCTCACCGACACCACCGGCGCCAAGGCGCGCTGGTGGGTGGACGACCAGGCGCGCTATTGCCGCGAATGGCTCGACGGCAAGCTCAAGGGCAACACCGGCTGCATGAACCTCGAGCTCGAGGAAGGCCAGGTGGCGCTCTACTCCGAAGGCAAGAAGGTGGTCGAGGGCATCGTCACCCGAAAATGACCTGCGCGACCGGAGCGGGCATGCGACTGCTGATCGTCTATTCCACCATCGACGGCCATACGCTCGAGATCTGCGAGCGCATCGCCGCGATCGCGCGTGCGACCGGTCACGAGGTCGAGCTGGCCGAGGTGGAGTCGGCCAGCGCTGAACAGCTCGAGGCCTGCGACCGCATCGTGATCGGCGCCAGCATCCGCTACGGTCACCATCGTCCCGCGGTGAAGGCCTTCATCGACCGCCACCAGGCGGCGCTCGAGGTGCGCCCGAACGCCTTCTTCTCGGTCAACGCGGTCGGCCGCAAGCCGCACAAGCGCCAGGCCGACACCAACCCCTACGTGCGCAAGTTCCTCGGCCAGCTGCGCTGGAAGCCGCAGCAGGTGGAGGTCTTCGGCGGCAAGATCGAATACCCGCGCTACGGCTTCTTCGACCGCAACATGATCCGCCTGATCATGTGGATCACCGGCGGCCCCACCGACCCGCGCTCGGTCACGGATTTCACCGACTGGACGCAGGTCGAGGCCTTCGCGCACCAGCTTCTCGCCTGACTGGTGACGGAAAACGCGCGCGCCGCGGAGCCGATCGCGGGCTGGGCACTGTGGCGGCTCGACGACAACGGCAACCGCTTCGTCGTCGCGGTGTTCGCGCACCGCGAAGAGGCCGAGGCGGCCGCGTACGCCTTCGAGGCGCACGGACACAAGCAGACCTACTGGGTGGAGGCGGTCGGCGATCGCGGTTGCCCACCCGTTTGACGGGACTTCCTACACCGGCGCCGGGATGGCGGCGAGGGTGTGCTCGAGATGCTCGCAGCAGCGCATCCAGACCATCGCGACCGGCGATGGCGAGCGGTGGTGTGGATGGTCCGGGGGGCACTTCGGCCGCGGCCAGGTGGACAGCCCATTGCTTGCGGAGGCCGCGGCGGACGAATCGCCGCGATTTGCGGAAACTTCCGCGTGCCACGAGCCTGCAAGGCCTCGGCGACCGGCTCGTCGAGGCTGCAGACGTTTCCAGCGCCTGGTTGCCGCGCTTACTTCAGGTGGTGCTGGGTCAGCGCCACCCAGTAGGCGGCGCCCACGGGCAGGTTGTCGTCGTCGAAGTCGTACTTGGGATGGTGAACCATGGCGGTGTCGCCGTTGCCGATGATGCAGTAGGTGCTCGGCTTGAGCTGGGCGAAAAAGGCGAAATCCTCGCTGCCCATGTAGGTCGGTCCGGGCATCACCACCTGATCCTCGCCGAGCAGCTTGCGGGCGACGTCGGCACACTCCTCGGTCAGCGCGGGATCATTGACCAGCACGGCACCCGGCGAACCTTCGCGGATTTCGTAGCGGACCCCGAAGGCCTCGGCCTGTGCCGCGGTGATGGACTTGATCTTGGCGAGCACCAGCTGACGCGTTTCCGGCTTGCTGGTGCGGGTGCTCAGGCGCAGGGTCGCGGTCTGCGGAATGACGTTGCCGGCATCGCCCGCCAGGAAGGCGCCGACGCTCACCACGGCTGAATCCTTGGCCGCGACGTTGCGCGAGACGATGGTCTGCAGCGCCATGACCAGGGAAGCTCCCGCCACCACCGGGTCGATGCTTTTCTCGGGCATCGAGCCGTGGCTGCCGACACCGGTCAGCACGATTTCCCAGTTGTCCACCGCGGCGAACAGCGGGCCGGAGGTGAAGTACATCTTGCCCTGCTCCAGCGCGGGCATGTTGTGCATGCCGAAGACCGCATCCATCGGGAAGCGCTCGAACAGACCGTCCTGGATCATGGCGACCGCGCCGCCCATGATTTCTTCGGCGGGCTGGAAGATCAGGTTGACCGTGCCGTTGAACGCACGAGTGCGCGCCAGGTGCTGCGCAGCCCCCAGCAGCATGGCGCTATGACCGTCATGACCGCATGTATGCGACTTGCCTTCGATGGTGCTCTTGTGGTCGCTGTCATTCGCTTCCTGCACGGCGAGGGCGTCGGTATCGGCACGCAGGCCGATCGACTTCTTGCTGTCGCCGCAGCGCATCCTGGCCACCACGCCCGTCTTGCCGACGCCTTCGGTGACCTCGTATCCCCACTCCCGCAGCAGGCCGGCGATGTAGCTGGCCGTCTTGTGCTCGTCGAACGCGACCTCGGGGTGGCGGTGCATGTGGTGACGCCAGGTCTTCATCGCTTCCTGATTCGCCGACAACTCTTGCAAAAGCGTGCTCATGATGACTCCCGATCGAAATCTGAAACCTGTTGATGAAACGCCCGGGCCGTGCGGACCGATGCGATCGGCCCGGGCTGACTGTGCGCACGCGCCATGCTGGAATCCACTGCGCACGGCGCGGAGAGGGTTTGCCCTGGAAGCGGGTCAGTTCTTCTTGCCGACGAACTTCGGCACGGTGAGCATGATCGACATGATCGCCACCACCACCATGAAGACGTTGAACATCAGCGCGATGATCGCTGCCTCGCGCACGGCCAGGTTGTCCTGGCGTCCGGCGAAGGTGATCACGCCTTCGAGCCAGGCGATGCTCTCGGGGTTGGCACTGAGCGCGGTGAAGATCGCAGCGGAGATCGCCACACCGAAGGCGGCGCCCAGCGAGGAAGCCATCTTGTAGATGCCCGCGCCCGAACCGGCCTGGGCGGCCGGTAGCGCGGACAGCGCGGCGTCGGTCGAAGGCGTGGCGTAGAAGGCCAGACCGACCCCGAACAGGGTGTAGCCGATGATGGCGAGGGTGTTGTAGTCCTCGAGCAGCAGGTTGGCCGGGGACAGCATCACGATCGACACGCCCACGATCAGGCAACCCCAGATCATCGGCTTGCGGGCGCCGAAGCGTTGCAGCAGCTTTTCACCGACACGGATGAAGGCGATGATTGCGATCGCATAACCCAGGGTCAGGCCACCGGCTTGCTGCGCCGTCATGTTGCCGCCCAGTTGAACCAGTTGCAGCGAAACCAGCAGGGTGCCGGCCACACCGTTGAGCAGGAAGTTGGACAGGGTGGCGCCGGTATAGGTCGGGTTCTGGAACAGCTTGAAATCGACGAAGGGCTGGCCGCTGGTGTTTTCGATACGGAAGAACAGGGTGCCGAAGATCACCACGACGGCGATCAGACCCATGATCAGCGGGCTGGTCCAGCCCATCTTGTTGCCTTGAGTGACGACGATCTGCAGGGCCACCATGCTGATCATGAAGGTCAGCACGCCCGGCAGGTCGAACTTGTAGGCGCCTTTGGTTTCGGCCTTGCTTTCCGGTGTGCCCTTGACCATCAGCATGCCGATCACGGCGACGACGATCGAGGCGAAGAAGATGTAACGCCAGCCGAGGTTCTCCGCGACCAGGCCGCCGAACAGCGAACAGACACCCGACCCTCCCCAGGAGCCGATCGACCACAGGCTCACCGCGCGCTGACGGGCCGGACCGTCCCAGTACGTCTTCACCAGCGCGAGACTGGCTGGCATGATGCAGGCTGCCGAAACCCCCTGCAGGGCACGACCTACCAGCAGGAAGGTGGTCGCCAGGCTGCCGGTGGGGGCGAGGGCGATCAGCAGGGAACCGACGATGCTGAGCAGGAAGCCGATCTGAACGGTCTTCACGCGGCCGATACGGTCTGCAAGCCCGCCGATGACGACGATGAAGATGCCGGAAAAGAGTGCGGTGATGGCCACCGCATTGTTCATCATGCTGGCATCGATACCGAGGTCCTTTTGCATGTCCGGCGCAATGTTGAGGACCGTCTGTGCAAAAAGCCAGAATGTGATGACGCCTAAGATGATGCCATACAGCAGCTTGTCATTGCCTTGGTAGGCAGTGCTTGGTGTACCCACGACGGCTGTCATGTCGATCTCCTGAATGAAGGGCTCTGGATGGAATTCACGCGGCCATGTTAGTCATTCGCTCGAGCGGCAAAAGGCATTTCATTGACTGTGGTGAAGACCGTTTGGAATCACCCCGGACGGTTTATCGGCTTATGATTCCGGCAATAAGACTCAGTCGATTGTTTGGACGGAATCCAAAGCATTCCGAACGAAACCGATGAAAGAGCATCAACTTCGAGCGCTGGTGCAGGTCGCGGAATGCAGTTCGATTCGTGCAGCGGCCCGTTCGATGCACCTGAGCCAGAGCGCCCTGACCAAGTCGCTGCGCGAACTGGAAGAAGACGTGGGTGAGGAACTCATGACCCGCAGCTACAAGGGCATCGAGTTCACCCCGGCGGGCAGCATGCTGCTCAGCCATGCACGGCTGGCGCTGTCGATTCTCGACAAGGCGGCGAGGGAAATCCGCCTGCTGCGGGGCGGTGCAGGCGCACGCGTGGTCCTCGCCGTCACGCCCATGGCGGGGGCCGTAGCCCTGCCGCGCGTGTTGCGCGAGTACGAAAAATTGTGTCCGGACGCCGAGGTGCACCTGACCGAAGGCTTGCTGAGCCAGGTTCTGCCCGACCTGATCGAGGGGCGCCTCGACTTTGCGATCGCGGTCGCCGATCCCGCCGAGCTGCCCTACGAAGTCATCTTCGAGCCGCTCGGACCCGCCAATGCCGTGCTGGAAGGACGGGAAGGCCACCCACTGGCCGCAGCCACGACCTGGGCGGAACTCCGCGACGCCAAGTTCGTGATGAACCTGAGCCCCGGCAGTCTCGGACGTGCCTTGATGAGCTGGATGGAGCAGCAGGGTCTGCCGACGCCCAGGCACGTGATCCACTGTTCATCGACCCTGCTCATGCTCGAGCTCATGCAGCGCACGGACTGCATCGGCATCGGTCCGGGCCGTCTGTTCGACGACAAGTTCGTCGGCTATGGCCTGCAGCGCATCGACGTGACGCCCATGCCGCCGCCGATGTGTTTCGGCCTGCTGCGCCTGCGCGCCTTGCCGCTGTCGACTGCAGCCAAACCGATGGCGACCCTGTTTTCGCGTTATCTGAGCACCTGAGCGGGGACGCAGCCCGGCCTGGGCTGCGCGATGAATGGCAGCGATGCTCGGTTGCCTCGCTCAGCCCAGCACTTCCCCATGCTCGCGCGTGGCGTGGAAGGTCACCTTGGGCCACTTCTCCGCGGTCACTGCCAGGTTGTAGCGACTGGTGGCCAGATACACCGGGTTGCCGTCGATGTCCTTGCCCAGGCGCAGCGCCTGTTCGCGCTCGAAGTTGCGCCGGGTGACGTCATCGGGGAAGGTGAGCCAGCGTGCGGTGTGGATGTCGGCCGGTTCGAAGATCGCATCGACCTTGTACTCGTCCTTCAGGCGCTGGGCGACGATCTCGAACTGCAGCACGCCGACCGCGCCGAGCAGCATCTGGCCGCCCTCGAGCTCGAAGACCTGGATCGCGCCTTCCTCGCCGAGCTCCTGCAGGCCCTTCTGCAGCTGCTTGGACTTGAGCGGATCGCGCAGGCGGGCGGCGCGGAACATTTCGGGCGAGAAGTAGGGGATGCCCTTGAAGCCGAGGTTCTCGCCTTCGGTCAGGGTGTCGCCGATCTGCAGCTGGCCATGGTTGTGGATGCCGACGATGTCGCCGGCGACGCCGTCCTCCATGATCACGCGCTCGTTGGCCATGAAGGTGAGCACGTTGGCCAGCTTCATCTCGCGCCCGGCGCGCACGTGGCGCACCTTCATGCCGGCGCTGTAGCGCCCCGAGCAGATGCGGAAGAAGGCGATGCGGTCGCGGTGCTTCGGGTCCATGTTGGCCTGGATCTTGAACACGAAGCCGGTGAACGCGGGCTCGGCCGGCTGCACCATGCGGCTGCCGCCATCGCGCGCCTGCGGCGGCGGCGCCCAGTCGATCAGCGACTGCAGGATCTCCTGCACGCCGAAGTTGTTGATGCCCGAGCCGAAGAACACCGGGCTCTGCTTGCCGGCGAGGAAGTCGTCGAGGTCGAAGGGCGGGGAGGCGCCGTCGATCAGCTCGACGTCCTCGCGCAACTGGCCGACCTCCATCGGGAAGCGCTTGTCGAGCTCGGGGTTGTCGAGACCCTTGATGATCTCGCCGTCGCTGCGGCGCTCCTCGCCCGGAGTGAAGGTCAGCACCTGGTGCTGCAGCAGGTGATACACGCCGCGGAAGGCCTTGCCCATGCCCAGCGGCCAGGTCACCGGCGCGCAGGTGATCTTGAGCACGTCCTCGATCTCGGCGAGCAGCTCGAAGGGTTCGCGCACCTCGCGGTCGAGCTTGTTGACGAAGGTGATGATCGGCGTGTTGCGCAGGCGGCAGACCTCGAGCAGCTTGATCGTCTGCGCTTCCACGCCCTTGGCGGCGTCGATCACCATCACCGCGGCGTCCACCGCGGTCAGCACGCGGTAGGTGTCTTCCGAGAAGTCCTCGTGGCCCGGGGTGTCGAGCAGGTTGATGGTGTGGCCCTGGTACTCGAACTGCATGACCGAACTCGTCACCGAAATGCCGCGCTGCTTCTCGACTTCCATCCAGTCCGAGGTGGCGTGGCGGGCCGACTTCCTCGCCTTCACCGTGCCGGCGAGCTGGATCGCGCCGCCGAACAGCAGCAGCTTTTCGGTGAGCGTGGTCTTGCCCGCGTCGGGGTGGGAGATGATGGCGAAGGTGCGGCGCTTCTCGACGTCGCGCAGCAGTTCGGGCGGGAAGGGGGTGGTGGTCATCGGGGCTCGTCGGCAGGAAAGCAGAAACCGCCCGCCCGGGGTCGGGCGCGGCGGGACGAGCGGGATTCTACCAAGCAATCAGGGGGATGCCGCGCCGCGGGACGCACCCGCGGCGGCATCGCGCGGCGACGGGGGCTTACTTCTTCTTGCCGACCTGGTCGCCGATGACACCACCGATCGCGGCACCGCCCACGGTGCCGAGGATGCCGCCGTCGGTGATCACGGCACCGGCCACGCCGCCGACCGCGGCGCCGGTGGCCGCGCTCTTCTCGCGCGAGGACAGGTTGTCCCAGGTCGCGCAGCCGGTGGTGGCGGCGGCGAGAAGCAGGGCGGGGACGAGGGTACGGATCTTCATGATGGCCTCCTTGTGATGGTCGGTGCGCGGAGCACAGAGACATTGCCGCGCCGTCGGGGGTGTGCAGTATGAGTGCGCATCCGACGCAGGGATCCGGTCGCGAGGTTTCGACTTGTTTCGGACTTCCCGGTTCATGCGGCAGCGCGGCAAGCGCCGATTTCCGGCCTTTCCGGCGCGCCGGCGCGCCGACCGCACGCCTGCGGGGCGGTCGCGTCGATCACATCCGGATGCAGGTCTCATCTGCCTAGCATGTCCTGCGGGCGCACCCAGGCATCGAACTCCTCCGCGCTGGTGAAGCCGAGCGCAAGCGCCGCGGTACGCAGCGTGGTGCCTTCCGCCCAGGCCTTCTTGGCGATCTGCGCGGCCTTGTCGTAGCCGATGTGCGGGTTGAGCGCGGTGACCAGCATCAGGCTGCGCTCGAGGTGCTCGGACATGCGCGCGTGGTCCGCCTCCAGGCCGGCCACGCAATGGCGCTGGAAGTTGCGGCAACCGTCGGCGAGCAGGCGGATCGACTGCAGCAGGTTGTAGGCGATGACCGGCTTGAACACGTTGAGCTGCAGATGTCCCTGGCTGGCGGCGAAGGCGATCGTGGCATCGTTGCCGAGCACCTGGCAGGCGATCATCGACAAGGCTTCGCACTGCGTCGGGTTGACTTTGCCGGGCATGATCGAGCTGCCCGGCTCGTTGGCCGGCAGCTTCAGCTCGGCGAGGCCGGCGCGCGGGCCCGAGCCGAGCAGGCGCAGGTCGTTGGCGAGCTTCATCAGCGCCACCGCGAGCGTCTTCAGCGCGCCCGACAAGGCCACCAGCGGTTCGTGTCCGGCGAGCGCGGCGAACTTGTCGGGCGCACTGACCAGGGGCAGGCCGGTCAGCGCCGCGAGTTCGGCGGTGATTTCCACGCCGAAACCCGGTGGTGCGTTCAAGCCGGTGCCTACCGCAGTGCCGCCCTGGGCGAGCTCGCACACCGCGGGCAGCGCCGCACGGATCGCATGCGCGGCGGTGTTCAACTGGGCGACGAAGGCCGACAGTTCCTGGCCGAAGGTGATCGGCGTGGCGTCCATGAGGTGCGTGCGTCCGGTCTTGAGCACCCCGGCATGGCGTTCGGCCTGGATGGCCAGCCCGTTCGACAGCTCGGTGATCGCGGGCAGCAGCTCGTCGTGCACCGCGCGCGCGGCGGCGAGGTGCATCGCGGTCGGGAAGCAGTCGTTCGAGCTCTGCGCGCGATTGACGTGGTCGTTGGGATGCACCGGCGCCTTGCCGCCGCGGCCCTGCCCGGCGAGCTCGTTGGCGCGCCCGGCGACGACCTCGTTGACGTTCATGTTGGTCTGCGTGCCGCTGCCCGTCTGCCACACCACGAGCGGAAACTGCGCGTCGTGGCGGCCGGCGAGGATCTCGTCGGCCGCCTGTTCGATCAGGCGGGCGATTTCTGCGGGCAGTTCGCCGCTGCGGGCATGCACGCGCGCCGCCGCCTTCTTGATCAGCGCGAGCGCATGCACGATGGCGATCGGCATGCGCTCCTCGCCGATGGCGAAGTGGTGCAGCGAGCGCTGGGTCTGGGCACCCCAATAGGCTTCGGCAGGGACATCGATCGGGCCGAGGCTGTCGGTTTCGCTGCGGGTCATGTTCGGCCTCCACGGGCGGGCAGACGGAAAACTCCGTCCCTACGCCATCGGACGCCGTCGGTGCCGCGCTTGTTCCGCAGCACGCCGCGCGGCAGCATGTGGCCGGTGTATGTCCAATCCGCCACCGGTGCGCCGCCATGTTCCTGCTCGATGCCTCGCTCGCCCAGTCCATCGTCGATCGCGCGATGCAGATCCTGCGCACCAACGTCAATGTGATGGACGAGCGCGGCCTGATCATCGCCAGCGGCGATCGCGCGCGCATCGGCAGCCGCCACGAGGGTGCGCTGCTGGTGCTGGCGCAGGGGCGGGCGGTGGAGGTGGACGCGGCGGTCGCGCAGCGCCTGCAAGACACCCGGCCGGGCATCAACCTGCCCCTGCGCGCGGAAGGCCGGGTGGTGGGCGTGGTGGGCCTGAGCGGCGAACCCGACGCGGTCCGCCAGCAGGCCGAGCTGGTCCGTCTCGCGGCCGAGACCATGCTCGAGCAGGCGCAGTGGATGCAGATGCTCGCGCGCGACCAGCGCCTGCGCGAGGAGCTGGTGCTGCAGCTGATCGGCGTCTCCCCGCCGGGCGCCGGGCTGGACGACTGGGCAAGCCGGCTCGGCGTCGATCTTGCCCGACCGTGCGTCGCCTTGCTGATCGAGATCGCCGACGCATCGCTGGCGGCCGATGCCGTCCTCGCCGCGCAGCAGCGCCTGCGCCGGCTGCTCGCCGAGCAGGAGCCCGGCCTTGCCTGCGCGCCGGTGACGTTGCGCGAGCTTGCCGTGCTGATGCCCTTGCCGGCGGCGGAATCCGATCTGCGTAGTCGCCTCCAGGCCCTGCACGGACGCCTGGGCGGCGAGGGCAGCGGGCAGCCATGTCTTGCCCTCGGTGGCCGTTTCGGTGGCGACGATGGCCTGGCTCGTTCCTGGCAGTCCGCGCGCGCCACGCTGCAGGCCGGGCGACGCCATCGCCCGCAGGCGGCGATCCACTGCTACGACGAACTCACCCTGCCGGTGCTGCTCGCAGGCCTGGGCGAGGGCTGGCGGGCCGACGAGCTGCGTCGCCCGTTGCGGCGCCTCGCGCAGCAAGACCGCGACGGCCAGTTGCGCCGCACGCTGGCGGCGTGGTTCGCGCACGACATGAAGGCGGCGCCGAGTGCCGGCGCGCTCCACGTGCACCGCAACACCCTCGAGTACCGCCTGCGCCGCATCGGCGAGATCACCGGGCTGGATCTCGCCCGTCTGAACGACTGCCTGCTGCTGTTCATCGGCCTCGAACTGGATGTCGCGGAAAACAGGGAAATTCCACAATAAACTGTCAATTCAAGTTTATTTTTTTGTGATATCCGACGATTGATTGTCGGCTCCCAGGGACTAAGCTCCTCTGCAGCGGGCATTCGACCCGCAGCGACCGGAGACCCTGCCCATGAAGAAGATCGTCATCGCCCCCGATTCCTACAAGGAGAGCCTGTCCGCGCTGGAGGTCGCGCAGGCGATCGCGGCCGGCTTCCGCCAGGTCTTCCCCGTCGCGGAGTACGTGCTGGTGCCGGTGGCCGACGGCGGCGAGGGCACGGTCGACGCCATGGTCGCCGCCACCGGTGGCCGCAAGGAGATCGTCACGGTGAGTGGTCCGCTTGGCGAGCCCGTCGAGGCCTTCTACGGCCTCACCGGCGACGGCGCGACCGCGGTGATCGAGATGGCGGCCGCCAGCGGCCTGGCGCTGGTGCCGCCGGACCGGCGCAACCCGCTCGTCACCAGCTCGCGCGGCACCGGCGAGCTGATCCGTGCCGCGCTCGACGCCGGTGCGCGCCGCTTCATTCTCGGCATCGGCGGCAGCGCCACCAACGACGGCGGCGCCGGCATGGTGCAGGCGCTCGGCGCC
>NZ_AMXD01000076.1 GCF_000310185.1 Thauera aminoaromatica S2 | reverse complement strand
GGATCGGGATCGGCAGCCGATACAGGGCGAGCAAGGCCTCGTCGCCGGCTTCGCCCGCGGTGGCGCCCGCCGCGAGGGCGCGCAGGCGCTCGACCTCCGCGCCGAAGCCCAGCGCCGCGATCTCGCCGAGCACGGCGGGGTCGCGCGCGAGCCTGTCCCAGCGCGCACGCCCGTCGAGCGAGGGGCAATGGCCGATCAGCACGACCTCGACCGGCGCCAGCCGCCGCGCCGTGGGACGTGCATCGAGCTCGATGCGCTTGTCGGCGAGCAGCACCGCCTCACTCCTGCTCGATGGTCTCGACCGAGAGGACCAGTTCCTCGATGGCGATGTCGCCGCCGCCCTTGGCGGTGAGCGTCGGGCCGGTCCACTTGATCGGCATCGCGCCGCGCAGCTTCCAGCTCACCACGGTGCCGGCGCGATCCTCGGATTGCAGCTTGACGACGATGTCGCGCTTGACCTGGGCGAGCTTGCCGGTGCGCCCGAGCTCGAGCCACTCGTAGAGGTTCTGCGCGCCGATCACGCCGCGCTTGAGGGTCACGTCTCCCGCCTTGTGGATGCCGGGTACCTTGCGCACGTAATTCACGCGGTCGTTTCCGGCACGGTACTCGGCGACCGTGATCTCGGCGTTGAGGCCCGAGACCTCGGAGAAGCCGGCCTGCACCTCTTCGCCTTGCCCGGGTTCGAGGTCGACGAGGAAGTTGAATGCCGAATACGGGGTTTCGCGAAACACGGCCATGACGATCTCTCCTTGTCTCAGGCGTCGGCGGTCTTCTGACCGATGCGGAAGATGACGAATTCGGCGGGCTTGAGCGCGGCGACGCCGACGAGGCACACCATGCGGCCGTTGTCGATGTCGTTCTGGGTCATCGTCGAGCGGTCACAGCGCACGAAGAAGGCCTCCTTCGGCGTGGCGCCCAGCAGGCGACCGTTGCGCCATTCGGCGAAGAGGAAGTCCTCCACGCTGGAACGGATGTTGGCCCACAGTGCCTCGCCGTTCGGCTCGAACACCGCCCACTGGGTGGATTTCTCGATCGAGCGCTCGAGATAGAGGAAGTAGCGCCGCACGTTGACGTACTTCCATTCGGGATCGCTGGAGAGCGTGCGTCCGCCCCACACGCGGTGGCCGCGTCCGGCGAAGGAGCGCAGGCAGTTGATGCCGTTCGGATTGAGGAGCTCCTGCTGGAAGGCGTTGATCTGCTGGTCGAAGCGCAGCGCACCCATGACGATCTCGTTCGCGGGCGCCTTGTGCACGCCGCGGTCGACATCGGTGCGCGCATACACGCCGGCGATGAAGCCGGCGGGCGGCACCGTGATGTCGCGCCGGGTGCGGGTCGGGTCGGGGATCACCACCCAGGGGTGGTAGAGCGCGAGGCGGGAGTCGTCGAAGTTGCCGGCGAAGGCGCGCAGCTCGCCGAGGCTCTGCCCGGCGCGCGCGTCCACGATGCCGATGCGGTAGCGCATGCGCCGGCAGTGCTTCTGCACCTCCATGACGACCGCCTTGTGCACGTCCTCGGCGCTGCCCGCGGCTGCGGGCGTCATCACGATGGCGACGTCCTCGACGTCCTCGAGCGCCTTCAGTCCGGTGCTGCCCTTGGTCTCGTCGGCTTCGCCGGCGTAGTCGATCGCGCCCGGCTCGTCGCCGTCGCTGCCGCCCTCGAGCTCGATCAGGTAGCGCGGTTCGTCGAGCGAGGCCTCGCCCGGGTCGCGCGCGGCGGGGGCACAGATGGACAGCAGCGCGGCGAGGATCGCGTCATCGGTCGCGTTCGCGGCGAGGCGGCAGGCGACCGGCGAGCTCAGCGCCTCGGCGCGACGGTCGGGTGTGACCGCAAGCCCGGCGGCGAGGCTGGTCGGCCCCGTGGCGGCGGTCGTCAGGCCGGGGTAGGTGCGGATCACTTCGCCGTCCTTGCCGCCGTTGCGCACATCGACGTCGAAGCTGCGCAGCACGAACAGCGCGCGCGCGGCACCGGGCGCCGCGGCGAGTGCGGCGAGGGGCAGCGTGACGGCTTCGGCGAGGCCCGGATTGAGCGCGGGTGTGGCCGTGAAGACCTCGCCCGCGGCATTCAGTGTGCCGCGCACTGCCTTGCGGCTGCCCCAGCCCGCACCGCCGGTGAAGGCGGCGAGATCGACGACCTCGGCCAGGCGCAATTCGGCCGGCGTGCCCGCCGCCAGTGCGCCGGATGCGGGCGGACGCGCGAACACGCGGGTGAGCCTCGCGCCGGCGGGCAGCTGGGCCGGGATCAGGCTGGTGATCTGGTTTGCCGCGAGCGCCGCGGGGGCATCCTCGTCGGCCCTCGACACGATCGTGGCGCGCCCGTCCTGGATCGCCAGGTTGGCGCCGTCGAGCCGGACGATGGCCCGCAGGTCGACCGGGAAGGCCGCGTCGTCGATCGGACCGGCTGCCTTCGCGGCGAGCGACACGCCCCGCGCCTCGAGGAAGTAGAGCGCGCCTGCGCGGGCACTTGCCGCGGTCTCGCTGCGCAGCAGGTTCTCGCTGTCGCGCCAGCGCAGCTCGAGGGTGTACCGTCCCATCCGGCCCGGAAAGCGGCTGAAGAACCTCAGCGTGTTTCCGGCGTCGGCCTTCATGGCGGCACCGGGCCACACGCCGGCCGCGTCCGCCGCGAGGCCGTTGACGCCCTGCATGACGCGGGCGACGAAGAGCTGCTTGCCGCCGTTGTCGAAGAAGGCGCGCGCCGCGTGCGCGGTGTGGTTGAGCACGGCCTCGCCGTCCGCGCCGAAGGCCAGGTCGTGCGCGTCGCCGTAGATGCGTTCGAAGTCCGCGTAGCTCGTCAGCACCTCGGGGAGACCGCGGAGCGGGCCGCTGCGGGTGGGGCCCACCAGCGCGGCGACGCTGGTGCCGACCCCCTCGATGGATTTGTTGCGGAAGCTCGTCTCTTCGACAAAGACGCCTGGAGCGAGGTACTCGGGCATGTCGCTTCTCCTTCGTTGCCGGTGAGGCCTGTCCACCCGGCGGGTCAGGGAAACCGCAGGACGAGGGCTTCCCGTCCCGGGCTGGCCAGGGTGGCGATGCGCCCGGGCGCAATGTCCACCACGAGTTGTGTCTTGAATGCGCCGTCGCCGCTGCCGTTGCCGCGGATGCGCGCGACGGGGAGGGTGTCGGGGTTGGTGCCGGCGGCGGCGGCGCGCACCTCCAGCAGGCCGGGGTAGCTCGCCGCCGGGGCGTCCTTGGTGAGCGCCGGGAGCCGCTCGAGCGCCAGCCGGAACTCGCCGCGCGCGTCGCTCTGGGCGACAAAGTCGAAGGGGGGGGCCAGCGGCGGGGTCACGCGGAGCGCGAGCAGGGCCCAGGGCACCGCGCTGCCGTCCTCGAGTGCGGTGCGTCCGACGAGCCCGCCAGCGCGACCGAAGCGCGTGCCGAGCGGCGAGCGGTACAGCCGCAGCTTGTGAGCGGTGCGGCGACCGGCATCGAGCGCGAAACGACGCGGCAGGTAGTGCCCCGCGGGGTCGAGCAGTGCTCCGCTGAGCGCATAGAGCGGCTCGTCCGGAGGCTGCAGTGCCCCCGCGTCCGCTTCACCGTCGATCACCTGCCGCAGCCCGGCCGGCACGCGGCGCCACAGGGCCGTGCCGGTGTTCTTGTGGACCAGCTCGAGATCGGCCGGCGCGTCGTCGAACTGGATGCGGAACGCGCGCACGCACACCGGCCGCCGTGCTCCCCCTTGGGCGCCGCTCGCGTCTTCCCATTCGATGAAGTCGCTGGCATGCAGCACGAGGGTCTCGACGATCATCGCGCGCTCCCGTCGGGCACGTGCATCGGGAAGACGAGGGTCTTCACCGGCGGTCCCTCCTCGCGCTCGAGATCGGGGGCGAGACGCACGGTCTTTACCAGGTAGGGGGCGGACAGCCGGTAGTCGTCCGGCAGGCTGTCCCACAGCCGCATCAGGTCCTCGGTGCTCATCTCCTCCGGGAGCACCTGCACAACGTCCTCGGACCCCCAGTCCGGATCCGCGAGGCTCATGTCGGCGCTCTCGAGCACGAGCCCGGCGCCGATGATCTGGATCGCGGCGGCGAGGTATTCGATCTCCTGCTCGGTGTGCGTGCACCAGGCCACCAGCAGCACGTGCAGATTGACCGGAAGTTCCGGGCGGGGAAGGTGGCGTCCCGGCTGCGGCGGAAGGTGGCGGTTGCGGCTGAAGGGATCGACCGAGATGCGATGCAGATAGAGCCCCAGCGTGTCGGTGTTGGCCTGCGGCTTGCCGGCGAGCGTCTGCGAACCCAGGATCTCGACTTGCGGGTTGCCGCCGAGGCGCACGGCCATGCGGATCGCCAAGCGTTCCCGCAATGCCCGCAAGGCCGACAGGATTCCGAGATGCGACGCCACGCTTACCTCGCTTCGAGGCCGGAGCCTTGGGGGGACGGCGTTGCCGGGTGCAGATCACCGATCAGGAAGGGACCGGCCTGTTCTGCGATTCACTCTGAAACGTGGCACATCGCGCGAAGCGCGCTAAAGGACGAAATGTAAGTAAATGTTTTCAGAGCGGCCTCGCCCGGCCGGGACCTGCATCCGGGCGGGCGTTCGTGCCCACGGCCGGGAAGGTGTCGCGCCGCGGCCGCGCGAAGCTTCAACCGGCTCCGCCGGTGCTGCGCCAGGCGACCTGAGCAAGCCGGGCCCCGAGCCGAGGCCGCAGGCGCACGGTGACGTCGGTTTCGCCCTGGGCGGCTTGACGATCCTGCTCGAGCCGCTTGCCGGACCCGGCGGCGGCCCGGACCAAAAGGCAGGGCGTCATTGCGCCGTGCTCGGGGAAGTTCACGAAGGCTGCCCGCGCAGAGATCGTCGAGGAGCGGCCCTGCCGGCACGATGCCCGTCGGGTTCAGCGCCAGGATGGAGTAATACCCGGCCTTGATGTGATCGGCTCGCGTGCTGCCGGCAAACGCGGGCAGCGCCAGCAAGCGGCGCAGGTAGGCCATCATGTTCGGATCGGCGGAGAGCGGGCGCAGGTTGATGTCGTTGTGTGCCATGGCGCCGAAATCGCTGTTCAGGATCTGCAGGATGTCGGCAGACTCGTTCTTGACGATGGTGTGGCGCGACCGGTCCCGCAGTACGGGCACGGTTGCACGTCCCATGTAGGCCGGGTCCGCGCGGGTGTACAACTCGTGCATGTGATGCGCAGCCTTGACGTCGTCGAGGTCGGTGCCGAGCTCTCCGCTGAAGGCCCAGCCCTGTCCGGCGGATGGACTGTTCCGCCGAGCGCAACGACCGCGGCGATCTGCGCGGCCTCACCAGCCCGGCGGCGGCGCGGCGAAGCGTTCGGCGAGGAAGTCGACCAGCGCGCGCACCTTGGGCGGGACGAACTTGCGCGTCGGGTACAGAGCATAGATGCCGAGCGTGACGGATCGATATGCGGGCATCAGCTCCACCAGCGCGCCCGCCGCCAGATCTTCGGCAACCAGGAATCCGGGCTGCAGGATCACCCCTTGGCCGGCGAGTGCCATCGCGCGGCAGGTGTCGCCGCTGTTGGTGTGTACGGCGGGTCTCGTGCGCACGCTCACGCGGCCGTCCGGTCCGTCGAACTGCCACTCGTCGCCTCCGGACCAGTAGCTGTAGGCGATGACCGTGTGGCTGGCGAGGTCTGCCGGCAGCCGGGGCGCGCCATGGGCTGCCAGATAGGCGGGCGCGGCGCACAGCACGATGCGCGTGCGGGCGAGCTGCCGGCAGACGAGGGTGGAACTGGGCAGCGCAGCGATCCGGATCGCGATATCGAAGCCTTCCTCGACGAGATCGACGGTACGGTCCGCCAGCGTCACCTCGAGCCGCACCTGCGGGTGCAGGTCCCGGAACGCGCCCCACAGGGGCGCGAGGTGCCGGATGCCGAAGGTGACCGGGGCGTTGATGCGCAACAGCCCGCGTGCCGCGCCACTGCGCGAATGCAGCTCGGCTTCCGCTTCCTCGAGCCCGGCGAGCACTTCCCGGCTGCGGGCGTAGAAGCGTTCGCCGTCCTCGGTCAATGACAGGCGCCGGGTGGTGCGGTGGAGCAGGCGCACACCGAGTCGCGTCTCCAGTTCGCCCACATAGCGCGAGGCGGTCGCCTTCGACAAGCCGAGCGCCTCGGCCGCGCCCACGAAGCTGCCGGCATCGACCACCGCGCAGAAGGTCTGCATCTCGACAAATCGGTCCATTGTCTCTTCATGTGGAACAGTTTCTCGTCTGGATGGCTGTTTATCTCAATCGTGATGACCCGTAAAGTGTTGCAATGGTCAGTTCATCGCAACAGGACGCCAGACCAGCACAAGGCGGCGGAACCTGCGGAGAAACACCATGACGCCTGGCCCGCTCGAGCGCCTGTTGCCCACCTACGCCGGCTGGGCCGCGCACGCGCTGCGTATCCGGGCCCCCGGGGGCCCGGGACGACAGCGGCCGGTCGGCCCGCGTCATCGCCGTCCATCTGGAGACCTCTGATGCAAATGCTGCCTACCCTGTTCGTCTCGCACGGCGCGCCCACCTTCGCGCTCGACCCCGGCCTCGCCGGCGCGAATCTCGCCACGCTCGGCCGCCGGCTGCCGCGTCCGCACGCGGTGCTGGTGGCGTCGCCGCACTGGATGACGCGCCAGCCGCAGGTCACGCTGTCGCTTCGGCCCGCGACCATCCACGATTTCGGCGGCTTCGATGCGACCCTCTACACGCTGCAGTACCCGGCCGAAGGCGCCCATCTCGCTGCGCGCCGTGCGCTCGAACTGCTGCAGGCGGCGGGTCTGCCCGCCACCCCGAATGCCGATCGCGGCCTCGACCACGGTGCCTGGGTGCCCCTGTCGCACCTTTACCCCAAGGCCGACATCCCGGTGTTTCAGGTATCGCTGCCGGAATGGCTCGACGCCGATGGCGCCTACGACTACGGGCGGGTGCTCGCGCCGTTGGCAGGCGAAGGCGTGCTGATCGTGGGCTCGGGCAGCCTGACCCACAACCTGTACGAGTTCCGCCTCGGTGATCCACGCGCCCAAGCCTATGCAGCGGAGTTCGCGCACTGGGTGCGTGACGCGGTGCTGGCGGGCGACCACCCGCGCCTGCGCCAGGCGCTCGAGATCGCACCGCACGCCCGCCGTGCGCATCCCACCGCCGAGCATTACCTGCCGCTGCTGGTGGCCGCCGGCGCGGCGGCGCAGGCCGTGCCCGCGAGCGTCATCGAAGGGGGCATCGTGCATGGCGTGCTGTCGATGGATTCCTTCCTGTTCGGTGCCGACCTCGCCGCGATGAAGGGTGCCGACGCAAACCAGGCATTGGCCGACTGAGGCGCGACCATGTCCGATCAGGATCTCATCGTTCAACAAGCGTCCGCCCCGGCGGCGCGCTTGATCCTGCTTTTCCATGGTGTGGGATCACGCCCCGAGGATCTCGTGCCGCTCGGCCGCCTGCTCGCCGAGGCCGACCCGGGCGCCTGGGTGGTCAGCGTGCGCTCACCCGACCCCAGCGACCTGGGCGGCGGCTGGCAGTGGTTCTCGGTACGCGGGGTGACCGAGGACAGCCGCCCGGCGCGTATCGCCGAGGCCATGCCATCGTTCGTGCGCCTGGTGCGCGACTGGCAGGCGAGGGCAGGGGTGGATGCCGCCGCCACCACGCTGGTCGGCTTCTCGCAGGGTGCGATCATGGCGCTGGAGTCCACCCAGTTGCCGGAAACGGTCGCCGCGCGCGTCATCTCGATCGCCGGCCGCTTTGCCTTGCCACCGCGCATGGCGCCGGCGAACACGCAGGTGCATCTGCTGCACGGCGAGCAGGATCCGGTGATCGATGCGCGCTACAGCCTGATGGCCGCCGAGACGATGCAGGCGCTCGGTGCGGCCGTCAGCGTCGAGTTCTTCCCGGATCTGGGGCATGGTGTGGATGCTCGCGTCGCCGGTCGCGTGAAGGCCTTGGCTGCCTGAGTGGCCCGGCGCTGCTCCATGGGGCATGGATGCGGTAGCGAACAGCGTGTCCGGAAACGAAAAAACCCACCGCTTCGGGTGGGTTTTCATGCTTGCAGCGCACCTTTCGGGACTCTTCCGACGTTGGCCGGGTCCCGTCGGGACATCGAATCGATGGGGCGACATACCGGAATCGAACCGGTGACACCTGGAGCCACAATCCAGTGCTCTACCAACTGAGCTAATGCCGCCACTGTGGGACCCCGGAAAACCGGAATCCCGAAAAACTTTTCCTGGCCTGCCCGGCAGGGATCGAACCTGCAACCCCCGGCTTAGAAGGCCGGTGCTCTATCCAATTGAGCTACGGGCAGCTTCCGGCGGGCAGTCGGGATGTGAGCTGGTCGGGGTGGAGGGATTCGAACCCCCGACATCTTGCTCCCAAAGCAAGCGCGCTACCGGACTGCGCTACACCCCGAGAGCCGCGAACTATACAGATGCCTTTTTCGTTCGTCAAACAAAATTCGCGCGTCGCAAAAAAAACCGGAATCACGCGCTGGCGTGGCTTCCGGGGCGCGGCCCGGCGTTTTTCGCTGCATCGCGGCGGGCGCGCACCACACGCAGCAGGTTGGCGAAGAGCCAACCGAACTCGACCGCCAGCACGACGCCGGCGAGCGGGGCGAGCACCGGCACGAAGACCGCGACGCAGAGCGTGGCGAGACTCGTGGTGCGCACGCGCAGCTGGCGGCGGATCGGGGTGTCGGGCAGCAGCTTCTTCATGTTCGGTGCCTTGAGCCCGGCCTGGGTGAGGTGCAGCCAGGCGAGGAAGGGCACGATCTTGTAGAGCATCGCGGTGATGGTGCCGCCGAAACCGCCGTGCAGGATCAGCACGCCGGCGAGGATCGGCCAGCAGTCGGCGTCGGACCACAGCGAGATCGCCAGCACCAGGACGCCGGCGAGCGCCGAGTACATGGCCTCGCGGAAGGCGAGGAAGGGCGTGTCGGGCTTGCTGCGCCGCGAGTGTGCCTGCAGGTACAGCGTGGTGCCCGCGTAGCCGGCGCCGAGCAGCCCGAGTGCGAGGATGGCGATGAAGCGCGCGGCATCGATTGCGAGATACTCGGCGAGGGTCCACAACACGAGGGTGGCGGTGACCGCCGGTGCCCACAGCGTGGTGAAGCGCTGCGGGTAGGCAGCGGTGATCTGGAACATCGGTACCACGACCCAGCTCGCGGCGGCGAGCAGCACTGCGGCCCAGCCCATCCAGCCCCAGCCGGCGTGCAGGTTCACCACGGTCGGCAGCGGCACCGGCAGGGCGACGCCGCGCGTGAGCACGAGCACCAGGCTGAAGCCGAGGACCGCGGTCACGACGAGGCCGGCGAAGGCCATGCGCAGATCGCGCGGGGTGCGGGTGTTGTTGCCCGTGCGTGCGCCGCGGCTGAGGCCCAGCGCGGCGGCGGAGAGGAACACGAAGAGTCCGCCCACGAGCAGCACGGCGCCGCCGAGCAGGACGCCGGGTGCGCCGGCACCCAGTCCGAAGGCGAGCCCCGCGGCGCCGAGCGCCATCGCCAGGTGAGTGATGCCGGCGATGCGCAGCGGCGCGGGCATGCTCGCGCCCGCCACCACCGGCATGACCTGCAGCAACGCGCCGAGCATCACCTGCAACATGAAGCCGGCGGCGAAGAGGTGCGTGATGGCGAGTGCGCCGGGCGTCCACCGCGAGACGAGGATCTCGCCGCCAAAGATCAGCGTCAGCCCCGCCGCCACGCCGAAAAGCGGGGCGGTGAGGAAGAAGCGGATCGGTGCCGAGAACGGCGGCGTGTCGTCGTAGGAGAGGCCCGGCCCCATCATCGCTGGCGGATCCGGATCCGGATCTCGACCGCGCCGTCGTCGCGGAAGGCCTCGGCGTGGCGGTAGCCGTCGCGATCGAGGATGCGTAGCAGCGGGTGCGGCATGCGGTCGAGGATGAGCAGCATTTCCTCGTCCTTGCCGAGGGCCATCAGGCCCTCCATGGCACGCTCGAAGGGCTCGGGCGGCTCGAGGCCGCGGGCATCGACGACACGTCCGCTCATGCTGCGCGGGCCTCGCCGAGGTGCTTGCCGACCGAGGCCGACAGGCGCTCCTGCTCGTCGCCGGGCAGGCGGCTGTCGAGCATCGGGTAGATCACGCTCTCTTCTTTCATGTTGTGCTGCTGCATCATGATCAGCAGCGTCTCGGCCTCGCCGGCGAAGTCGTCGGCGTCCTGCTTGTCGAGGGCGTACTGCAGGGCGGCCAGGGTGTCGCGCATGTTCTGGTGTTCATGGCGCATCACCATGGTGGGACCTTGCGTCATGCCCGTCGCCTGCTCGAAGGCGGGAAAGAGGGTGCTCTCCTCGGCGTCGAAGTGGGCGTTGAGCGCGTCCGCGAACTTCTTCAGCGCTTCGGCAGCGTCGGCCCAGTCGCCGTCGGAGGCGAGCTCCTCGGCGCGGGCGAAGATGCCGTCGCAGTCGCGGTGGTCGTGGGTCATGAGTTCGGAAATGGTATTCATCGGAGTCTCCTCTCTGGCGGGTGTATCGAATTCTCCGCAGGGGGCGACAAACGGCATTGATGCAGGTCAAGGGCATTCCGACTGCGTTGGATTGACAACTGTTTGCCGTGCATCAAAGTCCGCATCGCTTGGGCGGCACGGCGCTTGCAGGCACAATGCGCGCTTTTTCGCAGGGGACGCGGGTGGTCCGGACGAGGCGGTCGGGCGGGGCGGAGAACGGCTGCAAGGGCGGCTCGACGAGCGGCTGGGTACGGGTGTTCGTGCCGTTCGCGCTCGGTTATTACCTGTCCTACCTGCTGCGCACGGTCAACGCGGTGATCTCGCCGCGGCTCACCGACGAGCTCGGCCTGTCGGCGGCCAGCCTGGGCCTGCTGACCAGCGCGTATTTCCTCGCCTTCGGCGCGGCGCAGATTCCGGTCGGGATCGCGCTCGACCGCTTCGGTCCGCGGCGGGTGGAGGCCGCGCTGCTGTTGCTCGCGGCGCTCGGCAGCGCGCTGTTCGCCATGGCCGACTCGCTCGGCGCGCTCGCGGGCGCACGCGCCATGGTGGGCCTGGGGGTGTCGGCTTGCCTGATGGCGGCGCTGAAGGGGTTCACGCTGTGGTATCCGCCCGAGCGCCAGAGCTCGATGATCGGTTTCATCATGGCCTCGGGCTCGCTCGGCGCGCTCACCGCCAGCGTGCCGCTCGCGGCGGTGCTGCCGGTGCTGGGCTGGCGCGGGGCGTTCTGGATCATCGCCGCGGTGTCCCTGTTTGCCGCGGTGCTGGCGCTGCGCGCGCTGCCCGATTCGCCAGCGGCGCGTAGCGAGGCCTCGCTGGCGGCCGCGCTGCGCGTCGTGGCGGGCATCTTCGCCGCGCCCGCCTTCCTGCGCCATGCGGCGGCCTCGGTGTTCTTCGTCGGCGGCTTCATGGCGCTGCAGAGTCTGTGGGTCGTGCCGTGGGTGATGAACGTGAACGGCTTCGACATCGCCGGTGCGGCGACGGTACTGGTGGCCCTCAACCTCGGCAACCTCGCCGGACAGCTCGCGGTGGGCGTGTTCGGCGTGCGCCTGGCGCGCGCCGGAGTCCAGCCGCTCGGCCTGCTGCGCGCGGGCTACGGCATGATGCTGGTGGTGCAGGCGCTGATCCTGTGGTCCGACCTGCCGGTGCTCCCGCTGTGGACCGCATTCGGCCTGCTCACCGCGGCCAACTCGCAGATCTACCTGTCGGCGGCGCGCGCCTTTCCGCCCGCGCTGTTCGGCCGTGTCAGCACCGCGCTCAACCTGATGGCGTTCGCCGGCGCCTTCTGCGTGCAGTGGGGCTTCGGCATCGGCCTCGATCTCATGCGAGGCATGGGTGTGGAGCTTGCGCGCGCGCTGGCCTGGGGCTTCGGAGCCTTGCTCGCGCTGCAGGCGCTCGCCTATCTGCCGCTGCTCGGACGCCCGGCGGCGAGGCCGTCCAAGGGCGAGGCTTGAATGCCCGCATGGACCGTCTCACCGTGTTGCGTGTGCACAGCTTCCTTACCCGAGCGCCACAAAGCGGCGCAAAATAACGCCCGGCCGGGCTCCGGCGCATGCCAGGCGGGCTCCCGCCGCATGATGTCCGGGCAGTTCCGGCGACGAATTCATCCTGATGGAGTTTCCCATGTCTGAACCCACGACCGACTCGACCGTGCAGCCGCCTCGGCGCAAGGGGCTGCGTCGGACGTTGTGGACGGTCGCGATCCTGCTCGCGCTCTCGGCCACCGCTTACCTCGCCGTGCCGCCGGTGGCGCGGCACTACGCGCAGAAGCTGCTCGGCGAGACGCTCGGGCGCGAGGTCGTCGTCGAGCGCGTGCTGATCAACCCCTTCCGCCTTACTGCCGAGGTGGGCGGACTGCGCATCATGGAGGCCGATGGCAGCGCCGAGGCGCTCGGCTTCGAATCGCTGCGCGCCAACCTCGAGCTCGAGTCGCTGCTGCGCAAGGGCATCGTGCTGCACGAGCTCGCCCTCGACAAGCCGCGCGTCCATGTCGCGCTCGAAGCCGAGGGTCGCCACAACTGGACGGACGTGCTCGAGCGCATCGCCGCGCTCGGTAGCGAGGAACCCGCCGAGGACACGCCGCCGACGCTGTTCTCGATCGGCAACATCCGCATCAGCGACGGCCTTGTGCGCGTCGACGACCGCGTGCGCGGCATCACCCACGAGCTCTCCGAACTGGGCGTCGGCGTGCCCTTCGTCTCCAACCTGCCGGTGCGGGTGGATGTCTTCGTGCAACCCTCGCTCTCGGCCAAGCTCAACGGCGACGCGCTGCTGCTCAACGCGCGCACCAAGCCCTTCGCCGAATCGCAAGAAACCATCCTCGACGTCTCGCTGAAGGAGTTCGACCTCACGCCCTGGATCGCCTACCTGCCGATCGAGCCGCGCTTCCGCCTTCCTTCGGCGCTGCTGACGACCAATCTCGAGCTCTCGTTCAGCCAGACGGTGGAGGGTGCGCCGGTGCTCTCCCTGCGCGGTCCGCTGCAGGTTCACAAGCTGGTGCTGCAGGATCGCGAGGGCGCGCCGGTCGCGACCGCGGACGAGGTGGAGCTCGAATTCGCCGACGTGCAGCCGATGATCGGGCGCTGGCACTTCACCCGGCTGCGCCTGGCACGTCCGGAGCTCGACCTGGTGCGGCTGAAGGACGGCGGGCTCAACGTGCTCGGGCTGATATCGCCTCCGGCCGCCGAAGGCGCCAGGAAGGCAAAGGGCAAGGCTGCGAAAGGGGGCAAGGCCGCCGCGCAGGTCGCGCAGAAGGCGGCTTCCGGACCGGCCGCGGGTGCAGCCCAGGCAGACGCAGGCGTCACCACGCCGGCCGCCCCGGCGGACGGCAAGACGGTGGCCGATGCCCGCGACGCAACCCCGGCCGGAGCGGATTTCCTGCTCGCGCTCACGCGCATCCGCGACGGGGTGGTGCGCTTCGAGGACCGCGGCCTGGCCGAGCCCTTCCGCGCGCGCATCGAGGCGATCAACCTCGACATGCGCGATCTCGCCACCGAGGGCGAGCTGCCGGCCGAGATCCGCCTCGATTACGTCACCGATGCCGGCGAGAAATTCACCCACGAGGACGTGCTGCGCCTGGCGCCCTTCGAGTACTCGGGCAGCCTGCAGTTCGAGTCGATCCGCCTGCCGCGCTATGCGCCCTACCTGGCGGCGGCGATGCCCGGCGCCTCGATCGGCGAGGGCAGTCTCAGCGGCGGTGCGCAATACCGCATGACGCTCGGCAAGGACGGCGCGCCGGCGGTGCAGGTCAGCGCCGAGGCGCTCGCACTGCGCGATTTCGCGCTGCTGCTGAAGGATGCGAAGACGCCGGCGCTGAGCCTGCCGGCGCTCGACGTGCGCAGCGCCACGGTCGACCTCGCCGGGCGCAGCGTGCGCATCGGCGGGGTGGCGCTCCAGGGGGCGGCGGTCTCCGCCGTGCGCACCAAGGATGGCGAGTTCGACCTCGTTAGGGCGCTCGTGCCGCCGCCGGCGAAGGGGGCAGCTTCCGCGCCGGCGGCCAAGGACAAGGCCGAGCCCGACTGGGTGATCGCGGTGGACAAGTTCGCGCTGCGCGGCGCCTCGGTGCGGCTGGACGATCGCAGCGTGGCGCGGCCGGTGCTCACCACGCTCGAGGGCATCGACTTCGAGCTCGACGGCTTCTCCACCGCGAAGGGCGACGCCATCCAGTTCAAGCTCGACTCCATGCTGAACAAGCGCGGCAAGGTGGCGGCCTCGGGGCCGCTGACGATCGCGCCGCTCAAGGCCGATCTCGCCCTCGATCTACGCAACGTCGACCTGCTGCCGCTGCAGCCCTACGTGCTCGAGCAGACCAAGATCGCGATCTCGCGCGGCAACCTCACCACCAAGGGCCGGCTCAAGCTCGACACCGACCGCCGCGGCAAGCTGCTCGCGAGCTTCAGCGGCGACGTCGGGGTGGCGAACTTCGCCTCGGTCGATCGCTTGAACGCGACCGACTTCCTGCGCTGGCGCACGCTCGCGATCGGTGGTATCGACGCGCGCCTTGAGCCCCTCTCGCTCGGCGTCAAGCGCATCGCGCTCGACGATTTCTACACCCGCCTGATCCTCGACAGCCAGGGCCGCCTGAACCTGCGCGAGATCGGCGGCGTCAAGGGTGAGTCCGAAGCGGCCGCGAAGCCGGCGGCTGCCGTCGCGCACACGAAGGAGGTCGAGCAGGGCGAGATGCAGGGTGGGGCGGCCGCCGACGGCCAGCGTACTGCCCCGATCGCGCCCCCAGGCCCGCCGCCCCCGCCGGTGCGCATCGACCGCATCGAGCTCAAGCGCGGCAACGTCGCCTTCAGCGACCGCTTCGTCCGCCCCAACTACGACGCCAACCTGACCGGGCTCGCCGGCACCATCACCGGCTTCTCCACGAGTTCGGACAAGCTCGCCAGGGTGGAGATCGTCGGCAAGGTGGACAAGAGCGCGCCGCTGTCGATCACCGGCGAGCTCAACCCCTTCCGCCAGGATGCCCACCTCGACATCCTCGCCTCGGTGAAGGATTTCGAGCTCACCGGGCTGTCGAGCTACTCCGGCAAGTACGTCGGCTACGGCATCGCCAAGGGCAAGCTGTCGGCGGAGCTCAACTACAAGATCATCGACCGCCAGCTCACCGCGACCAACCGCATTTTCCTCGACCAGCTCACCTTCGGTGACGCGGTGGACAGCCCGGATGCGGTGAACCTTCCGGTGCAGCTGGCGGTGTCGCTGCTCAAGAACAGCCGCGGCGAGATCGACCTCAACCTGCCGGTGAGCGGCACGCTCGACGATCCGCAGTTCAGCGTGTTCGGCCTGGTGATGAAGATGCTGTTCAACCTGATCGGCAAGGCGATCACCTCGCCCTTTGCGCTGCTCGGCTCGGCGCTCGGCGGCGGCGAGGAGCTCTCGCAGCTCGACCTCGCCGCGGGCACGGCCACCCTGGGCGAGGCGGAGCAGGGCAGGCTGAAGACGCTCGCGCAGGCGCTGGTCGATCGCCCCACCTTGCGCCTGGACATCGTCGGCCGTGCCGACCCCGCCTCCGACCTCGACGGCCTGCGCCAGGCGGCGCTGACCAACGCGGTGCGCGCGCAGAAGCTCAAGGCGATGATCGCCAAGGGTCAGGCCGCGCCTTCGATCGAGGAGGTCGAGGTGGGGGAGGCGGAGTACGCCGAGCTGCTGAAGAAAGCCTACCGTGCCGCCGACTTCAAGAAGGAGCGCAACCTGGTCGGCATGGTCAAGGACATTCCTGTGCCGGAGATGGAGGCGCTGATGCGCGCCAACGCGAAGGTCGGTGACGACGACTTGCTGGCTCTGGCGCGCGCACGTGCGCAGGTCGTGCGGGATTGGCTGGCGGGCGAGGGGGGCGTGCCCGGCGAGCGCGTCTTCGTGCTCGAGCCGAAGGTGGAGGCGCTCGGCGAGGGCGGCGAGGTGCAGTTCTCGCTACGCTGATCGGCCGTGAAAATCGCGACTTGCGTCGCTCCTACGGGAGGGTGTCCAGGCGTGACGCCTTCCCGACGCGGAGGTTTCCCACGCGCGTGCCGTTTCCTCCATGCGTGCGATGTCTTTTCCACGCTCGATGCTTTCTCCCCGCGCGACGTTTTCGTAGGAGCGACGCAAGTCGCGACGCCGCAGTCACGACGCCGCAGGAGCGACGCAAGTCACGATGCCGTAGGAGCGACGCAAGTCGCGATGCGGGCATTGACGCAGTGACGACCGACTTCACTCGCACGAACGCCCGAATGCGCCTTGCTGCCCTCAGAACATCCCCATCTCCAGCCGCGCGGCCTCGCTCATCATCTCGCGGCTCCACGGCGGGTCCCAGACCAGGCTGACCTCGGCATCGGCGACGCCGGGAATCTGCAACAGCTTGTCGCGCGCCTCTTCGGCGATCAGGGTGCCCATGCCGCAGCCGGGCGCCGTGAGGGTCATCGCCGCGGCGATACGGAACCTGCCGTCCGCCAGCGGCTCTGCCGTGCATGCATAGACCAGGCCCAGGTTCACGATGTCGATCGGGATCTCGGGGTCGTAGCAGGTGGCGAGTTGCGCCCACGCCGCCTGTTCGACGCGCTCTGCGGTCTGCTCGCCGTCCGCGTCGGCCGGCGGGGCTGCCGACAACTGCGGCTCGAGGCCGAGCGCGTCGGCGTTGCGCTCGTCGATGCGGTAGAGGTTGCCCCCGCACATCACCGTGATCGAGCCGCCCAGGCGCTGGGTCACCAGCGCGTAGGACCCCTCGGGGAGCGTCTCCGCCTTGCCCCAGGGCACGCTCACCGCCGCGCAGTCGCGCTGCAGCACGCGGGAATCGGTTTCGCCGTAGTGGTCGCCCATGATGTGCTCCTCGAGGTCTTATTCGGTGTGTGCGGTTTCGTGCTCGCCGACGAGCGCGTTGTGCAGGGTGTGCCAGGCGAGCGTGGCGCACTTGACCCGCGCGGGAAACTCCTTGACCCCGGAGAGCACTTCCAGCTTGCCGAAGTCGCGCGCCGGGTCGGCGGCCTCGCGGCCTTCGGTGAGCAGCGCGTGGACGTCGCGGAACAGCGCCTCGACCTCTGCGACCGGCTTGCCCTTGACCGCCTCGGTCATCAGCGACGCCGAAGCGGTGGAGATCGCGCAGCCGTGGCCGACGAAGCTCGAGTCGCGCACGATGCCGTCCTCGACCTGCAGGTACACCGTTAGCTGGTCGCCGCACAGCGGGTTGTGGCCGTCGGCGTGGTGATTGGCGGCGGGCAGCGGGCGGTAGTTCCGCGGGTTGCGGTTGTGATCGAAGATCACCTCCTGGTACAGCTCGCGCAGCGAATCCTGCATCCCGCTCATGCCACTCTCCCGTTGCCAGACGCCGTGCCGCCGCGCGTGCCGAACAGTTCCTGCGCCTTGTGGATCGCCGCGACCAGCGCGTCGAGGTCGGCGAGGCCGTTGTAGAGGCCGAGCGAGGCGCGCGCGGTGCCGGGGATGCCGAAGCGCGTCATCAGTGGCATCGCGCAGTGGTGCCCGGCGCGGATCGCCACACCCTCGGCGTCGAGGATGGTGCCGAGGTCGTGCGGGTGGATGCCGTCGACCAGGAAGGACAGGATGCCGGCTTTGCGCTCCGCGGTGCCGACCAGGCGTACCCCGGGGATGGCGGCGAGCGCGCGCGTGCCGTAGTCGAGCAGGGCCTGCTCGTGGACGTGGATGCGCGCGAGCCCGACGCCTTGGACGTAGTCGATCGCCGCAGCCAGCGCGATCGCCCCGGCGATGTTGGGCGTGCCGGCCTCGAAGCGCTGCGGCGGCGGGGCGAAGGTGGTGTTGTCGAAGGCGACGGTACGGATCATGTCGCCGCCACCCTGCCAGGGGGGCATGTGGCGCAGCAGCTCGGCGCGGCCGTAGAGCGCGCCGACGCCGGTTGGGCCGTAGAGCTTGTGGCCCGAGAAGGCGTAGAAGTCGCATCCGATCGCCTGCACGTCCACCGCCTGGTGGGCCACCGCCTGCGCGCCGTCCACGAGCACGACCGCGCCCATCTCGTGCGCGCGCCGCGTCATCTCGGCCACCGGATTGACCGTGCCGAGCGCGTTCGACACATGGGTGATCGCCAGCAGCCGCGTGCGCTCGCCGAGCAGGCCCGCGAAGGCCGCCATGTCGAGCTCGCCGTTGTCCCGCACCGGAATCACCTTGAGCACCGCGCCGGTCTGCTCGCACACGAGCTGCCAGGGCACGATGTTTGAGTGGTGCTCCATGGTGCTGAGCAGGATCTCGTCACCGGCCGCGAGCCGTGGCCGGCCCCAGCTCTGCGCCACCAGGTTGATCGCCTCGGTGGTGCCGCGGGTGAACACGATCTCGTCGGCGCGCGCGGCGTTGAGGAAGCGCTGCACCGTGGCGCGGGCGCCGTCGTAGAGTTCGGTGGCGTGCTGCGACAGCCAGTGCACGCCGCGGTGGATGTTGGCGTTGGACTCGCGGTAGAAGCGCGCCTCGGCCTCGATCACCGCGGCGGGCTTCTGCGTGGTGGCGCCGTTGTCCAGGTAGGCCAGGCGGCGGCCATGCAACGGCCGCGACAAGATGGGGAAGTCGGCGGCAAGGTCCAGGATGGGCGTCTGCGCGCCGGGGTCACACGGAGCGTTCACAGCAGTTCCTCCAGTCGGGCGCCATCGGGCAGGCGTTCGAGCAGCGCGGCGCGGCCGAACGCGCGCAGCGGCGCGTGGGCGATGCGGTCGAGCACCTCGGCGGCGAAGGCGTAGGTCAGCAGCTGGCGTGCGTGCACCGCGTCGACGCCCCGGCTGCGCAGGTAGAAGAGGGCGTCCTCGTCGAGCTGGCCGACGGTGGCGCCGTGGGCGCACTTGACGTCGTCGGCGTAGATCTCGAGCTCGGGGCGGGCGTCGGCCTCGGCCAGGCGGGACAGCAGCAGGTTGTCGCAGCGTTGCATGGCGTCGGTGCGCTGGGCGTCCTGGGCCACCAGGATGCGCCCGGTGAACACCCCGCGCGCGCTGCCGTCGATCAGGCCGCGATAGAACTCGCGGCTGGTGCCCTGCGGGCGGGCGTGGTCGATGCGGGTGTGGTGGTCGACATGGCGGCGGCCGTCGGCGTGGTAGAGGCCGTTCAGCAGCACCTCGGCGCCCTCGCCGGCGAGCCGGGTGCGGATGTCGTTGCGCGCCAGGCGGGCGCCGAAGGACAGCGAGTGCGAGGCGAACACCGCGCCGCGGGCCTGCTCAGCTTCGATCGTCGCCAGGTGGATGGCTTCGGGCGCCTCCTGCTGCAGCTTGAGGTGGGTGACGTGGCTGTCCTGCGCGGCGAGCACGCGGGTGACGGCGGTGGTCAGCGTGCTGCCGGCGGCGCCGGCCGGGTAGTGCTCGACGATCGTTGCCTGCGCGCCGGGCTCGGTGACGACGAGGTTGCGCAGGTGCTGGTCGGCGACGGTCGCGGTGAGGAAGACGAGGTGTATCGGCGGCTCCACGGCGACGCCGCGCCCCAGGCGGATCCAGGCGCCGTCGGCGGCCAGCGCGGCGTTGAGCGCGGCGGGGGCCTCGCCGTCGCCGGCCTGGCCGAAGGCG
>NZ_AMXD01000075.1 GCF_000310185.1 Thauera aminoaromatica S2 | reverse complement strand
AGGCGCTCGGCGTCGGCGGCGAGGCGCGCCGCGTGCTCGATCAGGCGCGCCAGCGCCGGCGCCGACAAGGGCGGCAGGCCGGCGCGGCGCGCCAGGGTGGCGAGCAGGCAGGCGTAAGCGGCGGTGTTGTCCGCGGAGCGTTCGATCTCGCTCTCCATGTCGGCGTTGATGCGGAACAGCGCGGCGAACTCGGGATCGTAGCGGCCGAGCAGGTAGTAGGTCAGGCGATCGCCGATCAGCACCACCTTGAGCTCGAGCGGCATCGGCTCGGGCTCGAGCTGCACCGAGCCGGTCACCCCGATCAGCTCCGAGAGCGACTCGATGCGCAGGCGTGCGGATTTGAGCGCGCGCTTGAGCCCCTCCCAGGCGAAGGGCTGGGACAGCAGCTTGAGCGCATCGAGCACCAGGAAGCCGCCGTTGGCGCGGTGCAGGGCGCCGGCGCGGATCAGGGTGAAGTTGCTCACCAGGGTGCCCATGTGCACCAGGTGGTCGATGCGGCCGACCAGGTTCTGCAGCGTGGGGTGGTCTTCGTACACCATCGGTCGGGTGCCGTCGGCGGGGTTGGCGACGAGCAGGTTCACCAGATAGCGCTGCACGCTGATGCTGCCGGTGTAGGTCAGCGTCTCGCTGTCCTCGTCGGCGTGCGGCGTCGCGCGCAGCGACTCGCCGCTGGCGACGACGTCGGCGAGCACCGCGTCCAGATGCGCGCACACCTCGGGCAGGTCTGCGTGACGCGCCTTCAATTCGTCGACCATGTGGGTGACGGTGGCGCGGATCGCCTCGCGCCCGGCGTCGCGGATGCGGTTCTGCAGCTCGTGCCGCCAGCGCGGGAAATCGCCCATCAGGCGGTGCAGGCGCTCGTGCAGCGCGCGGATGTGCTCGCCGAGCTCGTGCTGGCGTGCCTCGGGCAGCTGCTCGAATTCTTCCTGCGTGAGCGTGCTGCCCTCGTCCTTCATCGGCAGGAAGGCGAAGCCGTGCGGGGTGCGCAGCAGCGCGACGCCGAGCTTCTGGGCCTCGTCGCCGAGGCTGCGCAAGGCGCTCTCCTCGCGCGTCTTGGCCTCCTCCTGCAGGGCCTCGATGCGGTTGCGGTGCTCCTCGCTCTCGAACACCGCGCCGATCGCCGGCACCAGCTCCTCGACGAAGCGGGCCAGATCGTCGCGCAGCGCCGGGCCGCGCCCGCAGGGCAGGCGCAGCAGCCGAGGCTGGGCGGCGTTGGCGAAGTTCCATGCGTAGCACCAGTCCGCGGGTGCATCGCCGCGGCCGCGCGTGTCCTCGAGCAGGCGGCGGACGAGCTCGTGGCGGCCGCTGCCGGGGTCGCCGAGCACGAAGAGGTTGTAGCCCTCGGCGCGGATGTCGAGGCCGAGCCGGATCGCGTCGACCGCGCGGCCGTGGAGGCGGGCGACGTCGAGCTCGGGCAGTTGGGCGGAGGTTTCGATGCCGAGCGCTGCCGGGTCGCAGCGAGTCGCCAGGCGCTCGACGGGCAAGGGGGCCGGCGGCGTGAGCGGAGCGGACATGGGCGCGCCTCCTGCGCTTGGGGTTCTTCTGCGAGTCATCTTAACCCCGGGGCGGGGCGGCGGACCAAGCGGGGAGGAATGCGCGGGGCGGGCACCGTGCGCCCACGGGAGGAGGGGGCACGAACGTGCGAGAGCCGCAGGCGCGAGGGAGACGACGCTGCTGCGGGCGAGGCCTCGTTTACCTCACCCGGAACGGCAGGTTCGCCGTCCCTGCCTTGCCCTCGCGGTCGCGCACGGTGATGAAGAGGCGGTAGGCGCCGGGCTGCGCCGGGGCGACGAAGCTCACGCTGGCGGCATCGGCGTGCAGCACGCGCACGTCGATGCGCGTGGGCGGGGTCTCGGCATCGCCGCCCTTGCGCAGGTCGGTGGCCTCGGCGTGCACGGCCCACTCGGCGGCGAGCGCGCTGCCGTCGTGGGCGACCGCGTCGATGCCGGCGGAGATCTCCGCGCCGGCGGCGAACTCGTCCGCGCCGATGCCGATGCCGCGGATGCGCGGTGCGGGCCGAGGCTGCGGCCGCCCCCAGGCGGCGGCGAGAGCGTCGCTCATCGCGGTGGGGCTACCGTCGGCGAGCAGCAGTCCGTGCCAGGTCGCGGTCTGTTCCTGCTTCGCGCCCCACAGGAAGGGGAAGACGCCGCGGATCTGCGCCTGCTGGTCGAGGAAGGCGAGGGCCTCGGTGAAGAAGCGCGCCTTCTCGGTGCTGGTGAGCTCGACCGGCGCGCCCCAGGGCTTGCGCCCGGCCTGCCACTGCCCGAGCGGGCCGAGCTCGGCGACCACCACCGGCTTGGCGATGCCGGCCGCGCGCAGGCGCTGCGGCAGGTCGAACACCGCACCGGCGTAGACGTTGATGCCGAGCAGCTCGACGTTGGGGCAGCAGCCGGCGAGTGCGCGGAAGGCGTCCATGCCGGTGTCGGCGACCACCATCATGGTGGGGTGGTCGGGGTCGAGCGCGCGGATGCGCGCGGCCAGCCGGTCGACCGCGCGCCACAGCGGCAGCGGGTCGGCGACCCCGGTCTCGATCTCGTTGCCCACGCCCCAGGCGAGCAGGGCAGGGTGCTTGCGGTGGCGGGCGACGAAGTCGAGCAGGGCGTCTTCCTGTGCGCGCATGGCGCGCGCGTCGGCGTAGTCGAAACCGTGGCGCGGGTGCTCCAGCCACAGCCCCATCACCACCTTCAGGCCGAGGCGGTGCGCCTCGTCGAGCACCCAGGCGTCGGACTGGCGGTACACGCGCACGACCTTGGCGCCGGCGGCGGCGAGGCGGGCGAGGCTGGCGCGGTCGCCCTCGAAGGCGGCGCCCTTCCATCGTGCGTCCATGGAGGCGGCGAGGGGGGGAGGTTGGCTTTGGGCGTGGAGGGGCGCCGCGGCGAGCGCCATCACGGCGCAGAAAAAAGTTAACAGGAAGCGCACTTGAAATCCTCTGGACCCGTCCCTATTATTAGCACTCGTTGGCGTCGAGTGCTAACAAGCCTCGATCGACGGGTGCAAGCCCGTCCATCGCCACAGCAGATCCTTTTCCTGCGGACTGGTTCCGCGTGTTTCATCAACCCAGACAGTTGAACCTCAGTTAGGAGAGAACTCGATGAAGATTCGTCCCCTGCATGATCGTGTGATCGTCAAGCGCCTCGAAGCCGAACGCAAGACCGCCAGCGGCATCGTGATCCCGGACAGCGCCGGCGAGAAGCCCGATCAGGGCGAAGTCCTCGCGGTCGGCAACGGCAAGATCCTCGACGACGGCAAGGTCCGTCCGATGGCCGTCAAGGTCGGTGACAAGGTGCTGTTCGGCAAGTACGCCGGCCAGACCGTGAAGGTCGAAGGCGACGAACTCCTCGTGATGCGCGAGGAAGACATCATGGGCGTGGTCGAGGCCTGAGCCTCCCCCGCACCGATCAACCCTAATCGAAACGATTCCGGAGTTCTGAAGAATGGCAGCTAAAGAAGTCAAGTTTGGTGATTCCGCCCGCGAGCGCATGGTCGCCGGCATCAACATCCTCGCCAACGCGGTCAAGGTGACCCTGGGCCCGAAGGGCCGCAACGTCGTGCTCGAGCGCTCGTTCGGCGCCCCGACCGTGACCAAGGACGGCGTCTCCGTCGCCAAGGAAATCGAGCTGAAGGACAAGTTCGAGAACATGGGCGCGCAGATGGTCAAGGAAGTCGCTTCCAAGACCTCGGACATCGCCGGTGACGGCACCACCACCGCGACCGTGCTGGCGCAGTCGATCGTGCGCGAAGGCATGAAGTTCGTCGCCGCCGGCATGAACCCGATGGACCTCAAGCGCGGCATCGACAAGGCCGTCGTCGCCACCATCGACGAGCTCAAGAAGCTGTCGAAGCCCTGCTCGACCAACAAGGAGATCGCCCAGGTCGGCTCGATCTCGGCCAACTCCGACAGCGACATCGGCGACATCATCGCCCGTGCGATGGACAAGGTCGGCAAGGAAGGCGTGATTACCGTCGAAGACGGCAAGTCGCTGCAGAACGAACTCGACGTGGTCGAGGGCATGCAGTTCGACCGCGGTTACCTGTCGCCCTACTTCATCAACAACCCGGACAAGCAGGTTGCCATCCTCGAGCAGCCCTTCGTCCTGCTCTTCGACAAGAAGATCTCCAACATCCGCGACCTCCTGCCGGTGCTCGAGCAGGTCGCCAAGTCGGGCCGTCCGCTGCTGATCATCGCCGAGGACGTCGAAGGCGAAGCGCTCGCCACCCTGGTGGTGAACAACATCCGCGGCATCCTCAAGACCTGCGCCGTCAAGGCCCCGGGCTTCGGCGACCGTCGCAAGGCCATGCTGGAAGACATCGCCATCCTGACCGGCGGCCAGGTCATCGCCGAAGAAGTCGGCCTGACCCTCGAGAAGGCCACCCTGGACGACCTCGGCCAGGCTGCCCGCATCGAAGTCGGCAAGGAAAACACCATCATCATCGACGGCGCCGGCCAGGCCGACCGCATCGAGGCGCGCGTCAAGCAGATCCGCGTGCAGATCGAGGAAGCCAGCTCCGACTACGACCGCGAGAAGCTGCAGGAACGCGTGGCCAAGCTGGCCGGCGGTGTTGCGGTGATCAAGGTCGGTGCCGCCACCGAAGTCGAGATGAAGGAGAAGAAGGCCCGCGTCGAGGACGCCCTGCACGCCACCCGCGCTGCGGTGGAAGAGGGCATCGTCCCCGGCGGCGGCGTCGCGCTGCTGCGTGCCCGCGCCGCGCTGGGCGAGCTCAAGGGCGACAACCACGACCAGGATGCCGGCATCAAGATCGTGCTGCGCGCCATGGAACAGCCCCTGCGCGAGATCGTCGCCAACGCCGGCGACGAGCCGAGCGTGGTGGTGAACAAGGTCGTCGAGGGCTCGGGCAACTACGGCTTCAACGCCGCCACCGGCGAGTACGGCGACATGGTCGAGATGGGCGTGCTGGATCCGACCAAGGTCACCCGCACCGCGCTGCAGAACGCCGCGTCCGTCGCCGGCCTGATGCTGACCACCGACTGCATGGTCGGCGAGCTGGCCGAGGACAAGCCGATGGGCGGCATGCCCGACATGGGCGGCATGGGTGGCATGGGCGGCATGGGCATGGGCATGTAACTGCCTGCCCGGGAAGGTCCGGTCCGCCGGACCTCCCGCCCGCTGCAAGCGAACAAGGCCTCGTCGAGGAATGCCCTCGGCGGGGCCTTTTTGCGTCCATCGGTTCCGGCACGGCGCGGGCCGTCCCGCGTCCAGCCGCCGGGGAGGCTGCCTGCGACTGCGCAAAGCGTGGGATAATTATTTAATTCGGGGAGTAAAAGTCGGTGGGGAGCGCCGCGGCCCAGATGGGCGGGCGCTCCCCGGAACGCCGCTGCGCGCAGCAGCCACGTCCCCGAAGACCGAGCAAAAGGAGAACAGCGGAAACATTCTCTGAATCTCCGCTTACAAGCAACTTACAGCCGGAATGCTATGCGTATCCTGTTGGCGGAAGACGATCCGGTGATCGCCGACGGCATCTGTCGCGCCCTGCGGCGCGGTGGTTGTGCAGTCGATCACGTGGCGGACGGCATGGAGGCGGATGCCGCGCTCGCGGGCCAGGGTTACGACCTGCTCATCCTCGACCTCGGCCTGCCGCGCATGAACGGCATCGAGGTGCTCAAGCGCCTGCGCGCGCGCAAGTCGGCTCAGCCGGTGCTGATCCTGACCGCGCAGGATGGCGTCGACGACCGCGTGCGCGGGCTCGATGCCGGTGCCGACGACTACCTCACCAAGCCTTTCGCCCTGCCCGAACTGGAAGCGCGCGTGCGTGCGCTTACCCGCCGCGGCACCGGCCAGCCGCGCTGCATCGAGATCGGTCAGCTGAGCTACGACCAGGCCGACCGCGTGGTCAAGATCGGCGGCCAGCTCGTCGAGCTGTCGGCGCGCGAGATCGGCCTGCTCGAGATCTTCCTGCTGCGTGTCGGCCGCCTGGTCAGCAAGGACCAGCTCGTTGACCACCTGTGCGGCTGGGGCGAGGAGGTGTCCAGCAACGCGATCGAGGTCTATGTCCATCGCCTGCGCAAGAAGCTCGAGGACAGCGGCGTGCGCATCGTGACCGTGCGCGGCCTGGGGTACTGCCTGGAAAACCCCGATGCTGCCCCTGCGGCGAAAGTCCAGGCCTGAGCGCGCGCCGCGCGGCGCAAACGCGCCGCGCAAGTCCGGGCCGCCGAACTCGCTGTTCGGCGAGATCCTCGACTGGATGCTCGCGCCGCTGCTGTTCCTGTGGCCGATCTCGATCATCGTCACCCACAACGTCGCCGACAGCATCGCCAACCAGCCCTACGATCTCGCACTCGCCGACGGCGTGCGCGCGCTCGCGCGCCTGGTCGAGGTCGAGGACGGCCAGGTGGTGGTGCGCTTTCCGGCGCCGCCGCGCGCGCTGTTCCGCGCCGACCAGGACGACGTCGTCTACTACCAGGTGGCCGACGTCAATGGCGTCACGGTCAGCGGCGACGCCGAGATCCCGCCCATGCCGACCTCGTCCGCAGTCGACGGCGAGGAGGTGCAGCTGCGCGATGCCATGATCCAGGGCGAGGAGGTGCGCATCGCTTGGCGCTTCGTGCGCCCCGACCCTGCGCAGGCCGATCGTTTCGTGCTCGTGCAGGTCGCCGAGACGCGCAACAAGCGCACCGACCTCGCCTCGCGCGTGGTCACCGGGGTGCTGCTGCCGCAGTTCGCCATCATCCCGCTCGCGGTGGTGCTGGTGTGGGTGGGCCTGAGCCGCGGCATCGCGCCGCTCAACCGGCTGCAGAGCCTGATCCGCCGTCGTCGCCCCACCGACCTGTCGCCGGTCGAGCCATCGAGCGTGCCCGAGGAGGTGCGTCCGCTCATCATCGCCTACAACGACATGATGGCGCGCCTGGAAGAGAACCTGCAGGCGCAGCAGCGCTTCATCGCCGACGCCGCGCACCAGATGCGCACGCCGCTGACCGGGCTCAAGATGCAGACCGACCTCGCCATGCACGAGACCGACCCCGACCAGCTACGCCAGTCGCTCACCCGCATCGCCGAGAGCACCGACCGCGCAGCCCACCTGATCAACCAGCTGCTCTCGCTCGCCCGCGCCGAGGCGAGCTTCGAGAAGCTCTACGCGGTGGAGACGGTGGACCTCGATGCGATCGTGCGCGAGGTGGCGCTGGAGCTCTATCCGCGCGCGCAGGCCAAGCGGATCGACCTCGGTGTCGAGGCGGGCGACACGGCCCTGCGCGTGGAGGGCAACCCGGTGCTGCTGCGCGAGATGCTGAAGAATCTGGTCGACAACGCGATCAAGTACACCCCGCGCGGTGGCAGCGTCACCGCGCGCACGCGCTACGCCGGCTCACCGGTGTTCGAGGTCGAGGACAACGGTCCCGGCATCCCCGAGGCCGACCGCGAGCGCGTCTTCGAGCGCTTCTACCGCGTGCTCGGCAGCGGCGTCGATGGCTCCGGCCTCGGCCTGCCGATCGTGCGCGAGATTGCCGAGCTGCACCGCGGCACCGTCACCCTGGACGCCGGCCCGGGCGGACGCGGCACGCTCGCCCGCGTGGTCTTCCCGCGCAGCCACCTGCAGCCACCGCGGCAGGTGCAGGGCGATCACGACGCCCTGGGCTGAGCTTTTCGGGCATTTTCGCCAAACCCTTTGACAAAGGAAAAAGACTGGCTATAATGCGGACCTCGTTGGCCAGTTAGCTCAGTTGGTAGAGCAGCGGATTGAAAATCCGCGTGTCCGTGGTTCGATTCCGCGACTGGCCACCAGAATCCCGATGGGCCGACCGAGTGTCGGCCCATTTGCTTTGCGGCGTCAATTTGCGGCCAGAAGTCGCTGTTCCGGCTCAATTTTGGGGCGCAGGCGCGGTGTTATAATCCGGCTCGCTCCGTCCCACCCCCCTCCCGCATGCAACTCTTCGCCCTCGGCTTGAACCACCACACCGCGCCGCTCGTCATCCGCGAACGCGTCGCGTTCCAGCCCGAGCGCATGGGGCAGGCGCTGCACGATCTGGCCCATACGGATTCGGTGCGCGAGGCGGCGATCCTGTCGACCTGCAACCGCACCGAGCTCTATTTCGCCGCCGAGCAGCCCCAGCACGCGGCCGACTGGCTCGCTCGTTTCCACCGCCTCGCGCTCGCCGAGGTCTCGCCCTACCTGTATTCCTACCCGCAGCGCGACGCGATCCGCCATGTCTTCCGGGTGGCGAGCGGGCTCGACTCGATGGTGATCGGCGAGCCGCAGATCCTCGGCCAGGTCAAGGACGCCGCGCGCTACGCCGAAGAGGCGGGCACCCTGGGCGTGCTGTTGCACAAGCTGTTCCAGAACACCTTCGCGGTGGCCAAGGAGGTGCGCTCGACCACCGCGATCGGCGCCAACACGGTGTCGATGGCCGCCGCGGCCGTGCATCTGACCGAGCGCATCTTCGAGCGCGTTGCCGACCAGCACGTGCTCTTCATCGGCGCGGGCGAGATGATCGAGCTCTGTGCCGCCCACTTCGGCGGCGCTCGGCCCAAATCCATGGCGGTGGCTAACCGTACCGAGGAGCGTGCCAGGGCCCTGGCGGACCGCTTCGGCGCCACCACCATGCGCATCGATCAGATTGGCGAGGCGCTGCCGCGTTTCGACGTCGTCGTGTCCTGTACGGCCGCGCCGCTGCCCATCGTCGGCTTGGGCATGGTCGAGCGCGCGGTCAAGGCGCGCCGCCATCGCCCGATGGTGATGGTCGATCTGGCCGTGCCGCGCGACATCGAGCCCGAGATCGCCGAACTCGACGACATCTTCCTGTACACCGTGGATGATCTCGCCCAGGTGGTGGAGGCCGGCATGGAGTCGCGCCAGCAGGCGGTGATCGAGGCCGAGCAGATCATCGCCAGCCGGGTCGATGGCTTCCTGCACTGGATGTCGGCGCGCGAGACGGTGCCGGTGATCCGTTCGCTGCGCGAGCACGCCGAGAGCCTGCGCCAGGCCGAGCTCGAGCGCGCCGTGCGCCTGCTCGCCAAGGGCGAGGACCCGCAGCGCGTGCTCGAGGCGCTGTCGCACGGCCTCACCAACAAGCTGATGCACGGCCCCACCCGCTTCCTGAACCAGGCCGAGGGCGAGCACAAGGTCGAAGCCGGCCGCGTGGTGCGCGAGCTCTTCAACCTGTCCCGCGATTCCCACTAGCCGCACGGCTCCGCAGGCCGCCGCCCGCCGGCGGCGCGCGCGCGTCCTTCCTCCGTCATGAAGCAGAGCATCCGCGACAAACTCGAACACCTCGCCAACCGGCTCGAAGAGCTCGACTGCACGCTCGCCTCCGAGGAGGGCGCGCGTGACATGAACGCCTTCCGCGAGCTCTCGCGCGAGCGCGCCGAGATCGAGCCGGTGGTGGCGCTGTACCGCGAGCATCGCCAGGCCGAGGCCGACTGCGCGACCGCGCGCGAGCTGCTCGCCGACCCCGAGATGCGTGAGCTCGGCGAACTCGAGCTTGCCGAGGGCGAGGCGCGCATCGAAGCGCTGGAGGCCGAGCTGCAGCGCGCGCTGCTGCCGCGCGATCCCAACGACGCGCGCAACCTGTTCCTCGAGATCCGCGCCGGCACCGGCGGCGACGAGGCAGCGCTGTTCGCCGGCGACCTCCTGCGCATGTACACCCGCTACGCCGAACGCCAGCGCTGGAAGGTGGAGATCGTGTCGGCGAGCGAATCCGACCTCGGCGGCTACAAGGAGGTCATCGCCCGCGTGGTCGGCAACGGCGCCTATTCGAAGCTCAAGTTCGAATCCGGCGGCCACCGCGTGCAGCGTGTCCCGGTGACCGAGACCCAAGGGCGCATCCACACCTCCGCCTGCACGGTCGCCGTGCTGCCCGAGGCCGACGAGGTCGAGGCGGTGGACATCAACCCCGCCGACCTGCGCATCGACACCTTCCGCGCCTCGGGCGCGGGCGGGCAGCACATCAACAAGACGGACTCCGCGGTGCGCATCACGCACATTCCCACCGGCATCGTCGTCGAGTGCCAGGACGATCGCTCGCAGCACCGCAACAAGGCGCAGGCCATGGCGGTGCTCGCCGCGCGCCTGTACGACGCCAGGGTGCGCGCGCAACAGAGCGCCGAGGCCGCGCAGCGCAAGAGCCTGGTCGGCAGCGGCGACCGCTCCGAGCGCATCCGCACCTACAACTTCCCGCAGGGGCGGGTGACCGACCACCGCATCAACCTCACCCTCTACAAGCTCGATGCGGTGATGCAGGGCGAGCTCGACGAGATCTTCGACGCGCTCACCCTCGAGCACCAGGCCGACCTGCTCGCGGCACTCGGGGAGGATGCATGAGTCCCGCCGCGCCGTCTGCCGACGGGATCGACATCGCCGGCGCGCTCGCCTGGGCACGCGCGCGCATCGACCAGATGGACGCGCGCGTGCTGCTGCGCCACGTGCTGCAGTGCCCGGCCGCGCGTCTGGTGGCGTGGCCGGAGCAGAAGCTTGCTGCGGAGGACTGGGCCGAGTACCGCGCCCTCGTCGAGCGCCGCGCCGCCGGCGAGCCGGTGGCCTATCTCACCGGCACGCGCGAGTTCTACGGGCGCGAGTTCCTCGTCACCCCGGCGGTGCTGATCCCGCGCCCCGAGACCGAGCTGCTGGTCGAGCTCGCGCTCGCGCACTTTCCCGGACGGCGCGGGCTGCGCGTGCTCGACCTCGGCACGGGCAGCGGGGCGCTCGCGGTGACCCTGGCGCTCGAGCTCGAGGCGGCCGAGGTGGTCGCGCTCGACCGCTCGCGCGAGGCGCTGTGGGTGGCGATGGCCAACGCCGCCAGGCTGGGCGCGAGCGTCTCCTTCGTGCAGAGCGACTGGTTCGGCGCGCTCGGCGACGAGCACTTCGAGCTCATCGTGTCCAATCCGCCCTACGTGGCTGCGGGCGACCCGCACCTCGAGCAGGGCGACGTGCGCTTCGAGCCGCGTGGCGCGCTCGCCGCCGGGCCGCAGGGCCTGGACGACCTCGCCGAGATCGTCGCCGGCGCGCCGGCACGCCTGGTCGATGGCGGCTGGCTCTTCCTCGAGCACGGCTACGACCAGGCGGCGTCGGCGCGCGGCCTGCTCGCCGACGCCGGCTTTGCCGCGATCGCCTCGTGGGCCGACCTCGCCGGCATCGAGCGCGTCTCGGGGGGGCGCTGGCTGGGGCGCGCAACGCGCGATTCGCGTTGACGCTGGCGGCGCGCAACGCCTATTATTTCCCGACTGTTTAACTCAACTTTTTCAGGTTTCCAGAATGGACATCCAGGACGTCATCCGCGATCAGGTCACCAACAACGGCGTGGTGCTCTACATGAAGGGCACGCCCCAGTTCCCGCAGTGCGGCTTCTCCTCCACCGCGGTGCAGATCCTCAAGGGCTGCGGCGTGCGCGAGGTGCTCGCGGTCAACGTGCTTGCCGACCCCGAGATCCGTCAGGGCATCAAGGAATTCTCCAACTGGCCCACCATCCCGCAGCTCTACGTCAAGGGCGAATTCGTCGGTGGCAGCGACATCATGCGCGAGATGTACGACAGCGGCGAACTGCAGCAGATGCTCAAGGACGCCGGACTCGTCGGCGAGGACTGATCCCGCGCGACGACCTTCGTCGTGGAACGCCGGCTGCCGACCCGTTTTCAGGGTCCGCCGCCGGCGTTTTCATTCGCACCGTCGGGTGTGCGGCGGCGTGTGCGCAACCAGGCCTTGCGCGCGAGGTGGGGCAGGAGCATGTGCAGGGGCATGCGCAGCAGGTGATAGCGCGCGAGTGCCAGCCGCCGCGCGAATCGCACCGACAGGCCGGGTGGCCGATCGGGGTCGGGCGGGAGCAGGGCGAGCGAGATGTAGGCCTCCATCGGCCGGCGGAGTACGGCGGCGGGGCCGGGAAGGGCGCTCAGGACCTCCTGGGGGACCGGCGTCTGCATCCAGCTGCGGGCGAAATGCAGCCCATACCAGAGCGGACGGCCCAGCCCGAGCGCATTGGCACGCTCGACGAGGCCCGGCCAGAAGCCCGTCGTGCCGGCGAAGCTGCGCAGCAGGCCGTCGATGTCGGCGATCTCGCGCACGCGCAGGGCGAGATCGCCGTCCTGGAAGCAATGCACGCAGGCATGCAGCACCTGGTCCCGCGCCGACAGCACGCGGAAGCGGCTGCCGGCGATCGGCAAGCTCTCGTCGAACAGCGGCGCCGGATCGAAATGGCGCCGCCCGGTCACCGGCGTGATCGCGTGATGCAGGTCGAGTTCGAGGAAATGGCCCGGGAAGCGCAGGGGGGGCGTCTCGTGGCTCCAGTCGCGGTAGTAGCGTTCATCGTAGGGGTCCAGCGCCGCGCTCTCCCAGCCCGCGGCGTGCAGCCTCGCCTCCATGGTGCGCAGGGCGCGTGCGGGCACCAGCAGGTCGATGTCGGAGACGAAGCGGCCGCGGGCGAAGCCGAGCGCCTGCAGTGCGTAGGCGCCGCCCTTCAGGGCGATCACCGGGAAATCGCCGCCGCACAGCGGGGCCACGTCGCGCAGCTCGGCGTCGAGCATGCGCGCGCTGAAGTCCGCCATCCTCGTCGCCGACAGCAGATGGCGGCGGACCCGCTCCGACACGGTCGGATTGTCCGCGTTGGCGGCGGCGAGGCGGCCATGCAGGCCGGTCATGCGCGCGAGCCGCAGCACCCGATCCCAGCGCGCCTCCGGGATCTCGAGGGCTTCGTGAAGGCCGCGCAGCAGCAGGGCACAGTCGGCCGCCGGATGCGTGCTCATGAGGCTTTTCCGAATAGCTGCTCGATGCAGGGGAGGGCGTCGGCGAGCGCGCCATACTCGATCTCCCAGGCGGGGGCCGTGCGCGCGAGGCGGAGGATGGCGTCGAAGCCGACCGGGCCGAGCTTGCGGTAATTGAAACTGTTGAGCCCCAGCCGCATCGCGGCCTCCGCCCGGCGCACCGGTTCGCAGCGCAGGGCTGCGCCTTCGCGATATCTCGGGAACACCACGAGCGCGGGTGTGACCGGCCGGCGGCGTGCTGCGACGCTCGCACGGTCGGGTGCGAAGTGCGCCACGTCGCCCTTGCGCGTACCGGCAAAGACGGGGCCGAGGACCGCGCCCGGCTGGCCGCCGATGATGTCGATCGAGCGATTCTTCAGCGCTGCGGGCTTGAGCAGGGGGTGCAGCAGTCCGGATTCGGTATCCAGCACCCCGAACTCGTCCGAGAGGAAGCGCCAGCCTGCGAGGTGAAGGGCGCAGGTCAGCGTGCTCTTGCCCGAGCCCGGTGCGGCGGGAAGGATCAGGGCACGGTCCTCGCGCGCGACCACGCCTGCATGCAGCAGCACATGCGCGTTGAGGCGCTGCGCCAGCAGCCAGTTGGTGCCCCATTCGAAAAGAGGCAGGGCGCTGTCGAGCGGGTAGGGGTCGAAGGGGCAGGAGGCCTCCGACCACAGGCGTACCTGCGGGCCCCACACGCGCCAGGGCGGCCCGGGGAGCAGCGCGACGCGCACGTCCGCGAAGCCGCTGTCCCCTGCCTGCGAATGGTCGCGGTAGAGCAGGTCGAGCTGGGCATTGAACTCGCGAAGCGGCGAGCGCACCACCACGCTGGCCGCACCGAGGTCGATCGAGCGCTGCATCACGCCGCCCTTCAAGCCTCGGTCCCCGTGCCCGCAGCGCGCTCGGCGAGCGCGGTCAGCGCGACCGCCAGGCGTTCCAGTCCCGCCGGCCAGCCGCCGTTCGCGGCGACCTCGGCGCGGAAGGCCTCGAAACATCCGGCTTCGATGGCGAGCGCCGCCTCGCGCAGCACGATCACGGCGCCCGCGCTCAGCAGATGGGTATCCCAGCGCAGCGGATCGAGAAAAAGAAACTGCCCGTCGAGGGACGGGCAGTAGCGTTCGATCCAGGCCAGCGGCCCCAGCGGCGAGGTCGGCTGCATCGGCGTTCAGCCGCCGTAGGTGAAGCCACTCTTCGCATTCGGATTCACCGACGCGAGGCAGGAACCCTCCAGCGGGGTATTCTGCTCGGTGCGCATGGTGATCGCGGGGTAGTTGCCGACGAAGTTGCCGTTCGCGTCGAAGTACGCCAAAACCCAAGCGGTCTTCGGGTACGCGGGCGACTGCGAGCTCTTCTTCGTCGCCAAGGCGATCAGCGTCGGAGCTTCGCCGACCACCGCCGGCACGCGGTACCAATTGATGCCGTTGTCGAGCGAGAAGCCCTCGAAGTCCGTATCCGGAACGCCCCCCACGTTCCCGCTGCATTCCCATACGTCGACCTTGCTCCAGGCCCACTCGTCAACCCCGGTCATGGCCGCCGGGTCGGTCCACGAAAACTGGTTACCGTTCGCAGGCGGGGTTTCTTCAATGTACGTGTTCTTCACGCATCCGATCGATGCCGCAGCCGCGCTACCGCCGTATCCCAGCGTGAGCACGGTGGACGCGCCCAGCGCGCCCTTCAGGACTCGCCTTCGCTGCTCGACCGTCTCGTTGTTCCGGATCCTGTCCATCATCAATCCCTGATTCCGCTGGTGCCTGATTTCATTATATCTGCCGCCCGACGTCTTTCCGATGAACCTTACCCAGACCGTAGCAAATATCACGCCCGCGTCGAAAAATCGACGCAAGTCGCTGATTTCAAAATAGGTGTGCTGTGCGGGCAGATCGCGCTCCGGGGCCGAGTGTAAAAAACGCCGACGCATCCGCTCCTGCTTCGGGGCGTTTCAGTCCCTGCGCCGCGCCAACTCCTCGTTCAGCCGCGTGGCCAGCCGAAGGGACTCGCGCAGGTAGGCGCGGCCGAACAGGTTGAGGTGGTTGAGCAGGTGATAGAGGCTGTACAGCGGCTTGCGCTGCTCGTAGTCCTCGTGCAGCGGCCAGGCGCGCCGGTAGGCGGTGTAGAAGGCGGAGGGGAAACCACCGAAGAGCTCGCTCATGGCGAGGTCGGCTTCGCGGTCGCCGCGGTGCACCGCGGGATCGAACACCACCGGCGTGCCGTCGGCGAGCACCGCCGCGTTGCCGTGCCAGAGGTCGCCGTGGAGCAGGCTCTCGGGCGGGCGGTAGTCGAGGAAAAGCGCGGGGACACGGTCGAGAAGGCGGTCGGCCTGGCGCTGCAGCTCGATGTCGAAGCCCTGCGCGCGGGCGCGCGCGAACTGCGGACGCAGGCGCTGCTCGACGAAGAAGCGCGCCCAGTTGTCGCGCTCGGTGTTCGCCTGCGGCGTGCGCCCGATGAAGTTGTCGCGCGGCCAGCCGAAGTGCTCGCCGACGTTGCGGTGCAGCGCCGCCAGCGCCTCGGCGAAGCGGGCGCCGTCGGCCGCGCTGGTCAGCGGCTGCAGGTCGAGCCATTCCAGCACCAGGATGGCGTGGGCCTCGTCCCCCCCGCGCGCGATCACCGCCGGGGTGCGTAGGCTGCCGCTTGCCGCGATCGCGCCGAGGCCGTCGGCCTCGGCCTCGAACATCGGCGCCTGGGCGGCAGGGGCGAGCTTGGCGAAGAAACGTGCGCCACCGGCGTCCTGGAGGCGCAGCGCGGTGTGGATGCTGCCGCCGCTCACCGGCTCGGCGGAGACGATGCGCAGCTGCTCGCCCATGGCGGCGCGCAGGGCGGCCTCGACGGCGGGAAGGGCGGGGTGGGGCGTCGGCGATTCGTTCATAGATTGGCGATGCGGGCACTGGCTTGCGACAGGCGCGTCGCCAGCACCTCGAGGAAAGCCTGGTAGAAATGCATGCGCAGGGTCTCGCTGGCGCGCTCGAGCGCGCGCGCGCGAATCGTCACCAGCTCGGTGTCCGCGGCGGCCTCGACCGAGGCCGAGCGCACGCCGGAGATGGTGGAGAACACCGCGATCTCGCCGAAGCAGTCGCCCGGGTTGAGCACCTCGAGCAGGCGTCCCTGCTTGCTCACCCGCGCCTCGCCGGCGAGCACGAAGCAGATGGCGTCGCCGCGCTCGCCCTCCTTGATGATCACCGTGCCCGCGAGCGCGCGGTCGAAGCGCGACAGCCCGATCACCTCCCACAGCTCGGCGTCGGCGAAGCGGCGGAAGAAGCGCATCGTGCGCAGCGCCTCGAACTTGCCGGTGTCGCCGAGGCGGTCCGGGGCGAGCGCGAGGCTGCGGTTGCGGAAGGCGAGCGCGAGGTCGTGGGAGAACTCGCTCCAGCTCTGGTAGCGGCGCTCGATGTCCTTCTCGGTGGCGCGGCGCACGATCGCGTCGAGCGCCTCGGGTACCTCGGGGCGCAGCTCGGAGGGCGGCGGCGGGGTGTCGTGTGCGATGCTGTAGAGCAGGCTGTAGCTGTTCTCCTGCTCGAAGGGCAGGTGGCCGGTGAGGAGCTGGAACATCACCACGCCGAGCGAGTAGATGTCGGTGCGGTGGTCGAGCGGCACCTCGCGCACCTGCTGCGGCGACATGTAGGCGGGCGAGCCGACGCCGGCGATCTGCGTGGTCTCGCGCGCGGTGTGCAGCGCGGCGCCGAAGTCGGAGATGCGGATGTCGCTGCCGCCGGGCGCCATCAGCAGGATGTTGGCCGGCTTGATGTCGCGGTGCGTGATGCCCTGGTGGAAGGCGTAGTCGAGCGCGCGCGTGGCCTTGAAGACGATCTCGATGACGCGCCCGAAGGGGGCCAGCGTCGCCGGCGTCGCGATGTCCTCGAGCGTGCCGCCGGGCACGTGGTCCATCACCAGCCAGGCATCCTCGTCGGTGACCAGCGCATCGTGGATGCGCACGATGTGCGGGTGGGCGAGCTTGCCGGCGAGCGCGGCCTCGTTGAGGAAGAGCTGACGCAGCAGGCGGCCGCGCTGCGGATCGGCGATGATCTCGCGGCGCAGGCGCTTGATCGCCACCTCGACCTGGCGGAACGGGTCCCAGGCGAGATGGACGCTGCTGGTGGCGCCCTTGCCGATGCGGCGGAGAAGCTCGTACTTGCCGATGCGCTCGGCCGCCGCTGTGGTCATGGGCGTCGGATCGGGCTCAGCCTTGGCCGAGGCCGAGGCCGATGCGGGCGCGCGCCACCGCGGCGCGCACCTGCTCGGGCGCGGTGCCGCCGATGTGCTTGCGCGAGGCCAGCGAGCCTTCGACGGTGAGGACGCCGAAGACGTCCTCACCGAGGCGCTCGGCGGCGCCGGGCACGTGGGCCATGGCGATGCGCAGCTCGTCGAGGGTGAACTGCGGCAGGTCGCAGCCCTTGACCTCGGCTGCGCGCACCGCCAGCGCCACGGCCTCGTGGGCGTCGCGGAAGGGCAGGCCCTTCTTCACCAGGTAGTCGGCGAGGTCGGTGGCGGTGGCATAGCCCTGGCTGAGCGCGCCGCGCATGGCCTCTGCCTTGACGCGGATGCCGCCGATCATGTCGGCGTAGATGCGAAGCGTGTCGATGACCGTGTCGGCGGTGTCGAACAAGGGCTCCTTGTCTTCCTGGTTGTCCTTGTTGTACGCCAGCGGCTGGCCCTTCATCAGCGTGAGCAGGGCGACCAGGCTGCCATTGACGCGGCCGGTCTTGCCGCGCACCAGCTCGGGCACGTCGGGGTTCTTCTTCTGCGGCATGATCGAGCTGCCGGTGCAGAAGCGGTCGGCGAGGTCGATGAAGCCCACGCGCGGGCTCATCCACAGGATCAGCTCCTCGGACAGGCGCGACAGGTGGGTCATCAGCAGCGCGCTGGCGGCGCAGAACTCGATCGCGAAGTCGCGGTCGCTGACGGCGTCGAGCGAGTTGTAGCAGACCTCGTCGAAGCCGAGCTCGGAAGCGACGAACTCGCGGTCGATCGGGTAGCTGGTGCCGGCGAGCGCGGCCGAGCCGAGCGGCAGGCGATTGACGCGCTTGCGGCAGTCGGCGAAGCGCTCGGCGTCGCGCCGGCTCATCTCGAAGTAGGCCATCAGGTGGTGACCGAAGGTGACCGGCTGCGCCACCTGCAGGTGGGTGAAGCCGGGCAGGGGCGTGCCGGCATGGGTTTCGGCGACCTCGAGCAGGCGGGACTGGAACTCGGCGATCAGCCCGAGGATGCGGTCGATCGCGTCGCGCAGCCACAGGCGGATGTCGGTGGCGACCTGGTCGTTGCGGCTGCGTCCGGTGTGCAGGCGTTTTCCCGCGTCGCCCACCAGCGCGGTGAGGCGCTTCTCGATGTTCAGGTGCACGTCCTCGTCGTCGAGGCTCCAGGCAAATTCGCCGCGCTCGATCTCGCCGGCGATCTGTGCCATCCCGCGCTCGATGTCGACGAGATCCTGCGTGCCGATGATGCCCTGGCGGGCGAGCATCCTGGCGTGCGCGAGCGAGCCGCGGATGTCCTGCGCGGCCATGCGCTGGTCGAAGGACACGCTCGCCGTGTAGCGCTTGACGAGTTCGGAAACGGGTTCGGAGAAGCGGCCGGACCAGGCCTTGGCGCTCGCGTCGGCGGGGGCGTTGGCGCTGGCGGCCGGCGTCGTGGTGTCTGTCATAATCGGGGTGTTGGAAACGGAAAAGGCCGGCCCTGCGCTGCCGGCCCGGCATGGAACGATTACGGGAAGGGGCGCCGCCTGCGGTGGCGCGCGTAGATGGCCGAAAGTATAAAGCAAAAGCCCCCGGCGCTCGGCGCGCCGGGCCTGCCCGACTTCCGCAACCTCGGGGTGATGTTGCGCGTCCTGCTGGCGGTGAACCTCTTCGCCGCGCTCACCGTGGCGATCCGGCTCGATGCGCCCGCCCGGCTCGCCGACGAGCTCGCGCTGATGGCCGGGCGGGTGGAGCTGCCGCTGCTGCTGAGCCTGGTGCTCCTCTACCTCGGCGCGCCCGGGCTGAGTGCGCTGCCGGTCGCGGCCGGGCGCGGCGTCGTACTCGTGCTCGCCAGCCTGGCGGCGATCGCCGCCAGCCTGCTCGCCGCGGTGCCGGCCGCGGAGTGGTGGCGACCACTGGGCTGGGCGTGGCTCGCCGCTGCGCTCTGCCTAGCGTATTTCGACTGGCGCAGCCGGCGCCTGTCGCCGGCGCTCGCCGAGGCGCGGCTGATCGCACTGACCGCGCGCATCCGGCCGCACTTCTTCTTCAACTGCCTGAACGGCGTGCTCGGCGTCATCCGCTCCGAGCCGCGCCGCGCGGAACAGGCGCTGGAGGAGCTCGCCGACCTGTTCCGCGCGCTGATGCAGGACGGCCGCGAGCGCGTGACGCTGGCCGAGGAGATCGAGCTCGCCGAGCGCTACATCGGGCTGGAGCGCCTGCGGCTCGGCGAGCGCCTCGCGGTGCGCTGGGAGTTTGGAGGAGGGGGTGGAGAGGCGGGAGAGGACGGGGAAGGCGGGGAAGGCGGGGAGGGCGGACGAGGTGGTGAAGGCGGCGAGAGGCGTACGCGCGTGCCCGCGGAACTGCTGCGCGCCCGCATGCCTTCGCTGCTGCTTCAACCCCTGCTCGAAAATGCCGTCTACCACGGCATCGAGCCTGCCGCCGCCGCGGGCGAGGTGATCGTCCGCATCGCGCGCCACGGCAAGGAGCTTTGCATCGAGGTGGACAACCCGGTCGCCGCGCAGGGGCTGCACCATGTCGGCAACCGCATGGCGCTGGATAACATCCGCGAGCGCCTGATGCTGTTCCACGACCTCGAGGCGAGGCTGGAGATCGACGAGGCGGATGGCCGCTACCGGGTGCGCATCCGCCTGCCCTGGGAGAGGGAGGCCGCATGACCGCAACCGCACCCGAGGCTGTCGCGGCGCTGCGCGTGCTCGTCGTCGATGACGAAGCGCCGGCGCGTGCGCGCCTGCGCGACCTGCTCGGCGACGTCGCCGGGCAGCAGCCCAACGCGATCGTCGGCATGGCCGCCAACGGCGTCGAGGCCCTGCGACTGCTCGACGCCGCGGCGGCCGACGTGGTGCTGGCCGACATCCGCATGCCGGTGATGGACGGCGTGGAGCTCGCCCGCCACCTCGCCCGCCTGCCGGCGCCTCCGGCGCTGGTCTTCGTGACCGCCTACGACCAGTACGCGGTGCAGGCCTTCGAGCTTGCCGCGGTGGATTACCTGCTCAAGCCGGTGCGCGCGCAGCGCCTGGCCGCGGCGCTCGAGCGCGTACGCGCGCGCCGCGCGCCGCCGGCGGCCGAC
>NZ_AMXD01000074.1 GCF_000310185.1 Thauera aminoaromatica S2 | reverse complement strand
CAATCGCGACTTGCGTCGCTCCCACGGAAACCGTCACGCCTGCGGTGCCGCGCCGCGATCGCGACTCGCGCCGCTCCCGCAAGACCCGCCGCGCTGCCCAGCCCGCGTCGTAGGAGCGACGCAAGTCGCGATCGGGCGGTCGAATTGCGCGGGCGCCTCCGGAGCGGTCGCAATCGCGACTTGCGTCGCTCCCACGGAAGCCGTCACGCCTGCGGTGCCGCGCCGCGATCGCGACTCGCGCCGCTCCCGCAAGACCCGCCGCGCCGCCGGGCCCGCGTCGTAGGAGCGACGCAAGTCGCGATCGGGCGGTCGAATTGCGTGGGCGCTCCCGGAGCGGCCGCAATCGCGACTTGCGTCGCTCCCACGGAAACCGTCACGCCTGCGGTGCCGCGCCGCGATCGCGACTCGCGTCGCTCCCGCAAGACCCGCCGCGCTGCCGGGCCCGCGTCGTAGGAGCGACGCAAGTCGCGATCGGGCGCGCCCGGTGCGGCGGGGCGCGGGATTTCACGCGCGCCGGCGCATCGTCTCGTTGGCGGCCTCGGCGGCCGGATGGAGCAGGCCGAGGCTGCGCAGGCGCGCGGCGCTCCAGCCGTGGCCGAGCAGGATCATGCGGGTGTCGAGTTCGGCCGCACGCGTCGGGGCGACGCTGGCGCCGAGGTCGTGCATGCGCTTGGTGCGCAGCGCGACCCAGCGCAGGGGGTGGCGGCGGGCGAGGGCGTGCCACAGCGCGTGCGCGCCGGCGGACTGGCGGGCGCCGCTGACCAGACAGAAGCCGCGCCCGAGCGCCCAGTCATACACCGCGCTGGCGATGCCGCGGCCCTGGTAGGCGGGGGCGTACTTGGAGTGCGGCGAGCGCACGTGGCGGTCGGTGCGGCGGTCGACCTCGATCAGGCGGTTGAAGACCGTGTAGCCGGCGAGGCGCCCACGCGCGACGTCTTCCACATAGACGTAGTGCTCGCCGTCGGCCTCGCGGTGGTGGAAGACCAGGTCGGGCAGCAGCGTGGGCAGGCGGGTGCAGGCGTGCAGGGCGTCGCCGGGGGTGTGGAGCCGGCCGTGGAGGGTGTCGAGTTCGGCCTCGATGGCAGTGTCGGGCGGGCTCACGTCGATGCGCAATTCCATGCGCGGCGGCCGCAGCATGCGACGCAGGACGGTAGCGAGCGCAGTGCCGAGCGCGGTGCGCAAGGCCACGGCCGGCCCGGCAACGAACGGCGGCGGCTGCGGGAAGGCCGGCACCGAGCGCGGTGAGAGGCTGGCGCGGTGGGAGAGCGGGGTGTGGCGGGCGGGCAGGCCGCGCAGGTGCAGGGCGAGAGTGTTCATGGCGCGTTCTCCCTTCAGCACGGCGAGGGGCCGGCCCACCAGCCGCTCATCAGGCCCTCGGGGCGCTGCGGCGCGCTCACCCGCGCGCTCGCCTCCCAGGCTTCCATCTGCACGTCGAGACCGGCGAACACGCCATAGCCGGTGCCGGCACGGATCGCCTCGCCCGCCGCCAGGCTCTCGCCGGCACGGATCGCGCCCGCAGCGGCGATCACGCCGCCGGCCTTGATGCCCCAGCCGGCCTCGAGGTGCATGCCGGAACGGATCGAGCCGCCCGCGGCGATGCCCTGTGCGGCGCGCAAGGTGTTCTCGACCTGGATGTCGCCGCCCGCCTGCAGGCCCTTGGCGCAGCGCACGCCCTCTTCGGCCTGCAGGTCGAGGCCGACGTACGCGTTGCCGGCGACGCGCATGCGCCCCCCGCAGCGCAGGTCCCAGCCGGTGCGCAGCTCGCCGTCGCAGCGCAGCTCGCCGGCGCAATCCACGCCCCAGCCCACGCGCAGGTCGCCGCCGACCTGGAGGCCGGCCTCGGCGCGCACGCTGCCTTCCACACGCAGGTCGGCGCCGATGTGGACTTCGCCACCCGCGCGCACCCCGGCACCGGCCTGCAGCGAGCGGCCGACACGCAGCACACCGTCGACGTCCACGCCGCCGCGCACCTCGAGGGTGCCGGCGAACACGATCGCGTCGGCCTCGATCGCGTCGACCACGCGCAACTCGTCGGTGGGGCCGAACTGCTCGAGCAGCCAGCAGGCGTCGCTGACGCGGCCGGCGGCGACCATCTCGTCGAGCATGGCCTGGTAGTCGCCGCCTTCGCCGAACTGGCGGACGAACCAGCGGAATCCATCGGTACAGGGCCGCTTCGCCCTGACGAAACTTCTTGTGAGAACCATCGCATCACCCTCGTGCATCGCATCGCCACGCGGCGGGCGTGGCGTTCCGGGTGCAGCCCCGTGGGGCAGTGCCGATGGCCGGGAGGGTCCGGATGGACCGCGGCCGGACCGTCAGTCTGGTCGATGGGCGGGACGTTGGAGAAAGACCCGCGGCGGCTGCACGTTGAACGGGAGGCGCGGCGTGCGCGTCCCGGGCAAGGTGCCGTGCGGGGGTGGGGCTCAGCCCCTTTGGTGGCCCCGCACGGCCTGGGAAAGCACGGCGGGAGACCCTGTTACCTTGAATGCGAGCTGGGTCGCGAGATCGCGCAGCGGCGACACGATGCCGCGCGCACGCACACGCACGCCCGCGCGCAACGCGGCGCGACGATGGGCGGAACGAAGGCGGGCGGGCAGGGTCATGCGGCGCTCGATCGGTGGAAAGAGGCGACATTGTAGGCCAGGAGGTGGGGCATTGTCCCCCCCGCCCGGTCCGCGCCGCCCCGGCTCGGCGGATTCGGCGCCGAAGATCGCGAATGCGCCGCTCCTTCGGCAAGGATGCATCCCGCGTCGCTCCGGGGCAGGTGACGCGGCGGCGGTGGCGACCGGGCCCATTTCCGATTACCTTGCCGGGCGATGAAGACTCCCGCCAATCCCATCTCCGCGAGCGGCCGCACGGCGCTTGCCCATTTCCGCGAGGCCGCACGATGAGCGGCCAGTTCCGCCTGCTGCGGGAGCGCCGCTTCCTGCCCTTCTTCCTGACCCAGTTCCTCGGCGCCTTCAACGACAACGTCTACAAGAACGCGCTGGTGGTGCTGATCACCTTCCAGGCCGCGCGTCTGGGGGCGGACTCGCCCGGGGTGCTGGTGAACCTCGCCGCGGGTGTCTTCATCCTGCCCTTCTTCCTGTTCTCGGCCACCGCCGGCCAGCTCGCCGACAAGTACGAGAAGAGCCGCCTGATCCGCGCCACCAAGCTGCTCGAGATCGCCGTGATGGCGCTTGCGGTGGTCGGCTTCGCCCTGATGTCGCTGCCGCTGCTGCTCGTCGTGCTGTTCCTGATGGGGGCGCAGTCGGCACTGTTCGGGCCGGTCAAGTACGCGATCATCCCGCAGCAGCTCGCCGACGACGAGCTGGTGGGCGGCAACGCGCTGGTGGAGGCGGCGACCTTCGTCGCCATCCTCGCCGGCACCATCGTCGGCGGCCTGCTGGTGGCGGGGGATGCCGGGCCCGGCCGTGTGGCGGTCGCGGTGCTCGCGATCGCGCTGCTCGGCTGGTGGTCCAGCCGCGCCATCCCGCCCGCGGCGGCGGCCGACCCCGGGCTGCGGGTGAACTGGAACCCGGTGACGCAGACGCGCGAGATGCTGCGCTTCATGCTCGAGGCGCGCGCGGTCTTCGTCGCCATCGTCGGCATCTCGTGGTTCTGGTTCTACGGTGCCGTGTTCCTGTCGCAGTTTCCCGGCTTCGCCGCGGATCATCTCCGCGGCGACGAGCGCGCGGTGACGCTGCTGCTGGCGCTGTTCTCGGTCGGCATCGGCGCGGGCTCGCTGTTGTGCGGGCGCCTGTCGCGCGGGCGGGTGGAGCCGCGCATGGTGCTGCCGGGGGCGATCGGGCTGAGCCTGTTCGCGCTCGACCTGTGGTGGGCGAGCCCGGCGGCGGGCGCCTTCCCGCCCGGCCAGGGGCTGGATACGCTGTTTGCCCGCGCCGAGGTGTGGCGGGTGGTGTTCGACCTCGTGATGATCGGGGTGTGCGGCGGCTTCTTCATCGTGCCGCTGTATGCGCTCGTGCAGCAGCGCTCCGCGCCGGCGCACCGCGCGCGCGTGATCGCCGGCAACAACATCCTCAACGCGCTCTTCATGGTTGCCGCCGCGGCGATGGGCATCGGGCTGCTGGCCGCGGGCTTCGCGGTGCCGCAGCTCTTCCTGGCCACGGCCTTGCTCAACGCGCTGGTCGCCGCGCTGCTGTTCGCCCGCGAGCCCGCCTTCCGCCAGCGCGGCGGCCCCCCGTAGGAGCGACGCGAGTCGCGATCGCAGCGCTCGATCGGCGAGGGCGCGAAAGTTCTGGGCGGCCTGATCGCGACTTGCGTCGCTCCCACAAAACCACCGCATCCGGTGCGAGCGGTAGGCGCGACGCAAGTCGCGATTCGAAAATGCGACCGCATCCGGTGTGAGCGGTAGGAGCGACGCGAGTCGCGATCGCGGCGCGGGCTGAGGCACGGCGCCGGCTGGAGGATCGGAGATCGCGGCTCGTGTCGCTGCTGCGCAGGATGCCGGCCCACGCTACATTCCCGCGCCGAAACGTGGAAAGATGCAGCCCATCCGTCCCAATGACGAGGACCCCCGCAATGAACCCCGCATCGCAAGCGACCCCTGGCGACCGTCCTTCCCCCGCTTCCTCTTCCGCCGGCAGCCCTGCGCCCCTCTTCCCGCGCACCCCGCTGCTCTCCGGCACCGATGTCGAGGCCAAGCGCGCCGAGCTGCTGCATTACTTCCACGCCACCTTCGACCGCTACGAGTCGCTGTTCGAGGTGCTCACCTGCGACGAGGCCTACTACCGGAAACCGATCAGCCTGCGCCACCCGCTGATCTTCTACTTCGGCCACACCGCCACCTTCTTCATCAACAAGTTCATGCTCGCCGGCCTGATCGAGCAGCGCATCGACCCGCGCCTGGAATCCATGTTCGCCGTCGGCGTCGACGAGATGAGCTGGGACGACCTCGACGACGCGCGCTACGACTGGCCGAGCGTGGCCGAAGTGGCCGCCTACCGGGGCAAGGTGCGCGCGGTGGTCGAGCGCGTGATCCGCGACACGCCCTTCACCTTGCCGATCGGCTGGAAGGACCCGTTCTGGGCGGTGGTGATGGGCATCGAGCACGAGCGCATCCACCTCGAGACCTCCTCGGTGCTGATGCGCCAGCACGCCCTGCAGTACGTGAAGCCGCATCCCGCCTGGCAGCCCTGCGCCGAGCATGGCGAGCCGCCCGCCAACGACCTGGTCGACATCCCCGCGGGCACGGTCACGCTCGGCCGCAGCTTCGACGAGCCGATCTACGGCTGGGACAACGAGTACGGCACGCACCGCGCCGAGGTGCCGGCCTTCCAGGCCGCCCGCCATCTGGTGACCAATCGCGAATACCTCGGCTTCGTCGAGGCCGGCGGCTACGCCGACGACAGCGTCTGGGACGAGGAGGGCCTGGGCTGGCGCAGGTTCGCCCGCGCCGAGCATCCGACCTTCTGGGTCCCCGACGCCGCGGGCTGGAAGCTGCGCCTGATGACCGAGGAAGTGCCGATGCGCTGGGACTGGCCGGTGGAGGTCAACTGTCTGGAGGCGCGCGCCTTCTGCCGCTGGAAAGCGCGCGAGACCGGCCAGCCGGTGCGCCTGCCCACCGAGGACGAGTGGAACCGCATCCACGACCACGCGGGCCTCGCCGATGTGCCGCACGACGCCCCCGCCAACGCCAACCTGCATCTGGACCACTGGGCCTCGAGCTGTCCGGTGACGCGCTTCGCCCACGGCGAGCTCTTCGACGTGGTCGGCAACGTCTGGCAATGGTGCGAGACCCCGACCTATCCCTTCGACGGCTTCGACGTGCACCCGATCTACGACGACTTCACCACGCCGACCTTCGATGACCGCCATGCCATCATCAAGGGCGGCAGCTGGATTTCCGCCGGCAACGAGTCGCGCCACGCCTCGCGCTACGCCTTCCGCCGCCATTTCTTCCAGCACGCGGGCTTGCGCTACGTCGTCAGCGAGGCGCCGGTTATCAACCCGGCCTCGAGCTACGAGACCGACACCCTGCTGTCGCAGTACGCCGAGTTCCACTACGGCGACGAGGCCTTCGGCGTGCCCAACTTCCCGAAGGCGCTCGCCGACATCGCGATCGCGGCCCAGCGCCGCTTCGGCAAGGGCCGCTTCGGCCGCGCGCTCGACCTCGGCTGCGCCACCGGTCGCGCCAGCTTCGAGCTGGCGCGCGCCTTCGAGCGCGTGGTCGGCATCGACTTCTCGGCGCGCTTCATCCAGGCTGGCGTCAAGCTCGCCGAGACCGGCGTGCTGCGCTACACGATGCCCGACGAGGGCGAGCTGGTCACCTACCACGAGCGCCGGCTCGACGCCCTCGGGCTGGCCGGGACCGCCGGCCGCGTCGAGTTCTGGCAAGGCGACGCGTGCAACCTCAAGGACGTGTTCACCGGCTTCGACCTCATCCTCGCCGCCAACCTGATCGACCGCCTGTACAGCCCGCGCCGCTTCCTCGCCGACGTGCCGCGGCGGCTCAAGCCCGGCGGCCTGCTGCTGCTCGCCTCGCCCTACACCTGGCTGGAAGAGCACACCAAGCGCGAGGAGTGGATCGGCGGCTTCAAGAAGGATGGCGAGTCGTACACGACCCTCGACGGGCTCAAGGACCTGCTCGCCACCGACTTCGAGCTGGTGCAGGGGCCGCAGGCGGTGCCCTTCGTGATCCGCGAGACACGGCGCAAGCACCAGCACACGCTGTCGGAGCTGACCGTCTGGAGGAAGCGCTCCTGAGCCTCCCCGCCGCGCTCGTCCGTCGTGCCATGCGGCGGGGCGCGGCCGGCTTGCAAGCCCACGACCGCGGGCTATGCTGGAAGCGTGACCCGCATGGCGGTGCTCCCGGAGGGCCGGGGATCGTCACCGGGCGAAGCGCCCACGGTGGCTTCCGCCGGCGTGGTTCATCGAGCCTGACATGAATCCCCTGGTCGATTCGATCCTGCGAGGTGGAGCGCTGGCCGTGCTGGCCTTGGCAGGCGGGTGCGCGCACGTGTGGGTCGATGCCGAGGGGCAGCGGCATTTGCTCGGCTGGATGCATCTGACCCTCCCGCCGGCGCAAGGCGCGGTCGCCGGGGAGACCTTGCGCGTGCAGACCCTGGGCCTGGGCTGGACTCGTGCCGAGGCGGGCAGCGCGCTCGTGCTGGGCTATGCGGACACCACGCTCGGATTCCTGCGCGATGGCGCCTGCCTCGCGCCCGCTGCAGATCGAACGGAGGTCGTCAGATGAGCACTCGCCGCGTTTCGATCCTCCTGTCGCTCGCGCTGATGGTCGCCGGCTGCGCGAGTCGACCGGACACCGTGGTCTTCGTGACCAAGAGCTCCCTCGGCGTGGACGTCGAGCAGACGCCGCCATCGGCCAGCATCGCCTACGATCGCGTCGAGGGTTATTTCGGCCCGCGCTACGAGAGCGGCGCGGTGCCGCCCGTGTTGGCGGTGTTCATGACCAACGGGCAGCTGCTCGATCGCCAGGTGAAGCAGCTCTACGCCACCGGCGACGCCGCCCGCGCGTTGCTCGCGCCCGCGGCGCCGCTGCCGTCCGATCCGGAGCAGGGGGGCGACTTCAAGCCGATGTTCTTCGGCAGCTCGACCACGGTGGGCCTGAAGATCGGCTACGAGGCCGGCGGCAGCACCTCCACCTTCACCCTCGGCTACAAGCGCAAGGAGCTGTCGGTGATCCCGGTGAACGCAGGCCGCTTCCCCTCGGTGCTGGCGACCCTGCAGACCGATGTCGACGCCCGCAGCGCGACCGACTCGCGCTTCGGCGCCGGGCAGCTGTTCGCGACCGGCGCCGCCGCGACCGCCCTCGCCGCGCGGCCGGAGGTCCGGGACGTCTTCCTGACCAAGGCCGACGCCGCGCTGAACGCCTATCGCAGCGAGGAACGCCAGCAGTCCCGGCACGCCCTGGTCACGCTGGGCTGCCTGGCCGCGCTGCCCGATGCGAAGCTGCCCGCGGTATGGCGGAACGCCGAGGCGCTGGGGGTCCTGGACCAGGAAGCCGGTGCCGGCGCGTTCGCCAGCCTGGGCCCGGATGCCGCGCGCGAGCGCTATACCCGCTACCTGGCGCTGCTGGACGCCGATTCCGCGGACGCCACGACGCGTCTGTCCCTGCACCGCCAGTACGTGTGCGGCCTTGCCGGGCGTTGATCCCCGAACCCGAAGGAGCGAGCCATGGAACGCATCATTCCCTGCACGGATTGCGCCGAGAAGACGCTCGACGTCGAGCAGCTCGGCTTCCGGGTCACCAGCTGCGATCCCCATCCCGAGCGGCCCGGGTTCTGCGTGCTGCGCTTCGAGGATCGCAGCGCCACGCCGGCGGCCGGGGCAAGCCTCGCAGCCCCCGCCGCAGCGGCGCGCGCGGGGAGGGGGGCGGTCGCCGGTGGCGTCACCGCCACCCAGGCGGCGGTCGCCAAGGCGATCGTCAACCTGTTCGAGACCGGGGAGGTGCTGGGCCAGTACGGGAAGGTGACGCTGATCCCGGGCGATACCGGCCACCTGACCTTCGGCCGATCGCAGACCACGCTCGGCTCGGGCAACCTCGCCAAGCTGCTGCAGCAATACTGCGCCAACCCCGGGGCACGCTTCGCCGGCCGGCTGGCGTCCTACCTGCCGCGCTTCCTGGCCATCGACGAGAGCCTCGACGACGATCCCCGCCTGCACAACGTGCTGCGTGCGACCGCCGACGATCCGGTGATGCGCGATACGCAGGATGCGTTTTTCGATCGGACCTACTGGGAGCCTGCGCTGCGCGCGGCCGCAAGCTTGGGCGTGCACACCCCGCTCGGCGTGGCGGTGGTGTACGACAGCGCCGTGCACGGCTCCTGGCTGGCGATGCGCGACCGCACCACGCGCGCGGTCGGCGAGCCCGCGGCGGTGGGCGAGCAGGCCTGGATCGACGCCTATGTGCGCACGCGACGAGCCTGGCTGGAGGGCCACGCGCGCGCCGACCTGCGCCAGACGGTGTATCGCATGGAAGCGTTCGGACGCCTCATCGACCAGGGCTTCTGGGGGCTCGAGATGCCGCTCGTGGTGCGCGGCAGGGAGATCTCGAGCGTGACGCTCGCCGCCTTGCCGCCCGGCTGCTACGACGGGCCGCAGCCGGGTTCGCGCCCCTTGACGCTGGCGACCCCGCTGGCGCGCGGGCTGGATGTCCGCCTGCTGCAGCTCGGCCTGTCCGACCGGGGCGTGGACATCCTCGCCGATGGCATCTTCGGGCGGACCAGCTTCAACCTGCTCAAGGCCTGGCAGGCGCAGCACGGGCTGGCGGCCACCGGCATCGCGGACCCCGCCCTGATCGGCGAGTTGACGGCCTGAGGGGGCGGGTCGATGAAGCGCGCGAAGACGCTGTGGATGGTGGCGCTGGCCGTGCTGCTGCTCGTGGCCGGCCTGTACGCGGGCGAAAGGCGCGGCGTGCCGGCGCCAGCGCCGGCTCCGGCCCGCACTGCGGTCGAGGAGATCGTCCTGGTCGCGAACGAGGTCGTGGAGGCCTTTGTGCGACGCGACGGCGAACGCCTCGCGGGCAGGGCGCATCCGCACAAGGGCGTGCGCTTCTCGCCCTATGCCTACGTCGATGTCGAGGAGGATCGCGTCTTCCTGCCCGCACAGCTGCGCCACTTCTGGGACGACGCCACGGTCCACGTGTGGGGCCATGCCGACGGCAGCGGCGAGCCGATCGCCTTGACGGCCGCGCAGTATGTCGAGCGCTTCGTGCTCGACCGCGACTATCGCGGGGCGGGCAGCATCGGTGTGAATGTCGACCAGCAGCGCGGCAACACTGCCGACAACGCTGCCCAAGCGTATCCGCAGGGAACACGGGTGGAGTACTACGTCGAGCCCGCGCCGGGTGGCGGGGCCGCGGCCTTCGACTGGAGCGCCTTGCGCCTGGTCTTCGAGCAGGTGGACGGACGCTGGCTGCTGGTGGGGGTCATCCACGACCAATGGACGACCTGATCGGGCCTGGAATCCGCTTGTCGGGGCGCATCGACGGCCTATATTGAAGGGTATCCCGCATGGGCGTCACCGTCCTGCGGGCGCACCCAGGACAGGAAGGAGGGCTGCAAGATGAACGGAACGACCGAAAAACGCGAACCCGACGAGCAGGAGATCGACGTGTGCGACCGCCCGGTCCAGGAGACCGAGGCGACGCCCGACGAAGACCTTCCCGCCGCCGAAGGGGGGGTAGCCTGACATGCCATTCCAGCTGACATGGTTGCCGGTCGTTCTGAGGGACGCCGGCTTGAAGGTCGCGGAGGTCGATGGCTGGCCGAACCGCGGACGGAGCGAAATGGGTGTCGTCAAGGGCGTGATCTGCCATCACACCGCCGGTCCGCGGAGCGGAAACATGCCCAGCCTCGGGGTACTCAAGAACGGGCGTGCCGATCTGGCGGGGCCGCTGGCGCAGCTCGGTCTCGGGCGGGACGGCACGTTCTACGTGATCGCCGCGGGAAGGGCCAATCACGCGGGGCGGGGCGAGTGGAAGGGCATCACTGACGGCAACGGCAGCTTCATCGGCATCGAGGCCGAGAGCACCGGAATCGGTGATCCGACCAAACCCGGGTTCGAACCCTGGCCCGAGGTGCAGCTCGACGCCTATCGTCGCGGCGTGGCCGCCATCCTGGCGCATCTCGGCCAGGATGCCGGGATGTGCTGCGGTCACAAGGAATATGCGCTGCCGAAAGGGCGCAAGAGCGACCCGCACACGCTCGACATGGAGCGTTTCCGCAGCGAGGTCGCGGCCCTCATGAGCGGCGCGGCTGCGCCCGTGCCCTCGATCCCGCGCAAGGATGCGGAGGATCGACCCACCATCCGGCGCGGCGCGACGGGCAATCCGATCTTTCTGGTGAAGGAAGTCCAGCGCAAGCTCGGCTTCGGCGCACAGCAGGTGGATGGCGCCTTCGGCCCCCTGACCGAGGCGGCGATGCGGCGCTTCCAGCGCGCGCACGGCCTGGTGCCGGACGGCATCGTCGGTCCGCGGACCTGGAAGGCGCTCGACACCGTGGCGATCGGCCCCTGATGTCTGCCGACCCGGTTTCCGTCGCGGGCATCGACGGGCCCGCCGCCCTGCGGGACCGTGCCCTCGGTGCCCTGCTCGGAGCCTTCATCGGCGACGCGCTGGCGCTCGGCCCGCACTGGTACTACGACCTCGACGAGCTGCGCGCGCGCTACGGGCCGTGGATCACCGGCTATACCGCGCCCATGCCCGACCACTACCATGCGGGCATGAAGGCGGGCGAATCCTCGCAGGCCGGCGTGCTGCTGAGGCTCACGATGGAGTCGCTGGCCGAATGCGGCGGCTACGACGAGGCCGACTTCTGCCGCCGCATGGACGAGGATTTCTTTCCACGACTCGACGGCACGCCGATGCAGGGGCCCGGCGGCTACACCAGCCAGTCGATCCGCGAGGCCTGGCGCAAGCGCATCCGGCAGGGCCTGCCCTGGGGCCGGGTGGCCGGCAACGCCGACACCACCGAGGCCGCCGAGCGCACGCTGGCGATCGCGGTGCGCTACGCCCTCGACCCCGCCGCACTCGCCGATGCCGTCACCCGCAACACGGTGCTGACCCAGACCGACGGCACCGTGGTGGCGATGACCGTCGCCTTCGGCGCGGTGCTCGGCATGCTGGTCGAGGGCCACAAGTTCGACGCGGCAATCTCGGCCAAGCTGATGGCGCGGGTGAAATCCGGCGCGCTGCCCTTTCACACCGTGACCTCGGGAAACCTCCAGGCGCCGCGCCCCGGTGCCGCCGAGGCCCCGACCGCCGGCCGCTTCCCGTCGCCGGATGCGCTGCTCACGCAGTCGTCGATCGCGCGCGCGGCGCACGACCCGGACGTGCGCATCGAGCCGGCGTGGAAGGTCGCGCTGGTGTATGGCATGCCCTGCGCGGTGTATCACCAGTTTCCGGCGGCGTATTACCTCGCGGCGCGCTTCGCCGACGACTTCGAGTCGGCGGTGCTGCATGCGCTCAATGGCGGCGGGCAGAACCTCGCGCGCACCATGCTGACCGGTGCGCTGGTGGGGGCGCAGGTCGGTCTGGCGGGGATCCCCGCGCGCTTCGTGAAGGGGCTGGTGGATCACGCGGCGCTGCTTGCGCTGGCGGGACGGATCGGGCCGGGCCGGGTCTTGTAGGCGCGACGCAAGTCGCGATGCATGGCGTGCCGATACCCGCCACGCCGGGCTCCTCCGCCGCTGTCCGCCGCACCGCGCTCCTTCGTGCCGCCGCAAGATCCGCTCACGATCCGGGGGGCTGCGAGGCGTCGTCGCCCGCCCCCGGCCTGCGATAATGCAGGCGTCGATGTCGGGCGCGCTTCCGCGTCCGCACGCCGAACCACGAGGACCGCCCCGATGACCCCGATCCGCGCCGCCGCGCTCGCTCTTGTCCTGACCTGCGCCGTGCCGGCCGCGCATGCGCTGGACGACCTCCGCCCCGGCCTGTGGGAGTTCCGCTCCACCCGCCTGAGCTTGGCCGGCCTGCCCGACATGGCGGCGCAGATGGGCATGCTGCAGCAACACATCAAGGGCCTGCCGGCCGACACCCGGCGCATGCTGGAGCAGCAGATGCAGCAGCGCGGGGTGAGCCTGGGCGCGGACGGCAGCGTGCGCAGCTGCATCACACCCGCGCAGGCGCGCCAGGACAACGTCTTCGCCGGCAAGGTCGAGGGCAACTGCACGCTGACGCGGGTCGAGCGTAGCGGCAACACCATCCGCGGCAGCCTGCGCTGCACCGATCCGGACGCCGAGGGCGATTTCCACGCGCGCGTCGAAGGCCCGGAGCATTTCACGACCCGCGTGAAGCTCGCCTCGGTGCGCGGCGACCTCGATCTCGAGACGGATGCGCGCTGGCTCGGTGCGGGCTGCGGGGCGGCGGCGGTCGCGCCGAAGCCGGCGCGTTAGCGCGCTGCTGACGGAAATCCGCGCTCGCCTTTTGCGTGCGAGCGTGATGGATTGCGGCCACACCGCGCTTTCATGCTACGCGTTGCGGGGCGTATGAGGGATGATTCCAGGAAGGACGGAGACCCACTGCCTGCGAGCCTGGAACCATGAAAAGTCATCTCGCCGAAGACATCCGCATCGCCAGCCCGCGTTTTCACCTGCCCACCCGCGACGGACTCTATGCACCGATCGCCTTCCTGTTCGTGACCGAGCGGATGCGCGACGACATCCTGAACGAGCGCTCGCTGCTCGTCGCGTCCCTGCCCCCGGCCCTGCGCGCACGCCAGCAGAAGCTCTTCGATCGCTACGACCCGGTGGCGGGGGCACGCAGCTTCACCGAGCTGCTCGAGCTCTATCGCTACCCCTTCGCCGGCTCGCATTGAGCGGATCCACGCCGCTGCCGCCGCGCACGCAGCGTGTGCGGCGGGATCTTTTTTCCGCTTCCATGGTCGTTCAGACGGACGCGCCGGCCTGCCGCCCGCGTCGACAGCTTTCCGAGCCCGCGTGGTGCGGGACGGACATCGATTTCGACCGTACGACGGAGCCATGAAGAGTCATCTCGCCGAGAACATCCAGATCGCCCACCCCCGTTATCACCTTTCGTCCGACGACGGCCTGTACCGGCCGATCCCCTTCCTGTTCGTGAGTCCGCGGATGCGCGACGACATTCTCGACGAGCGCGAGATGCTGCTGTCGGCACAGCCCGCGGCGCTGCACGAGCGCCAGCAAAAGCTGTTCGCCAGCTACGACCCCGCGGTCAGCATGGAGGCCTTCCGCCAGCTGCTGCGCCTGTACGGCTACCCGTTCAACAACCGGCGCTGAGTCGGCGTCGAGCCGACGGCAGCCGCCCGCTCAGCGCGCGAGCCGCCAGGCATGGCCCTGACGTTCGCCGGCTTCGAGCGCGCGGGCGAGATTGGGAAAGTCCAGTCCGGTGCGCGCCTGCAGGGCGTGGGCTTGGCTGCGCATCCAGTTCCAGCGCGGCGTGAAGGCGGGATCGCGGAAGGCGAACAGGATGTGGTTGCCGTCCTCGCGCACCGGTATCGCGATCACGCGTTCGTCGAAGATCTCGAGCAGGCGGGCGACGTGGGGGGCGAAGGATTCGCGTGCGCCGGCGAGGTTCATGACCAGCACACCGTGCCCGCCCAGGTGACGGAAGGCGTTGGCGTGGAAATCGGTGTCGAGCAGGGTGTGGGCGACGCCCTCGGCGCCGAAGGCGTCGATCAGCAGCACGTCGCTGCGCGTCTGCGTTTCGCCCAGCCAGCGCACGCCGTCGGCGTGGAGGACGCGAAAGCGCGCGTCGTCGGCGGGCACGCCGAAGTGTCGGCGCAGGGCGATCACGTCGGCGTCGATCTCCACCACGGTCAGCTCGGCCGCCGCCAGATGGCGGTGGCAGAAGTTGGCCAGCGAGCCCCCGCCGAGGCCGATCATGCCGATCCGGCGTGGGCGCGGATTGAACAGCAGGAAGGCCATCATCGCGCGTGCATAGGCGAGCACGAGCGCGCTGGGATTGGCGATGTCCATCACGCTCTGCACGTAGCCGAGGCTGAAGTGCAGCGCGCGCAGGCCGCCATTCTCGAGCACGAAGGGCTTGCCGTAGTCGCCTGCGACGAGGCGGGCGGCGAGCGCGGCGGCGTCGCTCCCGGGCGGCTCGAGCAGGCGCACCACGCCGGGCTCGGCGGGGAAGGGGCTCGGGAACTCGAGGAGGCTGTGCATCGGATCGGCGGCTGCGCGGCGCGCCCGCTCCGGGACGCGCCTGGCATCCGGCCGGGGTGGCGCCGCTCGGGGCGTGGCCCGGCTCAGTCCCAGATGCCCGGCGTGAGCTTGCTGCGGATCTCGGGGTACGCGCGGGCGTCGAAGGTGGGCAGCTTGCCGGCGGCGCGCTGGGCGTTGTAGTCCTTCGCCAGCTTCACCACCAGGCCCGAGAGCAACAGGATGGCGACGAGGTTGGTGATCGCCATCAGGCCCATCGCCACGTCGGCGAAGTTCCACACGAAGGGCAGCGAGCCGATCGCGCCGAACATCACCATGGCCAGCACGATCAGGCGGAAGATCAGCAGGCCCGCGGGGTGGTTGTGCTCGATGAACACCAGGCAGTTCTCGGCGTAGAAGTAGTTGGCGACGATCGAGGTGAAGGCGAAGAACAGCACCACGACGGCGAGGAAGTACTTGCCCCAGCCGCCCACTTCGCTGGTCAGGGCGTTCTGCACCAGGCCGACGCCGGTGCCTTCGACCGGACCGGCGAGCAGGATGATGGCGGCGGACGCGGTGCAGATCAGGATCGTGTCGATGAACACGCCGGCCATCTGCACGTAGCCCTGCGAGGCCGGGTGCGGCGGGTAGGGCGTGGCCGCGGCGGCGGCGTTGGGCGCCGAGCCCATGCCGGCCTCGTTGGAGAACAGGCCGCGCTTGAAGCCGTTGAGGATGGCCGCGCCGATGCCGCCGGCGGCGGCTTCGTGGAAGCCGAAGGCGCTCTTGACGATCATGGCCAGCACGCCCGGCACCTCGCCGAGGTTGACGAGGAGAATGCCGACCGCCACCACCAGGTAACCGACCGCCATGAAGGGCACGGCGAGCTCGGAGAAGCGCGCGATCGAGCGCAGGCCGCCGAAGATGATCACCGCGGTGAGCACGGTGACCGCCACGCCGACCACCAGCGCCGCGACGGCGACCTCGTTGCCGCCCAGCGTGAAGCTGCCCATGTCGAGCTCGAAGGCGCCGACCATCGCGCCGGCGATCGTGTTCGACTGCACCGAGTTGAAGGCGAAGCCGAAGGCGATGATCAGGAAGATCGAGAACATCGTGCCCGCCCAGCGCTGGCCGAGACCTTTCTCCATGTAGTAGGCGGGGCCGCCGCGGAACTGCCCCTTGTCGTCGCGCTGCTTGAAGAGCTGCGCGAGCGTGGCCTCGGCGAAGCCGGTGGCCATGCCCACGAGCGCGATCACCCACATCCAGAAGATCGCGCCCGGGCCGCCGAGCGTGATCGCCACCGCCACGCCGGCGATGTTGCCGGTGCCCACGCGCGCAGCGAGCGAGGTGCACAGGGCCTGGAAGGACGAGATGCCGGAGGCGTCGGACTGGCGGCTGCCGCGCAGCACCGTGAAGGTGTGGCCGAAGTGGCGCAACTGGATGAAGCCCAGGCGCAGGGTGAAATAGATGCCGGTGCCGACCAGCAGCCAGATCAGGATCTTGCCCCAGAGCAGGCCGTTGAGCAGGTCGACGACCTGGTTGGCGAATGCTTCCATGTTTGGTCTCCAGCCGCGGGTGGCGGCGTTTCGTCATGAAGCCCGGATCGCGGGCGGAAAAAGCGAGGGCGCGATTCTAGCGTGCGCATCGGCGATCTCCGCGCTTTTCGCCGCTATCATCGCGGCATCGGTCGTCGTCGCGACACCGTCCGCAGCTTCATGCTGCAGGCGTGGCAACGCGCCGGCACGGCCCCCGAATCCAGGAATCCGATGATGCGCTCGTTCCCTTCGTGCGGGTGGCGTATACGCCTTGCCCGCGTTCGCCTTGCCCGCGTTCTGGCCGCTGCGGCGGCCTGCGTTGCCCTGCCGGTCGCGGCGCTGGAACTGCCGCGCGAGCGCGCGGTGGCGGGCGGGGTCGCCCTGGTCGAACTCGGACCCGCACTGGTCGCGCCCCAGGCCAGCCTGGACGGCGTGCCGGTGCTGGTCGCCGGGCGCCCGGGCGGGTGGACCGCGGTGGTGGGCATTGCGCTCGAAGCCGAGCCGGGCAGCGTGGACCTGGAGGTGCGCGCGGAAGGCGAGCCGCCGCGCCGGGTGCCGGTCGCGGTGGGGCCGGTGCGCTACGCCGAGCAGCGCCTGAAGGTGGCGCCGGGCAAGGTCGACCTGTCGCCCGCCGACCTCGCCCGCCACGAGCGCGAGCGCCTGCGCTCGGCCGAGATCGTCGCCACCTGGAGCACGCTCGATCCCGGCAGCCTGCGCATGCTGCAGCCGGTACCGGGGCGGCGCTCGGGCTCCTTCGGGCTGCGCCGGGTGTTCAACGACCAGCCGCGCAAGCCGCATGGCGGCATGGACATCGCCGCGCCCACGGGCACCCCGGTGGTGGCCGCCGCGGCGGGCCGGGTGATCGACACCGGCGACTACTTCTTCAACGGCAACACGGTATGGCTCGACCATGGCCGCGGCCTGCTCACCATGTATTGCCACCTGTCCTCGATCGCGGTGAAGGCGGGCGACACGGTGAAGGCCGGCGCACGCATCGGCGCGGTGGGCGCCACCGGGCGCGTCACCGGCCCGCACCTGCACTGGTCGGTGATGCTCAACCGCAGCATGGTCGACCCGGCGCTCTTTCTGCCCGGCGGCGGCTAGACGCCTCGAAGCGGGTTGCAGCGCGCTTGCCGCAGCGCAACAATGCGGACATTCTTCTGTCTGCGTGCACCGGCCCGGCCGCGATCGCACGCCTCCACGCCATGAACCACGCTCCCGCCGCCGATGCCGCCACCCGCGGCCGCCATGCCGGCCTGCGCCTCGCCTTTCCGCTCATCGCCCTCACCGTGCTGGTGGGCGGCGTGGGTGCCTTCGGCTACCGCTCGCTGAGCGAGGAGATCCGCCGCGAGACCCAGCGCACGCTGGCGGTCATCGCCGAGCAGAAGCGCCAGCACATCGAAGGCTGGCTCGCCGAGGCGCGCGTGGATGTGCGGATGGTCTTCACCGGCCATTCGCAGCTCGAGGCCTTGTTCGAGGCCTGGCTGGACGGCGGCCGCCGCGACGATGCGGCGTTCGCGCGCATGCGGGCGCTCGTCGAGGAGCTCGCCCGCCTGCGCGGCTGGCAGGGCGTGGCCCTGCTCGACGCCGACGGCGCGCCTGCGCTCGCGGTCGGCAGCCCCGACCTCTTGGCCCATGCCGAACTGATCGCCGACGTGCTGCGGCAGCCGCGCGTCGAGCTCGTCGACCTGCACCAGGACGCCCGGGGGCGCACGCATTACGGCGTGCTCGCGCCGGTGGGCGCGCCGTCGCGCGGTGTGGCCTACCTGACCTGGGAGGCCGAGACCGCGCTGTATCCGATGGTCGAGGCCTGGCCGGTGCCCACGCGCAGCGCCGAGACTTACCTGGTGCGGCGCGAGGGCGAGGGCGTGCGCTTCCTGACCCCGCTGCGCCATCAGGCCGATGCGGCGCTCGCGCTCGAGCGCCCGCTCGCCACTCCCGATCTGCCGGCCGCGCGCGCGGCGCTCGGCGAGCGCGGCATCCTCTCCGGCGGGCGCGACTACCGCGGAGTGCCGGTACTGGCCTACGCCGCCGCGGTCGAGGGCACGCCCTGGCTGATGCTCGCCGAGATCGACGAGCGCGAGGCCTACTCGGGCATCCGCACGCTGACCTGGGGCATGGGCGTGGTGATGGCGCTCGGCCTCATGCTGGTGTACTCGGGCGGCTACCTGGTGTGGCGGCGCGACCGCGAGCAGCGCGAGCGCGCCACCCTGCAGGCCCGCCAGATCGCCGAGGCGCGCTTTCGGGTGATCTTCGAGCAGGCGCCGCTGGGCGTGGTGCTGCTCGACCCGCGCACGCGGCGGATCACCGAGGCCAACCCGCGCTTCGCCGCGATCGTCGGCCGCAGCGTCGGCGAGCTGGTCGGCGTCGACCCGATCGCGCTCACTCATCCGGACGACGTCGCCGAGAGCCTGCGCCAGCTCGGCCGCCTCGACGCCGGGCGCATCGCCGGCTACCGCCTCAACAAGCGCTACCTGCGCCCGGACGGCACGCCGGTGTGGGTGAGCCTGGCCTTCGCGCCGGTGCAGGTGGCCTCGGAGGACGCACCGCGCTACCTCGGCATCGTCGAGGACATCTCCGCGCGCATCGAGATGGAGGAGCGCCTGCGCGAGGCCTCGGCCGCGGCTGCCGCGGCCAACGCCGCCAAGAGCGAGTTCCTCGCCCACATGAGCCACGAGATCCGCACGCCGATGAACGCGGTGCTCGGCCTCGCCCAGGTCCTCGAGCGCGAGCCGCTCGCGCCTGCGCAGCGCGACATGGTCGGGCGCATCCGCGGCGCCGGCGCTTCGCTGCTGGCGATCCTCGACGACGTGCTCGACCTCTCCAAGATCGAGGCCGGCCAGCTGCGCATCGAGCCGCGGCCCTTCGACCTGCGCGCGCTGCTCGCCAATCTCGACAGCCTGATGGGCCAGGCCGCGCGTGCGAAGGGGCTGGCGCTGCGCATCGAGCCGCCGGCGCTGCCGCCCGGGCAGCTGCGCGGCGATGGGCTGCGCATCGAGCAGATCCTCATCAACCTGGTCAGCAACGCGATCAAGTTCACCGAGCGTGGCGAGGTTTCCCTGCGCGTGCGCGCCGACGAGGTGGGGGATGTGCGACTGCGCCTGCGTGCGGAGGTGCGCGACACCGGCATCGGCATCGCGCCCGAGGCGCAGGCGCGCCTGTTCGCCCCCTTCACCCAGGCCGATGCCGGCATCGCGCGGCGCTTCGGCGGCACCGGGCTGGGCCTGTCGATCTGCAAGCGCCTGGTCGAGCTGATGGGGGGCGCGATCGGTGTGCATAGCCAGCCCGGGCTGGGCAGCACCTTCTGGTTCGAGCTGCCGCTGGAGCGGGTTGCCGGCGGCGAGCCGGCGAGCGTCGGAGTGGTCGCGGCGCCGGAAGGCGATCGCGCGGCCGGGCCGCGGCTGGCCGGCATGCAGGTGCTGGTGGTGGACGACAGCGCGATGAACCGCGATCTGGTGCAACGCGCGCTGGCGCTGGAGGGCGCGTGCGCCACCCTCGCCGCCGACGGCCAGCAGGCCATCGAGTTGCTGCGTGGCCGGCCGCAGGCCTTCGACGCGGTGCTGATGGACGTGCAGATGCCGGTGCTCGACGGCCTCTCCGCCACCCGCCGCATCCGCGACGAGCTCGGCCTCGCCGCGCTGCCCGTGATCGCCTTCACCGCCGGCGTGGGCGAGGATCAGCAGGCCGCCGCGCGCGCCGCCGGCGCCGACGACGTGCTGCCCAAGCCGATGGACCTGGAGCAGATGACGCAGCTGCTGATGCGCTGGGTAATGCCGCAGTCGGCTGCGGGCCTGGCCGAAGCGACGCCCGCGGCCGGCGCGGGTGATCGGCCTGCGCACGCGGTCGCTGCCGCACCCATGCCGGCCGCCGCGCCCGTGTCCCCGCC
>NZ_AMXD01000073.1 GCF_000310185.1 Thauera aminoaromatica S2 | reverse complement strand
GAAAGGCTGAACCCCTCATGCCTCGCTTCCACCGGCCAGGATAATTGACGTCGACCGGCCAAGGTAATTGACGCTGGGCAGCAAAGGGATAACGCGGATCGAACAGCCAGAAGCGCTCGCGCCACTTCTCCAGATACGCCTCGATCTTCCCGCCAGCCCAGCCCTGCTTGAACCAGGTCTTGGCCTGCTGTCCATCCGCCGGCCCCTCCAAGGCCCGATACAGCACCGCCAGCAGGAAGCGGTGCAAGGCCGCGACCACCAGCGGTGACGCGTCCTGGATCTCGGCGATGCGCTCCGCTTGCAGAAGGGTGTCGCGGATACCCAACTCGCCGTGGCGGCCGTCCAGCCAGCGCACCGGTATCCAGGGCTCATCAACCAGGTTGAAACGTGGCGTCGCCGCCTGTGCGGCCTCATCCATGCTGTTGGCCATTGCGCCTCCGGTTTCAGTTTTCGTTGCCATAGGTCAGCCCCAGCGCGGAATCGAGACGAACGGACAGGTCGCCCAGCCAGCGACCTTCTTCGTCCAGACACAGGGGAAAGTGGTTGCGCAGCAGCGGGGACTGCTGCCAGGGCTCAGGGATGCCCAGCGCCTTGAGCTGCTTCACTACACCCTTGCGCCCGACGCGCAGGGTGCGCCGGGACCACGCCGTGGCTTGCTCGAAGCAGGGTGCGGTCCCGACGTCAAAAACGTCGGCAGGCCCCAGGGGAATCACGGTCAGGGACTCGTCCCCCAGACGGGTTTGGGCAGCCAGGGTGCGATGCACGCAGGGATCGTCTTCGTCATATAGGACGAAACGCGCCGGGTCGTCCCAGGACGCATCGTCGGGCAGGCCGATGATGGCGCCATTTGCCTGCTGGGTCTTGGCGATGCCGTCGCCATCGGACTCCATCAGTGCCTTGTCCAGCCGCGCTTGCAATCCATCCGGGATGGGGACGTTTTCCTCGTAGACGGCCTGTACCAGCGTGTCGATATGATCGGGCAGGATGATCTGCCGGCGTGCCGGCTGGCGCAGCAGACACCAGGTGCGCAGCAGGACGGATTCCGCATAGACCGCACCCCACCACAGGGGGCGACCGAAGTCGTCCGGTGCATCCCCGGCCAGCCCGGCAATCAGCAGCACCGGGGCCGCGACGGGACGACGGGGCCGAGGGTGCCGCCACAGCCGGCCAGCCCGCTGCAACAGCAGGTCGATGGGGGCTAGGTCGGTTGCCATTAGATCAAAATCCAGATCGAGGCTCTGCTCAGCCACCTGGGTGGCGATCAGGATCTTGCGCCCGCTGCGCAGTTCGCCGTTCTCACCGCCCGTCTTGCCGAAGATGTCGAGCACTCGACGTTCGCGCAACTGCCGCTGGCTGGCCGGGAAGCGTGCGTGGAAAAGGTAGATCTCGGTGCCATCGTCCAGCAGCTTGCCGACCTGCTCGCTCTCCCATAGCAGGGGGCGGCCTTCGGGAAACAGGCTGTAGAGCGCCTGTGCCCGCTGCACCGTGTTGACCAGCGCGAGGCCCATGCCGCCTTCGCTCAGCCGTCGCTCCAGTTCGGTCTGCATGTCCTCCAGCGCCGAACCGATGGGCTGGATATCCATGGTCACGCGCCGTGTGGGATCCGCCTCGAAATGGGTTTGCCGGACGCTACCCGTAGCAAAAACACTGAGCCGAGGGTAATCGGCTTCCGTGGCGGGCAGATCGCTCCCCACTACCCGGGCCAGCTCGCGCCGGATGGCTGGTGGCAGGGTGGCCGAGAGCAGCAGCACCGACGAGCCCAGTGCATGCAGCCAGCGCACCAGATGGATCAGCAGGGTGCCTGTGTAGGCGTCATAGGCGTGGATCTCATCGAACACCACCACCCGGTTGGCGAGCCCCCACAGGCGGACAAAGTGATGACGAACCGGCAGCACCGGCAGTAAGGCCTGGTCCACCGTACCCACGCCGTATTCGGAAAGTAGCGCCCGCTTCCTATGGGTGAACCACTCGGCGGCCTTTACCTGGGCGGCGTGGGGATCGGCGGCGTCATCGTCATGAACGGAGGATAGGCGGAGCTGCTGGAAATGGTCGTTGAGCAGCGTGCCACCATGCAGCAGTTGCAGATCCAGCACGCGGCCGGCATCCCGAGCACGCAGGAAGGCCAGGGTGCGCGCAAACATGGCATTGCCGGTGGCCTGGGTGGGCAGGGCGATGTACAGGCCTCGGTGCTCGAAACGGCGTTGTAGTTCCAGATGGGCAAACCAGGCAGCTTCGGTCTTGCCTTCACCCATGGGTGCTTCGATCAGCAGTATGGCCGGCGCGTTCAGGTCTGCCAGAACGGTGGACACGGCCTCCTGCAAGGGGCGCGGGGGAAAGCCAAACACCTCGTCAAAGCCGCACGGGCTCTTCAGCAGCGGGGTACGGCGCTGCCAGCCCAGCGCGTCCAGAGCCTGTTCCGCGCAGGATCGGCGTGTTTCGAACCAACGCGCGGGCTTATCAGTGTCCGCCTCGGTACCGAACTTGAACCATTCGGTGTTCGAGCCGATCCAGTCGGCAAAGCTGGTGAGACCGGCCAGCAGCATGAACTCCGGTCCGGAAAGTTCAGCCTTCTCGGGAAGGATTGTTGGTTGTAAGACATCGAACAGCGTATCGAGAAAGGCATGGCGGGCTGCTGCCCACTCGTCCCGCCCGATGGCACTGCGATCCCCCTCGAGTGCTTCAAGTGTCTTTGGCGAAGCCCGGCTACCGTGGTGACAGCCCACCGCGTCAGCGGCCAGTCGAGCGAGTTCATCGGGCCAGCCACGCTCTACTAGCCACGTTGCCAGCGCGATCTGGCTGACGAAGGCGTGGTTGATTCTGGTATTCGGACTGCGGCCTGGATTCAGCCCTGACAGGTTCTGCCACTTGCACTGGAACCCCGGGCAGGCCTTGCCGAGATCGTGGGCAGCAACAAGCAGTAACAGCCAAGGACGAGCAAGATCCCATGGCAGACCGAGCATGTCGGCGAGCCGGTTACGAGTGGTTGCAGGTTCGCGCCCAAGGAGGGCTGATGCCGCTGCTGCAACGTCCAGAATGTGCAGCAGAAGTGGGTGCCAGTTGCTTTCAGAATCCGTCTTGGCCCACATGCGCCGGGCGATCTTCAAGGCCGAGGGTGAGTGTTGTGCTGCGTGTGGGTAGGGGCGCATTTGTAACCATGGCAACGTCACAAAAATGATATTGGATTCTTGCATGCTGAGGCGTCCCATGCAAAAGGCAAACTCTGCCGGAGGATCTCCCGAGTTCGACAGTTACACTCGCAAGTGCTGGCTATTGCTAGAGCGCACTTTCAAAAATGCTACTACAGCAGCGTCAACTGCTCCGGCGCCGCTGGTTTTTCTATCCCTAAGGCATGAGGCGCCGCCTTATGCTCCGTGCTGATCGCCGACGTGCCCTCCATTGGCTCGCCGCCGTTCAGGCGCACGCGGTGATGCTGGATGCGCTGCAGTTGTTCGAGTGCCCGCTCGGGCGTGTAGCCCGCATCGGCGGCTTTGAGGCGACTACGCACCACCCGGGGCAGGATCAGCGCCATGAAGCAGATCGACGCATGCGTGCGAATTCGCTCGGGAAGGCGGTGATACACCGTGGCGATCTCGATATCGGACTTGAGCACCTTGAAGCCGCGCTCGACGCCTGCTCGCCCCCTTTGGTGAGAGCTTATGAGCAGGCGCTCGCAGCTCGCCGTTGGACAGAAGGGTGCAGTGTTTCTCATGGGCGCCTCGAAAAACCTCCGCCTCGCCCGCCCTTGGTAAAATTACGACGTCCTGAACCCCGCAGCCTGCACCGATGAAACCACGCACCGCCATCAAGACTGACCTGTTCGCTGACGAACACTACCGCAAGAAGATCGACTCGCTGGGCGACCCGCTGGCCGACATCGAGTCGCACATCGACTTTGCGTCGTTGGCGGCCGAGGTGGATGAGGTTGCGCCGCGCCCGGTGAGCGCGCAGGGCGGGCGTCCGCCGTACCCGACCGAGACCATGGTGCGGATCCTGGTGCTCAAGCGTCTGTACAACCTGTCCGACGAGCAGATGGAGTACCAACTGCTCGACCGCATGAGCTACAAGCGCTTCTGCGGACTGGCGAACGCGACCAATGTCCCGGACCGCACCACGGTATGGACCTTCGAGAACCGGATCGGTGAAGCCGGTGCCAAGGCGCTCTTTGACGGCGTCTCGGCGCAGCTGCTCAGGAAGGGTTTCATCGCGCGCGGCGGTCAAATCATCGACGCCACCTTGGTCCCCGCCCCCAAGCAGCACAACAGCCGAGGCGAGAAGGAACTGATCGAGCAAGGTGCGATGCCCGCCGACTGGAAGCCTGCGAAGCGGCGGCAGAAGGACATCGACGCCACCTGGACCAAGAAGCACGGCAAGAGCCACTTCGGCTACAAGCTCTCGATCAACGTCGACAAGAAATACAAGATCATTCGCCGGATCGAGACCGACACGGCAAGTACGCACGACAGCCAGCACTTTGGCAGCGTCTTCGATGCAGGCAACACGAGTCGGGACGTCTATGCCGACCGGGGCTACCCGTCCGAGGCGCGTGAAGCCTGGCTCAAAGAGAAGGGCTTCCGGAATCAGATCCAGAGGAAGGGCAAACGTAACAAGCCGCTGTCCGAGTGCCAGCAGCGGCGTAACCAGCGCATCGCCAAAACGCGCGCCCGGGTCGAGCACGTGTTCGGCGTCCTCGAGCAGATGGGTGGCAAGTTGCTGCGCACCATCGGCCAGGCGCGGGCGCGCTTTGCGATGACGATGATGGCGACCTGCTACAACCTGAAGCGGCTGGTCTACTTCCGGAAGGCCGGAATCGAGGCCTTCTGACGCCCGAAATGGGCCGAATCGCCGCCGCCCGGGGCGATTCGAGGCAAAAACTGGGCAACTCCGCCGAGAAACACGGTGGGTTGCCAGAGAAATTGGCCCGAACTCGGTTGCCGTCATCATTGCGCGGCGGGATTCACTGAAAAGCTCGGGTTATTCGAGGCGCCCGGACGGCGGCCTGTGGGCCTATTGGACGGCGGCAGTCATCCAGACTACCCGCAAATCGTACGGACAGAGGGCAAATGATCAATAAAGCGTATCCACGCTGCGGCATGATTCAGCCCTCGAATACGCCCTTCCAAGTGCTGCCCCTTTAGAGCAACAACGGGCTGGGTGGCTCGCACATCCAACCGTAAGAGAACCCCTTTCACCTCTCGCTTCTCCCATTCGAGTGGTTGCCCTTCGATTGCAATACCCTCGCTCTTTGCGTGATCGACGGCATTGGTGACGAAATCAGGGTCCTCTCTGATGGCTGCCGGGCGGCGTACGATAAGCGTCATTTCGGCCGCGTCGACTCCCAGGAGGATAAGACCTTTGAGGATCATCTTGAAGTCGCGGCCCTCCGTCCCGAAGTAAATCTTCCGGCTCTATGCCGTTTCCAGTGGGAATTGACTTCTCAACAAACATGACGGTAGCGCCCGTAGTCGCGGGCGACGGCCGGCACCAGGGGGTTCTGCGGTAGATGCTTGAGCTTGGACATGCGCAGGTAGGCCATAGCAATGAAGTTCTCGATGTTGCGGAAGCCGCGAGCGGCAGTCTTGGTCTGCTGGAGCAGGCCGTTCATCGCTTCGACGTAGGCGTTGCTGCGTCCGTCGAGCATGCCGCGCACGACGCCGCCGAGGTGCTCCTTCAGGGTGAGCGCCAGCCGCTTGAAGGGCTCCAGGCGGCTGCGGCGCGCCCAGCTCAGCCATTTGCTCATGGCCCCTTGCGCGATCTCTTCGTTGTTGCTCGCGGCTGCATCGCGATAGACCAGCCGCAGTGCCTGCTTCAGGCGCCAGGCGCGCGCGCTCTTCAGATTCGAGCGTTGCAGCCAGTGCATCGCCTCGAACTGGGCATGGGTCCAGCCCACCGGGTTCTTGCGCATGCCCCACAGCAGCTGTCGCAGCGTCTTCTTGCTCTGCGCGCCGACCGCTTCGCGCACCGCTGCCGCCGAGCTGCGCATCTCTTCGCGACGCACCTCGTCCATCGCCGCGTTGGCCAGCGCCACGACATGAAAACGGTCGTAGCTGATCCGGGCATTGGGCAGCGACTGGCCGATCCCCTTGGCGTAGGCCGCGCTCATGTCGATACAGGCATGCTCGATGGCCAGCGGATCGCCACCGTGCGCACGCATGTCCTGGGCAAAGGCCTGCAACGTCGCGTGATCTCGCCCTGGTGTGGCGAACAGCAAGCGCTTGGCCTCGAGGTCATGCACCACGGTGATGTACTCGTGCCCGCGCTTGACGCTGGTCTCGTCGATCCCGACGTAGCGCACGCCCGACATGTCGTCCTTGGCACGGGCCACCTCGACGTAATGGCGCACTCGACGCCACAGGCGCTTCGGAGCGACCCGCAACTGGTTGGCTGCCTGACGCACCGGCATCTCCCGGCACAGCGACAGGCTCAGCGCCTCGAACAGCAGGGTAAAGCCGCTCCCCTCACGCGCCCACGGCACCGGCAACTGCGTGGTCTTGCCGCAGCCCTTGCACTGCACGCGCGGGATCTCGGCATGCAGCCACGCTTCGAACTGAAAGAAGTCCAGGTGACGCCAGCTGCGCCGCACGCGGTCGTGGATCAGCTGGTGCTCGACCCCACACGCCGGACACGTCGCACGACCGCCGGTGTGCTCGACCTCGAAGTCGATCCGGCGCTTGGCTGTGTTGAGCTCGACCTTGGCGACGTGCCAGGGCGGCTGCAGGCCGAGCGCGGTGGTGAAGAGGGCTTCAATCTGGGTGTTCATGCGGTGCGAGGTCAGCGTCAGTGTCGGGCGGTTGTACCACCGATCATCATGTTTGTTGAGAAGTCAATTCCCACTGGAAACGGCATAGAGCCAATCTTCCCCGTCTTGGGACCCGTACGCTGAATCAAGGCTTCTGCAAGTGCACTCATGGCAAGACGATTCTCCGCATTGCGGGCTGAGGCGTATGCCCGCTCGACAATTCTGAAATACTCGCACTGTTGTTCCATGGAGCGAGGTGGACGCGGCACGGGGATGGTTCCCTTTGGGTGCTGCACTGATTGCTTGGCGTACATGCGAAGGTATGCTTCGGTAGCAGCAGTGATTGCACTGGCTGGAATCGCGAAAATGCTCTCCAGCTTCTGGATCGATGTGCCCGAGAAGTGTCTTCGAAGCAGCGTTATCAGTAAGGATGGTGTTGGCAGGGTCGGCTTGATCAGATCACTGAGAGTGGGAAGTGTTCGTGCTGCGGGGGCATGCTCAATGATTGGTGCCTGAGCTTTGGCACGCATCGCCACATGGTGACGCAGAAAGGCAACTGCGCTATGGGCGAAATCACGATACTCCCGCTTGTAGGGCATTGAACTGGATAACCCACAGATGCGCCCAAGGTCCGGTCCACCGAGGTGGCGCAAGCGATGATCCAGTGCAAGGTCGAGATACCTGCCACTGAGCCAATCGAGGAGATGAAGGTAGCTTTGACACGTTGTGCTCGGACTCAAGTGCCCCATCAGGGCGGCGACTTGATAGAGATGGCGACGTTCTGGATAGTGCGCGCTGCCTTCAAGCGTCGGATAAAAACGCGTGCGCAACAGCACCTGACTTGCGTTACTGAGCAGGTGCGCGTCAAGAAGCGGTAGTTTTCGTGTCAGCAGTTCCGGTTCGTCCGTAGCGAGCATTGCGACCAGGACCCAGTTGGCAAATGAATGTCGCAGATGATGGAAACGAAAGGGCACCCCAACCTGCCCGGTGATCGCGGCGAAGAGCGCCGTTATCGGATCAATCAGCGTTGAATACGGTGTCGGTGTCCAGGGGGCGTCGGGGCTCGCGAACAGCAAGCCATCCTTGCCGTCGGCCTGGGCCTTCCTTCGTTCGTGGAAATCCATCAAGATCGTAAGCTCATCAACCGGCAGCAGCGCGCGAAGGGGAATCCGGCGCTTGGCTGCATTCGACTTGAGAGATGCAAGCTTCGATGGGCGAATCAGTAGAAAGGGGTCAGGCCCCGGATGGACGTCGTGGATCCTGAGCATCTGGGCTTCACGCCGTCGCAAACCGGCGCGGTAACCCAGCATTCCGGCAAGAAAGACCATTTCTGCGGCAGGATGATTCCGGTTCATCTCCAGGGCCTTTTTGAAGCGCTGGAACTCCCTTTCCGTGACGAGATTCGCTGATACCCTGACGCTCCCCTTGGCGACCCACCCGTCGAGCTCGCGCAGATCAATATCGGGCGCACCTCCCAGAAACAGGTAATCGTGGAAGTCGCGCAACCGACCCCAGAAGTACGCGCGACGGGACTCGGTGCCGACCCGTCTGGCGGCGAGCTCGTACAAGGTCTCGAAGTCATCGACATCCAGATCAAGAAGGTCGAGATCCTCCGCTTCGTAGATCAAATGTACCGCCAAGGTTCTGAAGTAAGTCTGCGCGCTGGATGCCTTGATCTTTCCCAACGGACATCCAGGGTCCAATCGCCACATCGTCCAGCCGATCAGCGCGTGGGTAATCGGCCACAACCTGCCGTGGTGCTCCTCAAGGATCTTCTTCAGACGATCGATTGCCCCGCGCTTGTTGTCCAAGGTCTTGCACACTTGCCGGGTGATACTCATCTGGCTGTTACGTGGCAAGTCGGGATCGAAATCGACATCCAGTTCTATGGCGGCTGGCGCAAGAGGGGGCGCGTGTTTCGGCTCAGCCGAAGGACTATCAGCGGCTGGAAGCCTTGCGCCCAATACTCGCTGAAAGACGGGATCAGGCAAGGAGTGGCTTTCTAGGTCTTCCGCAAGATAGGCCGCAACGAAGCCGGGGGCCGAAAGGGCGGTGGAGACGCGTACTGCGCGCAACAGCTCGTTGAGTTCCCCTCGCCATGGCGGGAGCTCGAGTGTATTGAGAGTCGCCTCGAGACGGGACCAAAGTACTGCGCGACCCGCGCGGACATTGCCCTCCGGATGCAGCAGCGGTGTCACCGACCGGCACATTGGAGCCAGTTGATGATCGGCACAATGGAGCCACCGCGTGATCGGCACATAGAGGCCAGTCCGTGATCGGCATATAGGAGCCAGTCGCGGATCGGCACATAGAGGCTCTATGCCGTTTCCAGTGGGAATTGACTTCTCAACAAACATGATGATCGGTGGTACAACCGCCCGACACTGACGCTGACCTCGCACCGCATGAACACCCAGATTGAAGCCCTCTTCACCACCGCGCTCGGCCTGCAGCCGCCCTGGCACGTCGCCAAGGTCGAGCTCAACACAGCCAAGCGCCGGATCGACTTCGAGGTCGAGCACACCGGCGGTCGTGCGACGTGTCCGGCGTGTGGGGTCGAGCACCAGCTGATCCACGACCGCGTGCGGCGCAGCTGGCGTCACCTGGACTTCTTTCAGTTCGAAGCGTGGCTGCATGCCGAGATCCCGCGCGTGCAGTGCAAGGGCTGCGGCAAGACCACGCAGTTGCCGGTGCCGTGGGCGCGTGAGGGGAGCGGCTTTACCCTGCTGTTCGAGGCGCTGAGCCTGTCGCTGTGCCGGGAGATGCCGGTGCGTCAGGCAGCCAACCAGTTGCGGGTCGCTCCGAAGCGCCTGTGGCGTCGAGTGCGCCATTACGTCGAGGTGGCCCGTGCCAAGGACGACATGTCGGGCGTGCGCTACGTCGGGATCGACGAGACCAGCGTCAAGCGCGGGCACGAGTACATCACCGTGGTGCATGACCTCGAGGCCAAGCGCTTGCTGTTCGCCACACCAGGGCGAGATCACGCGACGTTGCAGGCCTTTGCCCAGGACATGCGTGCGCACGGTGGCGATCCGCTGGCCATCGAGCATGCCTGTATCGACATGAGCGCGGCCTACGCCAAGGGGATCGGCCAGTCGCTGCCCAATGCCCGGATCAGCTACGACCGTTTTCATGTCGTGGCGCTGGCCAACGCGGCGATGGACGAGGTGCGTCGCGAAGAGATGCGCAGCTCGGCGGCAGCGGTGCGCGAAGCGGTCGGCGCGCAGAGCAAGAAGACGCTGCGACAGCTGCTGTGGGGCATGCGCAAGAACCCGGTGGGCTGGACCCATGCCCAGTTCGAGGCGATGCACTGGCTGCAACGCTCGAATCTGAAGAGCGCGCGCGCCTGGCGCCTGAAGCAGGCACTGCGGCTGGTCTATCGCGATGCAGCCGCGAGCAACAACGAAGAGATCGCGCAAGGGGCCATGAGCAAATGGCTGAGCTGGGCGCGCCGCAGCCGCCTGGAGCCCTTCAAGCGGCTGGCGCTCACCCTGAAGGAGCACCTCGGCGGCGTCGTGCGCGGCATGCTCGACGGACGCAGCAACGCCTACGTCGAAGCGATGAACGGCCTGCTCCAGCAGACCAAGACTGCCGCTCGCGGCTTCCGCAACATCGAGAACTTCATTGCTATGGCCTACCTGCGCATGTCCAAGCTCAAGCATCTACCGCAGAACCCCCTGGTGCCGGCCGTCGCCCGCGACTACGGGCGCTACCGTCATGTTTGTTGAGAAGTCAATTCCCACTGGAAACGGCATAGAGCCCACATAGAGGCCAGCGCCGGATCGGCGTAATGGAGCCACTTTCCCTCTGACGGACGTCTCGACCTTGAACGGTCCCTCGCTACCCTGCTGCCTTTTTGTACGGCAGGAGGTAGGCGGTGGCCCGCAGGAGCATCGAGATGTACGAGTACCGCCAGGCCCTGATGCGCATGCGCCAGGGCGATTCCGAGCGCGAGATCGCGCGCTCGAAACTGATGGGGCGCAGCAAGGCGGCCCGCTTCCGCGAGCTGGCCCGCGCCCAGGGCTGGCTCGATCCTGAGCGCCCCTTGCCCGAGGACGCCGAGATCGCCGCCGCGCTCGGGCAACCGAAGTTGCCGGTGACGGCCCAGTCCTCGATTGCCGCGTACCGGCCGCTGGTTGCGCAGTGGCTCGCGCAGGGCGTCTCCGGCGTGGTGATCCACACCACGCTCAAGCGTGAGCACGGTTTTACCGGGCACTACTCGAGCGTGCGCCGGCTGATCGCCCAGATCGGCCGCGAGCAGCCGCCCGAGACGACGGTGCGGCTCACCTTCGCGCCAGGCGAGGCCGCGCAGGTGGACTTCGGCGCCGGTCCCCATCTGGTCGCCCCCGCCACGGGCGAGTTGCGCCGTACCTGGGCGTTCGTGATGACGCTGTGTTTCTCGCGTCACCAGTACGTGGAGTTCGTCTGGGACCAGAGCGTGCGCACCTGGCTCGGTTGCCACCGTCGCGCCTTCGAGTGGTTCGGCGCCGTACCCGCGCGGCTCATCATCGACAACGCCAAGTGCGCGATCACCCGCGCGTGCATGCACGATCCGCAGGTGCAGCGCGCCTACGCCGAGTGCGCCGAGGGCTACGGCTTCCGGATCGACGCCTGTCCGCCGCACGACCCGCAGAAGAAGGGCATCGTCGAAGCCGGCGTCAAATATGTGAAGGGCAACTTCCTGCCCACGCGCAGCTTCCGCGATCTGGCCGATCTGAACGCGCAAGTGCGCGAGTGGGTGCTGAGGGAAGCCGGGCTGCGCATCCACGGCACCACCCGCGTGCGCCCGCTCGACACCTTCGCGGTCGAGCGCAGCACCTTGCTGCCGCTGCCTGAGGTGCCGCCGGACCTGGGCACCTGGCACGCGGTGACGGTGCATCGCGACTGCCACGTCAGCTTCGAGCGTGCGCTGTACTCGGTGCCCTTTGCGCTGGTGGGCAAGGCGCTGTGGCTGCGGGCGACCGACGCCGTGGTCACCGTCTATCACGACTTCAAGCCCGTCGCCACGCATGCCCGCGCACGGCGCCCCGGTGAGCGTCGCACCGTCTCGGATCATCTGCCGCCGGCTGCCCAGCGCTTCTTCGCGCACGACCGCAACTGGTGTCTGCAGCAGGCCCGCGAGATCGGAGACGCCTGCGCGCAGCTGATCGGGCAACTGCTCTCAGATCGCGTCAGTGAGCGCCTGCGTGCTGCTCAAGGCGTGCTCGCGCTCAAGGGCCAGTACGGCGCCGCGCGTCTCGAGGCCGCCTGTGAGCGGGCCATCGCCCACGACAGCCCGCACTACCGCACCGTCAAGACCATCCTCGCCGGCGGTCACGACCTCGCCCCGGTGAGCACGATCACCCCCGAGCCCTATGCCGGCCGCGCCCGCTTCGCGCGCGCCACCGCGTCGCTGTTCGAAGACGACGGCCCCACGTTTCACTGACCCGGGCGCAGCGCGCGCCCACTTCATCCAAGGAGCTTCACCATGAACCCCGCCACCGAACTGGCGCCGCAGCTCAAGCAGTTGCGCCTCTCCGGCATCCTCGACTCGCTCGACGCCCGCAACCGCCAGGCCATCGATGCCAAGCTCGCCTACACGGAATTCCTCGCCCTGCTGATCCAGGACGAGGTCGCCCGGCGCGAGCAGAAGAAGTTCGGCACCCGGCTGCGCCGTGCGGCCTTCCGCGCCACCAAGACGCTCGAAGGCTTCGAGTTCGACCGCCTGCCCTCGACCAACCGCGCCCTGGTCCATGACCTCGCCACCGGGCGCTACATCGACGAGCGCGCCCCGGTGCTGATCGTCGGCCCTTGCGGCACCGGCAAGAGCCATCTGGCGCAGGCGCTCGGGCACTGCGCCGTGCGTCAGGGGCACGACGTCATCTTCGCCTCCTGCGCGCAACTGCTCGCCAGCCTGAACGCAGCGCGCGCGGTCGGCACCTATGAGCGAAAGCTCCAGCAACTGGCGCGCGTGCCGGTGCTGATCATCGACGACTTCGGTCTCAAACCCCTTCGCGCCCCCGCCGATGAGGATCTGCACGACCTCATTGCCGAGCGCTACGAGCGCACCGCCACCATCGTCACCAGCAACCTCGACTTCACCGAGTGGGACCAGGCCTTCCCCGGCAACCGGCTGCTCGCCTCGGCCACCGTCGACCGCCTGCGCCACAACGCCTACTGCCTCACCCTCGACGGGGCCTCGTACCGTGCGCCGCGACAGGGGCCGAATCGGGTGAAAAGCGCCCTTGCCAGCACCCCGAAAAACATCGATTCTTGACCCCCCAAAGACGTCCGTCAGAGCCCGGTTCGAGTGGCTTCTATATGCCGATCATCGGTGGCTCTATTGTGGCGGTCAGTGACAAGCGGCCCGTTCTCAAGAACCTTGGTCAGCAAAGTCGCTGTGAGCGCGTCGGGATACCACCTAAGCGGCCGGCCGTTCGGTGATCCGGAAACCGGTAGGTTGAGCGTTGCCCACAGGACACCGTCGATCATTTGCACCGCATCGGCGCTTAGGCCAAGAAGTGCGCTCAGTCGCTCGGTGGAGAGAATCCCACCGTTCAGTACGGCCGAAAGCATGAACGCGTGGTAGCGTTGTCTTGAATCAAGAGAGCTGCCGAGCCGATCGAGAAATGCCGCTTCGATCGGGCGAAGCTGCGTGAGGAGCTGAAAGTCCCGCCGGACGAAGCTCGGTCGCTCTGGGGGCAGCTTGACTCTTTGCGACCCCGGACGAACATTCCAGCGTTTCAGACGGTGGCCTTCTCCAAGCAGCATGTCCCACCAGTTCGCAAGAATCCGGTGGGCTGCCAGCTCGGATTCGGTGGCGAGAAGGTTGGTTAGCTGGGTCTCAAGAAATTCCGGGGTATAACCGGGATCCGGTTGCCCGCTCCAAAGGTGCGGTACATTCCTGGCCATCCAGCTGGCAAAATGACCAAATAGGGATTTGCGTTTCTTCAAGTCCCTCGGTGTGGAGGCAACTGCCCAATCGGGCCATCCCGTGCTCGGTGCTTCGACCCATTGAGTCATGAAGTGCTGAGACTTCTCTCAAGAAACAAAACTAGCCGGGGCGGTTTTCATGCGGCTGCCCCGATGGGGTTGATCTGGAACCCGAGCGCGGTGGCTCGGCGTTTGAGTGCAGCGATGCTGCGCTCGCGTTGCAGTTCTTCGTATCGCTGCTGCCCCTGGTCGACGAAGGCCTCGCCGCGGGTGAGCATGAAATACACCATGCGCGCGAGCTTATGCGCCGTTGCGGTGTTCGCCTTGGGTTTGTCCATCCGGCTGCAAAGGCGCCGATAGAACGCTCCGAGGGCGGAGTTGCTGTGCGATAGCGTCATCGCGGCCATCTTCAGGGCCTGGCGCACGCGGTTGGCCGAACGCTTGGTACCGGCCGAGAGCACCTTGCCACCGCTGACCTTGGTCCCTGGGCACAGCCCCAGCCACGAGCAGAAGTGCTTCACGTTGGCAAAGCGGGAGAGGTCGGGTCCGATCTCGGTCAGGATCTTCATCACCGAGCTCACCTCGAGCCCGTTGATCCGCGTCAGATCGACCCCTGCCCAATTGGCGAGCATCTGCCGGACATCGAAGGCAGCGCGCGCCTTGCTGCCGGCTCGAGGCACCGCGCCAACGTTGATCGCGCACTGCGCCCGCTGCCCGAGCAGCACCTGCATCTGGGCGTCGCATTCGCGCAGGTGACGGGCGATGTCGTCGTACATCGACAGTGCCTGACCCAGCACGAACAGATGCTCCTGGCGCCAGTTCCCGGTCAGCGCACGGATGACCTCCTCGGTGCTGGCCTTGACCCGCCGGTGACGGTGACGCGCCAGCACTTCAGGGTTGCGCTCGCCGGCGACGATGTCACGGATGATCGCCTGACCGCTCATCCCCATCACGTCGGTGAGCACCTCGGTGAGTTGAATATTCATCTGCACCAAGGCTTTTTGCATGCGCTGCACCCAACTGGCCTGCTCGGCGAGCAAGGTCTCGCGCAGCCGGGCAATCGCCCGTAGCTCACAGACCTCTCCGGCAGGTCGCCATGCTGCGCGCAGCAGCCCGTAGCTCATCAAACGCTGCAGCCACTGACAATCCTGCACATCACTCTTGCGGCCGGGCACGTACTTCATCTGTCGCGCATCGACCAGCCAGACCTGCAGTCCGCGCTGCTCCAGGATCTCGAACAGCGGGATCCAGTACACGCCGGTCGACTCCAAGGCGACGATCTCCACCTTGCACGCCAGCAACCAGTCGGCCAAGGCGCGCAGATCGTCCGTCATGACGCCGAACTCGCGCACCGACTCCTCTGCCGCGTCGGGCGGCACCGCCACCCAGTGGCTCGAAGCACCCACATCGATCCCCGCCGCGTTCGGGAACACCGTGTCTGTCCGCTTGCGCATCGCCATCATCTGCTCCATCCTCGTCCAAGAACGGCAGCGCCAAGGGAAGCGTCGATTTCGACTCGATCTCTCAAACGGGATGCACATCGCTGTGCTCACCACTGTCGCCGACGATTCCCGGACCATGCTCAGAGTCGGGCTCGCTCCACAGCGTCCTCTAACGCCGCGAGCTCGCACCAATGACGTGTCGGTCATCGCGGCGCTGCCGTTCTCCTTGTAAGCCATAGTCGTTTCTTCCGGAACGCCGGGCGTGCGGGACGCGCGGATGGGATGCTCAGAAGTGGACTTTGAAGGACCCGAAAGCCTGAGGCGTCACAGATCTTGGTGATTGCCGCGGCGGCCAGACGTTGCCACTGCAGGGGAGGGAGCGAACTGAATCGGTCCCAAGGTCCCTCGCCGCGCTCGCCATGGCCTAGCGTAGCGTTGATTACCGGCCCTGGAACACCAAGGTGCAGCAGTTCTGTCCGAAAAAAATGACGCAGTGCTCCGATGCGCAGTTGCCATGTGCTGCCGAGCAGATGTTGAAGCTCCAGCGGAAAGGTCGGCGTTAGCTGGCTACCATGCTTAGTCAGGAGGAACAGGGAAGGGGTGGCGGCACGCAAGAGTTCGAGATCCCGGTTACGGTTCGGTGCCGTGTGCGAGGAAAGGGAGATCAGGCGATCGCGGGCGTCGAGGTGATCGATGCCTTCCGGATTGGCAAGGGCCAGATACTGTCGCAGGCGCGTCACGTGCTGGCTGTATGCCCTCAGCTGATCGAGGAGCATCGGATGGAGCCATACGATTCGTGACTGTTCGTAGCTCTCGTTATCCTTGTCGCTCACGAAGCAGAGGCCCGTCGCACGGTCGATGTCAAAGTGCGCGGGTAGCAGACTCGATACGCCACGCAGTCCGGTTGTCGCGAGCAGGAAAAACGCGACGTAGGCCGTATATGCGTTGTGCCTTTCGACATATTTCACACCGGCTTCTGATGCTAGCTTTGCTACTGCGTTGAGGACGGTGAGGACTGTAGTCCGTACGCTCGCCCGCGTTGGCACGTGTAGCGAGCCAACGTGTGTTGCGCCATATTCGGGAGCACTTGTTGGTGCTGTTGCGGTTGCGGCAGGATAAGGCAGCCCGGCTAGCTGGTATAGGCGCGCACAAGCGCCGGCGTAGAGCGTCTGCAGACGGCTCACTGGGACGGCCGAGTACACACAAGGGTTGTGCTGATTGGGGGGTATGCCTCTGAAGTAGAATTCGTACACGCGGTCGTTCCCGCCAAGCTGCGCCATGAATTTGGCGAGCAGGCGCCCGACGCGGTCCGGGTGTAGTGCCGTGCCGCGGGTTTGGTTGAGGGCTGTGAGCAGCTGCGCGAATTCAGGTTCGTAGGAGCGTTGAAATAGTGGTTCCTGAGCGTGCTCAACGCGACTCAGTGCAGTGGTGAGCGCGGGCGGCACCTCCAGCTCGAACCCTTTGGCTGCGGCGAGGGTGCGAATTGCCGGCTCGCCCTCAATGCGTGGCGTGACATGCTTTGGGGATGCGACAGGGAGCCAGATGCGCCCTGTTGTGGGTGTCCACAAGATGGTTGGCGGAACGCGGGCGCGGTTATGGGGCGCCGTGCGTACTTTCCTGATTTGCAGCGTTTTGATCGCTTCCGGCGCTCTTGACAGGAACAGCCGGCATGCCGCCCAAGCGGCTACGAGTGGCCTGTCGGACGCGGAGATTTCTCCCCAGTCGTCAGTGGTCAGGTTATCGATCAGGTCCACTAGCAGTTCCATTTCGTACCCTGACAGGGTGGCGTGCGTAACGGGGAGCTGCTGGTTAGCCAGCGTGATCGCCTGAGCCGTGTATCGTGCAACATTGCGTGCCAAAGCTCGACGATCGCCTCTGTTGGCCGCAGATGCGGACCGTGGCGCAACGGCGATCAACGTTCCGCGTTTGGGTCCGTCGCCTGGAGGCGAAAAGTCCAGATCCCGGTCGTGCCGATGGGTCGAGCCGTCATCCTCAACGAACTGGGTCACGCCAATGTCAGGCAAACCATCATCCCCTTCGAGCGTTCGGGAAATAGAACGAGAGGGCTGAGTCCCGTCAATGGCGCCGTGCCGCCCCGCTTTGTGCGTATCCGCCCTGCCGGTCTGCAGGTGATGCTGGACCTCCCAAACGCCGGTCTCGAACCACTGCAATGCCCGATGCAGGTATCCAAGATTCCTGAGTGTGCCGGTCACCAAGGGTCTAAGACCCAGTCGTGACATGTGGTTCTCGAAGTGCTCGAGGAGCGCTTGCGGATGCATCGGTTCGAGGGGGAGTTCGAGCAGAAATGGCCGCAACGATTCGTCTGGTCGATCAGTGAGCTGACGAAGACTGAGGCCGACCATGTACGCGGGATCGGCCACGGTGTTGATGAGTGTGCGGTCCCGCTCCAGCCTCATCTGGACGGGGAACATTGATACCAGCAGCGTACCGTACTGTTGCTCAAGCTCAGGGTCTGCACAAACGTGCCAGAAAACGCAGTAATGGGGATGTGAGGCGTAGTACCCCTTCAGGATTCTTCGACCGCCTCCTAAGGCTTCCGGGAAAAACTGAGCAACGCAGGAAGCACCGTCAATGACCTGCTCCAGTCCCGCCAGGCACGCACTGATGAGCGGTTGTTGCTTTTCGTCAGTAACGCGAACGAGGGACCGCAAGACTGGAACGAGTCTCCTGGCTACAGCCAGAATTCCGATCAGGTCGTCCGGCATCCTTAGGATGCTCGTGAGCGGAGCGAGCAGGTGGAGGATCTCCTCGCGGCTATTCATGGAACGTTGCCTCAATCGCTGGTGCCATGTTCGACTGGTGGCGGCTCTGCTTCCTGAAGAAGATCAAGCGTGACGCTTTTTGCCGCCTTGTCCGTCTCATCAATTTTTGAGCGGTTTCGCGTGGTGTGTCGGTGCATCGCGGTGCGCGACATTCCGACAAGCCGGCCAATCGCAGCATCACTCGTGACATCCACATAGCGGCCAGCCTCGGAGCGCAAGACCTGATCGCTCTTCAGCGCCGTGGCGATGAGCGCGAGATCGTCGGGATCAGGTCTGCAGATCAGCTTGATCAGCAGTGTGTCCAGCAGCTCCAGTTCATCTTTGTTGGGCAAAGGTGCATCGTTGGCAACGCAGAGCGCCCACGTGCGGTGGTCACGGGAGTATTTTTCCAGGAGGAGTTGCAAGGTTCGTCGGCCGGCCAGCAATATGTAGCGGCGTGCGTTTGAGGTCGCACCACCGGGTTCCTCGCGGACGACTAGGGGTTGAAGCAGCGGCAGGAGGGATAAGGCCTCCTCCCGCACGGTCGGGATGCTCTGAGGCAGGTGCCGCAAACCGACGCACCACGGTCGAGCGGGCGGTGGGAGATCGATCTGATTCAGGCGTAACCTGACGGTCCGAGGAATATCCATGGTGTAGGCATCCGGATGGTCTAGGGCTTCGCGCGACAGCGAAAGGTGTGCGGCAACTGTACCTTGGCCGTGCCATTGAGCCGCCCGTCAAGCGTCTCCACGAAGACGTTGCCAAGCGAGGTACTCCGAACGGCGCAGGCGATAGCGGGCGACGCTGCCTTCATGTAACTGCATGAGGGCCGCAGTGAGCAGTTCTGCGAAGGCCGCTCGGTCGGATTCTGGTGCGTTTTCTGCGGCCAGTCGGGCAATCACCGCTTGATTGGGCGGCTGCAGGCCTTTGACGACGGCTTGTACCGCTTGGATCAAGACCTCGCGATACTTGATCTTCAGCGGATCGGGTTCGACCATGGTCTGGCTGATGGCCAGGTAGCGCTGGCACGAGCGCTCATAGGCCCAGACGAACACGTCCCGCAGAAGCTCGATCTGGTTGAGTTCGTAGACGCCCAGCGTTCCTTCGACGTAGGCGCGTTCGGGGACGTCGATGAACGACAGGGGACACAGGTTGTGCTTGATCAGCGAGATGTTTGCGCCGATTCGCGACACCCGTTTGTTCACATCTTCGAATGGCTGCAGGTAGGGTAGCTGCACCATGACGAAGAACGCCTGCTCGAAGGGGTCCGGGATCGCAGCGGTCTTGCCCAGCAGGAGGGCAAAGCAGTCTTCGACTACCTGCGGCATGGCCAGGGGATGAAATACGGTGCCGGAAATATCAACGGGCCGTCGTCGCAGCCTGCCGCAGGCGTCCGGGTTGCGCATCAGATCCTGAGAGAGCACGGAGTGGAGGTTCTTGAACGTGAAGGGATCGAAGCCTATCTCGTCGGCGTTCTCGATCAGCATCTCGATGGCCGCCTTGTGGTTGAGGATCATTTGCGTCTCAATGGCATCCTTGCCTTGAGCGACCTGACCGTATTCGATCAGGTTCTGAGTATCCAGGCGGGTATATGTGTTGCCTTCCAGTCTGGATGAGGCCCAGGACAGATCCACCAGCAAGCGGCCAAGGATTTCGCGAGCGTAGGTGCCCGCAGGGCGCTCGCCGACCGGGGTGCGCCCCATTTCGTGAAGCTGACTTCGCAGCGACTCGGGCAGATAGAACGTCGCGCCCGGCTGATAGGCTTCGAGGAAGTCTCGCCGATAACCTACTGGTCGGCGGTGCATTAGCGGCAATCTCATCCGATCCCGGATTGCGGCCCCCTCGGGAGAGACTGGCACGTACAAGTCCGTCTCGGGTGCCTTCACTTCGTCGGTTCGAGGCTCGGCATCTGCTGTCGATTTGTAGACGAGCGCGATGCTCTCGCCTTCCTTCGTCAGTCGCCGCGCGTCGATGAGCTTTTGCAGGCGACGCTGCAGCGTCCGACGGTTGGGCCTCATGCCCTGACGACGCTCGATCTCGGCCTCAATGGCGGATATGCCCAACCCCTTCGGGTGATCCGCGACGATGGACTCGATGAGCTTGAGCTCTTCTGTAGGGGCAATCCGCGACATCGGTCCGTTCTCCATCATGCGTTCGGATCTGTAATGACCACAAGAGCGACAAAGCGCGACAAAGAGCGACATTATTGTGTCGCTCTAAATGTCGCTGTTCAAGAGAGCAGTGCTGCGATGGTCAGAGGGGGGGGGGG
>NZ_AMXD01000072.1 GCF_000310185.1 Thauera aminoaromatica S2 | reverse complement strand
GTGCTGCCCTTGCTCGCGCGCGGGCGCAGCGCGATCTGGCGGCTGGCGCACGCGCGCCTGGCGGCGGCGCCGGGGCAGGCGGTGGTGGCGGGGGCAGGGGTGATCGCCAGCGTCGCGCTCGCGGTGTCGATGGCGATCATGGTGAATTCCTTCCGCGTCTCGGTGGATGAGTGGCTCGCCCAGGTCTTGCCGGCAGACCTGTACGTGCGTGCCTCGGCGGCGAGTGGCAGCGGCTACCTCGATCCGCCTGCGCTCGTGGCGATCGCGGCCACGCCCGGCGTGGCGCGAGTAGAGACGACGCGGCTCGTGAACCTGCGCCTTTCGGACACCGAGCCGCTGTTCAGCGTGCTGGCGCGCCCGACGCAGGGCAACCGGGGGCTGCCGCTGGTGAGCGGATCGATGGAGCCGGTGGCCGGGGACGCGGAAGGCCTGCCTCCGGCCTGGGTGTCGGAGGCGGCTGCCGACCGCCACGATCTGGCGCGCGGCAGCCGCTTCGAGCTGCCGCTGGGAGGCCGGATGCAGGCCTTCCGCGTCGCCGGGGTGTGGCGCGACTACGCCCGCCAGCACGGCGCCGCGCTGATCGAGCGCCGCGACTACGTCGCCCTCACCGGCGACGACCGGGTAAACGACGCCGCGCTACTGCTCGAGCCGGGTGCCACCCCGTCAGCGGTGGCGCAGGCGCTGCGCGAGCGCTTCGGCGCCGAGCACATCACCATCGCGCTGCCGGGCGAGATCCGCGCGCTCAGCCTGCAGATCTTCGATCGCACCTTCCTGATCACCTACCTGATGGAGGCGGTCGCGGTGGTGATCGGCCTGTTCGGCATCGCCACCACCTTCGCCGCGCTCGCCGCCACCCGCCAGGGCGAGTTCGGCATGCTGCGCCATCTCGGCTTCACGCGCGCCGAGATCGGGCGCCTGATCGCCACCGAGGGCGCGCTGACCGCAGGGCTGGGCGTGATCGCCGGACTCGCCGGCGGCGCGGCGATCGCCCGGGTGCTGATCGAGATCATCAACCGGCAGAGCTTCCACTGGAGCATGGAGCTGGCCGTGCCGTGGAGCGGGCTGGCGATCTTCGCCGTCTGCCTGGTGCTGCTGGCGGCGCTGGTGGCCCGGCTCGCCGGAAGGCACGCGATGCGGCGGTCGGCGGTGCTGGCGGTGAAGGCGGATTGGTAGGGGGTGAGGCGTGAGGAGTCAGGAGTCAGGAGCGGTGGGGGCGGGCAGGCTCGCGGCGGGCGTTGCGCTTGTGGCGCTGGAGAGGCGGCTTGTCCGGCTGCGCGTGCTGCTCCTGGGAGCGCTGATGCTGGTGTGCGGTGGGGCAGCGCAGGCGCAGGATTCCGGACCGCCCTACCCGCCGGTCGTGCCGGGCAAGGCGCTGGTGTTTCCGCAGGATTTCGGCGCGCATCCGGCCTATCGCACCGAGTGGTGGTACATCACCGGCTGGTTGCGCGATGCGGCGGGGGTGGAGCGCGGGTTCCAGCTCACCTTCTTCCGCGTGCGCACGCGCATCGGCGAGGACAACCCGAGCCGCTTCGCGCCACGCCAGTTGGTGCTCGCGCATGCCGCGGTTGCCGACCCGGCGACCGGCAGGCTGCGCCACGCCGAGCGCTCGGGACGCGCCTATCCCGGACTGGTCGAGGCGCTGGAAGGGCGTACCGCGGTACGGGTGGATGACTGGTTCCTCGAAGGAGGAGAGAGCCCGGCGGCCGGCTACCGCAGCCGCATCGAGGCGGAGGACTTCGGTTTCGAGCTCGAATTCACCCCGGACCGCGCGCCAGTGCCGAACGGGCGCGATGGCTACAGCCAGAAGGCGCCCGATCCGCTCAATGCCAGCTACTACTACAGCCGCCCGCAGCTCGCGGTGAGCGGCTCGCTGCGCCTGGATGGCGAGCCGGTGGCGGTGAGCGGCCATGCCTGGCTGGATCACGAGTGGTCGAGCGAGATCCTGCCCGAGGGCGCGCGCGGCTGGGACTGGATCGGCATCAACCTCGGCGACGGCGGCGGCCTGATGGCCTTCCGCATGCGCGACCACGAGGGCCGCGCGCTCTGGGCGGCCGCGACCACGAGCACGCGCGATGGCAGCGTCCGCATCCACCCGCCCACGGAGGTGCGCTTCGAACCGCTGCGCCGCTGGCGCTCGCCGCGCACCGGAATCGAGTACCCGGTGGAGTGGGCGGTCACGGTGGGCGAACGGCGCTACCGGCTGCGGCCGCTGATGGACGACCAGGAGCTCGACAGCCGCGCCTCCACCGGGGCGATCTATTGGGAGGGCGCGGTGCGCCTGCACGAGGCGGGGGGGGGCCGGGGAGGGCCCCGAGCTCGGGCGCGGCTACCTGGAGATGACCGGCTACGCCGAGCGCTTGCGCATGTAGAAACCATGAAGGGCCATCCGTTCCCTCTCCACCTGACCCCGTTGCACGGGAGCTCGCGGCAGAGCGAAATTCCGTCTGACGCGTAGAACGCCAACGCCCGCCGGACCAGCCACGCGAGCCCGGTGCCGGCAACACCTCATCGCGCCCGTTTCGCCAGCGCAGCCGTCAATGAAGCTGGCTGGATGCTGCCGGCCCTGGCGCCTGAAAGGCCGCGCGCGCCTGTGCAAGGCGTCCTTCCAGTTCGTCCTTGGACAAGACGTCCTGCTCATGCAGCCAAGAGAACTTTGCGATCTCGTCCTCGAGCGTGTTGCGCATGTCCAGTTCGCCATAGAGAGCAAGGAGCTGGTCCTTTCGCCGGCGGTTGATTTCATCGACGATCCGATCATGCTCGCGGTCCTGAATCACGAGGACGTTACCCGCTTGCGAGCGGAAAACCGAATACTTGACGGTTGCCCAGCGGTACCAGACAAGGCAGATCACCCCGATGAGAAGCCAGAAGCCTCGCCCCTGAAGCGAGTCGCCGGTGACCATCGCGTGCCCCAATTGCAGCACACCGATGACGCACCAGATCAGTCCGGCATTGCGCAGCCATTCGTTCCGCTCGATCGAGACCGAGGCCTTCGTCGGGAAGCCGGCGTACTGCACGTCGATGTCGCCGGAGCCGCTGCGGTCCTTGTACGCATAGTTGAAGCTGTCGTCGTTGAACGTGAACTTCAATCGGTTGGAACGCTTCTTCTGGTTGATTTCCACGGAGTCCTCCGGTTCATGGGTTGTCTTGCGCCGTCAGGCAAGCCGCTTGATCAGCGCCACGACGCCCAGCAGCAGTGTCAGTTTGGTAATCGACAGCAGGTTCCTGCTCATCTGCTCCTTCATCAGCGCTCGACCTTCACCCCGGACCCGCACCCACGGATAGAACACGAGCACGCCCCACAGAGCGACGGGCAGCAGCGCGACGAGCGCGAACCAGGCGACGCCGCCATCTCCGACCCGTAAGACAGCCTCGCCGGGGTTGAACGTCGCCCTCAACACCCAGGGCGTGGCGGGATCGTTGGTGCGCAGGACAGTGTGGCGGGCACCGGGCGCCGCACGGATATACACATCCCGCGACACCGCAAGACGAGCGCGCTCGCCCGTCTCCAGGATGTGGCCCTCGAGCGTGTAGCCGGGTGACAGGCTGAAGCCCGATGCGGGCGGTGTCAGGGCGGTCGTGACGAAGACCGCGTCTCTGGCCCAATCGGTGCGCAGCACGAGGCTCCCGTGCTCGACGGCGCCTCGAACGATCAGGAACGCGAGGGTCGCGACCACTATCGTCATCAGGATGGCGCTAGGTGCTGCGAGGGCTTGCAGCCGCCGCGATCGGCGCGTTGCGCGTTGCAGCGCCAAGAGGCCCTTGTGGTGCCGCTCGAGCAGCAAGGCAGCGGCGGACACCGGCTCGAGCGTTCGACGCCCCTCCTGGTCCAGGAAGTTGAAGTGCGTCGCGGATTCAAGGCAGGTCAGCAAGCGTGCAAGGGATTCATTCAGGTTGCCGCTGTTCAAGCGCTCGGCGTCGACGGCGAGGCTCACCTCGATCGAGTTGTCGTAGGTGCCGATCAGGACGCTCCCGCACTCCCAGGTGCCGACCAGGCGTGCGAAGCGATGCAGGCGCCGGATGGAAACCTCCGGGTCCTGAACGCGGCCGAGCAGATCCGGTACTTCTTCTGCCTCCACCGGCAATGGCTGCAGATCGGGAAACGCCTTCTTCAATCGTTCGACGGTTTCACGCGCACGCGTGGACAGGGTCGCGCATGCTTCAGGGCTCTCGTCGGCCGCCCAACGCGCATCGCTCGTCAGGTCCGAGCCCTGCTGCAGAAGGCGGAGGTGGCCGAGCACGAGGTCGAAACTGTAGCTATGCTGCATGCGTTTCCCGCCGATCAGGAGCTGCCCTGGATTATGCCGAAGAACTTCAAGCCCACAAGGTACAACCGACTTGTGATGGGCATGTTGCTGTCGTTTCTGGCTACCGGCCACAGCCAGGCCAACGACCATGCTGCCGGCCGGACCTTGCGTCCGACGGCGGTAGCCCTTCACATCCACGAGGAGATCGCCGACCAACGCTTTGTTCCGAAACTGGTCGCGCGCCTGCAAGGCAGCCTTGCACCACCGATCGTGACGATCCCGACCAAGATGGATCTCGCGCCTTTTCGGCCAACGCTCGGGCTCATGGATGCGCGTCCGCTCCTCGATGCATTGATCGGCAGCATCGACTGGCGAGGGGATGGAACGGTCGTTCGCGTCGTCGTGATCGCCGACGACATGCAATTGAAACCGGCGCGTTTCAACTTTGCCGCCAGTGCGGGAGACACGAGTACGCCGTTTCACCTTTCGATCGTTTCGCTTGCAAGGCTGCAGCAACTCACCGACCGTGGGCGCGTGGATCGCGACCCCGACCGCACCGCGCAACGCGCGTTCAAGCTGATCGCCAAGAACACCGCCCGACTCATGGGATACGCGTCGAGCGATGCCTGCCTTTTCGCCTTTCCCCGCAGCCTTTCCGAACTCGATGCCACGCCTGAGAACTTCTGCGAGCCGGATCTCTCGGCCCTTGTCGCGGCGGGCATCGCTCGATCGCCGCAGTGATTGCCCAAGGACGCAGCGGTGCAGCGAGACTCAAAACCTGTGATCCGGAGTGGCGTCCTTCCTCGTCGGCCATTGCCCTGAATGCGATAATGGCAGCTTTCCAGACTCGAACAGGATTCCCCACGTGATTCTCGTGACAGGCGGCGCCGGCTTCATCGGCGCGAACTTCGTGCTCGACTGGCTCCAGGGTTCGGAAGAGCCGGTGATCAACCTCGACGCGCTGACCTATGCCGGCAACCGCGAGACGCTCGCGCGCCTGGAAGGCGACGCGCGGCACCTCTTCGTGCATGGCGACATCTGCGACCGCGCCCTGGTCGAGCGCCTGTTCGCCGAATACAAGCCGCGCGCGGTGGTGCACTTCGCCGCGGAGAGCCACGTCGACCGCTCCATCCACGGTCCCGGCGCCTTCGTGCGCACCAACGTAGACGGCACCTTCACCCTGCTCGAAGCGGCGCGCGCGCACTGGAGCGCGCTTCCCGCCGGCGAGCGCGAGGCCTTCCGCTTCCTGCACGTGAGCACCGACGAGGTCTACGGCTCGCTCGGCCCGAACGATCCCGCCTTCACCGAGACCAAGGCCTACGAGCCCAACAGCCCCTACTCGGCGAGCAAGGCGGCGAGCGACCACCTGGTGCGCGCCTGGCATCACACCTACGGCCTGCCGGTGCTCACCACCAACTGCTCGAACAACTACGGCCCCTACCAGTTCCCCGAGAAGCTGATCCCGCTGATGATCGTGAACGCGCTCGCCGGCAAGCCGCTGCCGATCTACGGCGACGGCCAGAACGTGCGCGACTGGCTCTACGTGGGCGATCACTGCAGCGCGATCCGCGAAGTGCTGGCGCGCGGCCGCCTCGGCGAGACCTACAACGTCGGCGGATGGAACGAGATGGCCAACCTCGAGATCGTGCACACCCTGTGCGCGCTGCTCGACGAGCTGCGCCCGAGTGCAGCCGGCAGCCACGCCCGCCTGATCACCTATGTCAAGGATCGCCCCGGCCACGACCGCCGCTACGCGATCGACGCGCGCAAGATCGAACGCGAGCTCGGCTGGCGGCCGGCGGAGACCTTCCAGAGCGGCATCCGCAAGACCGTGCGGTGGTACCTGGACAACCCGGCCTGGATCGCCAACGTGCAGAGCGGCGCCTATCGCGACTGGGTGGCGCGCAACTACGCCGGACGCGAGGCCCGCGCATGAAGATCCTGCTGCTCGGCAAGAACGGCCAGGTCGGCTGGGAGCTGCAGCGCGCGCTCGCGCCGGTCGGCACCGTCGTCGCGCTCGACCGTGGCGGCGCCGACGGCCTGCATGGCGACCTCGAGGACCTCGATGGCATCGACCGCACCGTGCGCAGCCTGGCCCCCGACGTGATCGTCAACGCCGCCGCCTACACCGCTGTCGACAAGGCCGAGACCGATGTCGAGCGCGCGCAGCGCATCAACGCGGAGGCGCCGGGCGTGCTGGCCCGGGCCGCGGCGACCGTGGGCGCGCTGCTGGTGCATTACTCGACCGACTACGTCTTCGACGGCAGCGGTGACACCCCCTGGCGCGAGAATGCCCCGACCGCACCGCTTTCCGTGTACGGCCGCAGCAAGCTCGCCGGAGAGGAGGCGATCCGCGCCGCGGGCTGCCGTCACCTGATCCTGCGCACGTCCTGGGTGTATGCGGCGCGCGGCGGCAACTTCGCCCGCACGATGCTGCGCCTCGCGGCCGAGCGCGAACGCCTGACCGTCATCGCCGACCAGCTCGGCGCACCCACCGGCGCGGAGCTGATCGCCGATGTCAGCGCGCATGCCCTCCGTGCCGAACACGCGGACCGCAGCCTGGGCGGCACCTATCACCTCGCCGCGGGCGGCGAGACGAGCTGGCATGGCTACGCAAGCTTCGTGATCGAGCAAGCGCGCAAGCTCGGGGCGACGCTCAAGGCAGGCGAGATCGCGCCGATCGGCACCCGCGACTATCCGACCGCCGCGGCGCGGCCGCTCAATTCACGGCTCGACACCTCGCGGCTGCGCGAACGCTTCGGTCTCGCGCTGCCCGACTGGCGCGACGGCGTCGCCCGCATGCTGCGCGAGATCCTGGACTGAAGCACCCGGCCGAACGACAGAACAACGCAAGGACCCGATTCATGACCATCAAGAGCGTGATCCTCTCCGGCGGCTCCGGCACCCGACTGTGGCCGGCGTCGCGCGAGAGCTATCCCAAGCAACTCCTCCCCCTTACCGGCGAGCGCTCGCTGCTGCAGGAGACCGCGCTGCGCCTGAAGGACTTCCCCGGCGGCGAGGTCGACCCGCGTCCGCTGGTCGTCACCAACGAGGAGTATCGCTTCATCATCGCCGAACAACTCCGCCAGATCGGCGTACGTTCGCCACAGATCGTACTCGAGCCGGTGGGACGCAACACCGCGCCGGCGCTCACTTTGGCCGCGCTGGTTGCGGTGGAGGAGGGCGATCCGATCCTGCTGGTGATGCCTGCCGACCACGTCATCACCGAACAGGTCGCTTTCCAGCATGCGATCGCGATCGGCGCCAAGGCGGCAGCCAAGGGTGCGCTGGTGACCTTCGGCATCGTGCCCGACCGCCCCGAGACCGGCTACGGCTACCTCCGCAGCGGCGAGGCGCTGGCGGAGGGCGAGGGCGCGCGCGCACTGCTCGAGTTCGTCGAGAAACCCGACCGCGCCACCGCCGAGGCCTACGTGGCGAGCGGCGCCTACTACTGGAACAGCGGCATCTTCATGATGAAGGCCTCGGTGTGGTTGGCGGCGATCCGTCGCTTCGCGCCCGAGATGGCCGCGGCCTGCACGACGGCGGTCACCGGCTGCACCCACGACGCGGACTTCATCCGTCTCGACACCGCCGCCTTCGAGCGCAGCCCGAGCGACTCGATCGACTACGCAGTCATGGAGAAGCTCGCCGAAGCGCCGGAGCTCGGGCAGGGCGTGGTCGTGCCGCTGTCGGCCGGATGGTCCGACGTGGGCGCCTGGGACGCGCTGTGGGCGGTGTCGGCCAAGGACGGGGAGGGTAACGCCGCGCGCGGCGAGGTCCTCTTCGAGGCCTGCCGCAACACGCTGGTGCACGCCGGCAGCCGCCTGGTCGCCGCGGTGGGCTGCGAGGACATGGTGGTGGTCGAGACCCCCGACGCGGTGATGGTCGCGCACAAGGATCGCACGCAGGACGTCAAGAAGGTGGTCGCGCGCCTGAAGGCCGAGGGCCGCACGCTCACCCAGAGCCATCGCAAGGTCTATCGTCCCTGGGGCTGGTACGACTCGATCGACGCCGGCGAGCGCTTCCAGGTCAAGCGCATCGTGGTCAATCCGGGCGCCAAGCTCAGCCTGCAGATGCACCACCACCGCGCCGAGCACTGGATCGTGGTGAAGGGTACGGCGGAGGTCACCAACGGCGAGCGCAGCTTCCTGCTCGCCGAGAATGAATCGACCTACATCCCGCTCGGCCACACCCACCGCCTGTCGAACCCGGGCAAGGTCCCGCTCGAGATCATCGAGGTGCAGTCGGGCAGCTACCTCGGCGAGGACGACATCGTCCGCTTCGAGGACACCTACGGCCGCAGCACGGCTTGAGCGTCGGATCAGCCGCTGCCGCCCGGTACGCGAAGCGGCGCGTGTATAATGCGCGCCGCTTCACTTGTGCTGAAGTGTGCGGGGATGGCGGAATTGGTAGACGCACTGGATTTAGGTTCCAGCGCCGCAAGGCGTGAGAGTTCGAGTCTCTTTCCCCGCACCAGGGTTTTCAATCTGGCATTGCACGCGCGTGCTGCAGCGTTCCCGCAAGCGCGCTCGCGGCCAGGAAGTCCCCCTGCAGTAGGTGCAACTAAAACAGCGAGAATATGTGTTATGTAAACAAATATCCGACATGGCATCTCGGTGCGAAGAATTCGCCTTCCAGCCTTAGAATCCCGCCTGTCCTCCTCGCTCCTTCCTGCCTCCCACCCCTCGCGTCCCTCGCGATCCCATGCAAGCGCCCCTCGAATCCCACGTCACCCTCTTGGTCGTCGACGACGATCTCGTCGCGCAGGCGCGCATGAATGCCTACTTTTCAAAGGAAGGCTACCGCGTGCTGCTGGCCGGCGACGGCGAGTCCTTCTGGCGACAGCTCGCCCAGGGAGAGGTCGACCTCGTGCTCCTCGACATCAACCTGCCCGGTCAGGACGGCTTGTCGTTGGCGCGCGAGCTGCGCGCGCGCGACGCCTCGATCGGCATCATCCTCGTCACCAGCCGCAACGACGACGTCGACAAGATCGTCGGGCTCGAGGTGGGGGCCGACGACTACGTGACCAAGCCCTTCAACCCGCGCGAGCTGCTCGCCCGCGTCAAGAGCCTGCTGCGGCGCAGCGCGACGCGTCCGGCGGAGACGGCGGACAGCCTGCGCTTCGCGGGCTGGGTGCTGGAACTTTCGCGGCGCAGGCTGCGCGACCGCGCGGGGCAGGACGTGGCGCTGACGCGCGGCGAATTCGAAGTGCTCGCGCTGCTGGTGCGCCACCCCGGCGAGATCCTCGACCGCGATCGCCTCAGCCGCGCGGTGAGCGGGCACGACTGGTCGCCGCAGGACCGTTCGGTGGATGTGCTGGTGCGCCGCCTGCGCGCGAAGCTCGACGATCCGGCACGTACGGACTCGCTGATCGCAACGATCCGCGGCGAGGGCTATCGGCTGGCTGCCGACGTCGAGCCTGGCGGGGTCTGATCCGGCCTTTGCGCTTCGGCGTCGTCCGCCGCAGAACGCAAGGCGTCGAGCGCCTGCAGCGTGTACGACCAGGCCTCGCCCAGCTCGCCCGCGCGCGCGGCCAGGTCGCCGATCGCGCCCGCGCGCGGCGCGTCCCCCTTCGGGTCCGGTTTCAGCGCCTCCTCCAGCGCGCCCGCGCATTCCGCCAGCCGCCCTGCCCCCACGTTGCCCGCGGCGCCGCGCAGCTTGTGCGCGAGGCGTGCGCAGGCTTCGTGCTCGCCGGCGCGGGCGGCGGCGAGCAGCGCGTCGATCAGCGGCTGGCCCTGCGTGCGAAAGACGCCGACGATGTCGGCCACGGTCTCCTCGCCCAGCGCCTCCCGCTCCGCACGCAGGAAATCGGCGTCGATCCAGTCTGTCGCCTGCAGGACCTCCGCGACACCCGCCGTGCCTTGCGTGGGTGCTGCGGCCGCTGGCTCGGCAAGGAGATGGCGTATGACCGGGATAAGGGGAAAAACTGTACATATCACCTGTAACCGGTTGATCTACAACTAATCCTGATGACGTGCCAACCGCTGCAATTCTCCGTTACCCTTGCATGCTGGCACGGATACCGGAGGATCAGGATGGCGTCACTGGAGCGCACTGCATACCCGCAGTTTCTGAGCTAGGGGTCGTCTCAGAAAACGGAAAATAAAGCACGCTAAGCCGGTTGCAGCGGCCGTAGCGGCCTGAACTTGCCCGCGCCGATCTTGGCGCTGCTGCGCCAGAGGTAATCGCCGGTCAGGTTGATGTGCTCCCAGCCGAGCGGCGACAGGTACTGCAACAGGCCGTCATCGACGGCTTGACCGTGGCCACGCAAGGCGTTCGCGGCCCGCTCCAGATAGACCGTGTTCCATAGCACGATGGCCGCCGTCACCAGGTTGAGGCCGCTGGCCCGGTAGCGCTGCTGCTCGAAGCTGCGGTCGCGGATTTCCCCCAGGCGGTTGAAGAACACGGCGCGGGCCAGCGCGTTGCGCGCCTCGCCTTTGTTCAGCCCGGCATGCACGCGGCGGCGCAGCTCGACGCTTTGCAGCCAGTCCAGGATGAACAGTGTGCGCTCGATGCGTCCCAGCTCACGCAGGGCGACGGCCAGGCCGTTCTGGCGCGGGTAGCTGCCAAGCTTCCTGAGCATCAGCGAGGCCGTCGCCGTGCCCTGCTTGATCGAGGTGGCCATCCGCAGGATTTCATCCCAATGGGCGCGGACGTGCTTGATGTTGAGCGTGCCGCCGATCATCGGTTTCAACGCCTCGTAGGTGGCATCGCCCTTCGGGATGTAGAGCTTGGTGTCGCCCAGGTCACGAATGCGCGGGGCGAAGCGGAAGCCCAGCAGGTGCATCAACGCGAAGACGTGGTCCGTGAACCCTGCCGTGTCGGTGTAGTGCTCCTCGATCCGCAGGTCGGATTCGTGATACAGCAGGCCGTCGAGCACGTAGGTCGAGTCGCGCACGCCGACGTTCACGACCTTGGTGTGGAACGGCGCGTACTGGTCGGAGATATGGGTGTAGAACGTCCGCCCTGGGCTGCTGCCGTATTTCGGATTGATGTGGCCGGTGCTCTCGGCCTTGCTGCCGGTGCGGAAGTTCTGGCCGTCCGACGATGACGTGGTGCCGTCGCCCCAATGCTCGGCGAAGGGATGTCGGAACTGCGCGTTGACCAGCTCGGCCAGTGCCGCCCCGTAGGTTTCGTCGCGGATGTGCCAGGCTTGCAGCCAGGCCAGCTTGGCGTAGGTCGTGCCGGGGCACGATTCCGCCATCTTGGTCAGGCCCAGGTTGATCGCGTCGGCGAGGATCGTGGTCAGCAACAGGTTTTTGTCCTTGGCCAGGTCGCCTGACTTCAGGTGGGCGAAGTGCCGGGTGAAGCCCGTCCATTCGTCTACCTCCAGCAGCAATTCGGTGATCTTGACGTGCGGTAGGATCATCGCCGTCTGGTCGATCAGGGCCTGTGCGGTATCGGGCACCGCCGCATCGAGCGGCGTGATCTTCAGGCCCGACTCCGTGATGATGGCGTCCGGCAGCTCGTTGGCCAGCGCCATGCGGTTGACGGTGGCGAGCTGCGTTTCCAGCAGCGTCAGCCGGTCATGCAGGTACTGGTCGCAATCGGTGGCCACGGCCAGCGGCAATTCGCTGGCCTGCTTGAGGCTGGCGAATTTCGCGGGCGGCACCAGGTAGTCCTCGAAGTCCTTGAACTGGCGCGAGCCTTGCACCCAGATGTCGCCGGAGCGCAGCGCGTTCTTCAGCTCCGACAGCGCGCACAGTTCGTAGTAGCGCCGGTCGATGCCGGTGTCGGTCATCACCAGCTTCTGCCAGCGCGGCTTGATGAACTCGGTCGGCGCGTCGGTGGGCACCTTGCGGGCGTTGTCGCTGTTCATGCTGCGCAGCACCTCGATGGCGTCGAGTACGTCCTTGGCGGCGGGCGCGGCCCGCAACTTGAGCACGTCGAGAAATTCCGGCGCGTAGCGGCGCAGCGTGGCGTAGCTCTCGCCGATGCGGTGCAGGAAATCGAAGTCCTCGGGTTGCGCGAGCCGCTGCGCTTCGGTGACGCTCTCGGCGAAAGCATCCCAGGACATGACGGCCTCGATGGCGGCGAACGGATCGCGGCCCGCTTGCTTGGCCTCGATCAGCGCCTGGCCGATGCGCCCGAACAGCCGCACCTTGGCATTGATCGCCTTGCCGGATGCCTGGAACTGCTGCTGATGCTTGTTCTTGGCGGCATTGAACAGCTTGCCCAGGATGCGGTCATGCAGGTCGATGATTTCGTCGGTGACGGTGGCCATGCCCTCGATGGCGAGCGCCACCAGGGTCGCGTAACGCCGCTGCGGCTCGAACTTCGCCAGGTCGGCGGGCGTCATCTGGCCGCCCTCGCGGGCGATCTTGAGCAGCCGGTTCTGGTGAACCAGCCGCTCGATGCCGGAGGGCAGGTCGAGCGCCTGCCACGCCTTGAGGCGTTCGATGTGTTCCAGCATGTGCCGCGAGTTCGGTTTGACCGGGGATTGCCGCAGCCAGGCCAGCCACGTCGTCTTGCCGTTGTCGCGGCGCTTGAGCAGATCGTCGAGGCGACGGCGATGCACGTCCGTCAGCGGCTCAGCCAAGGCGTCGTAGAGACGCCGGTTGGCGCGGGTAATCGCTTCGGCGCTCGCCCGCTCGACGGCGTTGAGGGCGGGCACAATGACCGACTGCCGCCGCAGGTGCTCGATCAAGGCTCTGGCCAGCACGATGCCCTTGTCGGTTTGCATGGCCAGCTCGGTCAGCAACTGGACAGCCTGCCGGTAGTGGCCAATCGTGAACGGCTGGAAGCCGAACACCGTTTGCAGCTCGACCAGGTGCTCGCGTCGGGTCTGCTCACGCTGCCCGTACTCGTCCCAGCTTTCGATGCCGACCTTGAGCTGGTTGGCGACCAGTCTCAGCAATGGCGGGAACGGTGGCTCATCAGCGCCAAGGATGACGCCGGGAAAGCGCAGGTAGCAGAGCTGCACCGCGAAGCCCAGCCGATTGGCCGGGCCGCGCCGCTGCCGGATGATGGAGAGGTCGCTTTCGCTGAACGTGTAGTGACGGATCAACTCATCCTTGGTGTCCGGCAACGCCAGCAGGCTTTCGCGCTCGGCGGCGGAGAGGATCGAACGGCGGGGCATGCGGTTTCCTTCTTCTTGAAAACGTAGGTTTGTGACAAGCCCGCCAAGGCAACCGGCGCGGCACGGGAATCAAGGCATTGCGATTCTCGAAAATAGTTCTTGAAATTCTATTCTTGATTGCATATCATCTCAACGAGTTTCGATAAGAAAGGATGCGCATGCGACCGTCTGTTGTGCTTGACATGAAGCGAAGCGCAGTGCGTGAAGCGGTAGGCCGCTTTCGCGCCGCGAACCCGCGCGTCTTCGGCTCGGTGCTGCATGGCACCGACCGGGATGGCAGCGACCTCGACCTGTTGGTCGATGCGCTGCCCGGTGCCACGTTGTTGGACTTGGGCGATTTGGAAGAAGAACTGAAATCGCTGCTCGGCGTTGACGTCGATCTGCTGACTCCCGGCGACCTGCCGCCGAAGTTCCGGGCCAAGGTGCTCGCGGAGGCGCAACCGATATGAGCGAGAACCGCCTGCCCGATTACCTCGACCACATTCAGCAGGCCGCAACCGATGCGCGCAGCTTCGTGGAAGGGATGGCCAAGGACGACTTCTTGGCCGACAAGCGCACCCAGCAGGCCGTCATCATGAGCCTGATCGTCATCGGCGAGGCGGCCACAAAGGTGATGGATGGCTACGTCGAGTTCACCCAGGCGCATGCCGACGTGCCGTGGCGCAGCATGCGCAATATGCGTAATCGCATGGCTCACGGCTATTTCGACATCAACCTCGATGTGGTGTGGGAGACGGTACAGGAATGGCTGCCGGCGTTGCTCCAGCAATTGCCCGCCGTGCGTCAGGATGCCGACGATGAAGACCGTAACGACAAAGGCATGGAGCCATGACCAATCAAGCCGCCGATGTTCGGCCCCTCTGGCGTGTTCGATCCCGCGACCTATGAGCCGCGCTCGGGCAAGACCTTCTGGATGGCCGCAACGGACGTGAGTTCGCTGGTGGGCAAGGAGGCAGCAGCCGACACGCTCATCGGCAACTGCACGACCGCACGACCAGCCTCCCGTTCAAATTCGAGTTAGAACTCATATCCAGCCTGTCTGGGGGCACTGTGAAAGAGGGATCTCCGATGACTGTTGAATCGAGAATATTTTCTGTAGCCGAGTATGTTCAGCCGTCCGAAGGCGAGCCTATTCGTTCCGTTGTGCTTGAAACCCGAGACTCAATTATCGTGGTTTGGCATGTCCATCCCGGGCAGGAAATTGCGGCTCACATTCATCCTCACGGCCAAGACACGTGGACTGTTTTGTCGGGAATGGCTGATTACTTTCAGGGCAATGGGATTGTTCGTGCCCTCAGGGAAGGTGAGATAGCCGTGGCAAGACCGGGCCAAGTGCACGGGGCGCGAAATACAGGTACCGAGCCATTTGTGTTCGTCTCGGTTGTGGCATCAGCCAATGCCGGTTTCGTATTGGCTGAGCGATAGAGCCCAATCTCTGGAGTTGGTCCAATGAGCGGTCGGGGAGATAGGTAACAGACATGCAGCGGACACGGCTGCTAAACCAGGTCGCAAACCTCCTTGCGTCGCAGCGTGCCGCAAGCGACGCGATCAATCGAATGGGGTCGGCATGAGACTGAACACCATCCAGTTCCCGACCGCGTAGCCGCCTGTCCTGCCGATCAGGTCTTGACCATCGACGCCTGGGATCAGTCCTGAATGTTCTTGGAGACCACTACGTTATGAGCCGCAGCCGCCGCAAAACACCCATCGTCGGGCACACGACCTGCGGCAGCGAGCGCGAGGACAAGAAGCTCTGGCATCAGCGCTGGCGCACCCGTGAGCGCACGGCGCTGACCAGCGCGTCGCCCGAAGCCCTGAGCGCCCATCTGCCCCTGCTGGAAAACCAGGCCAGCAGCGTCTGGTCGATGGGCAAGGATGGCCGCTCCTACTGGCCCGTCAAGCGCCAGGCCGCCACGGCGGATCGCATCGCCAATCACAAGGGACGCAACCCGCAAGAACGCGCCTCCCTGAAAAAGCGCCTGCTGCGCAAGTGGATGAGCAAATGAAGCTCTCCTTCCATCAGCACATTGCGCTGTTCTGGATGATCGGTGCTCCGGGCGTCTTCGCGCCCGTGATCGAGAACGCCAAGCGGCCCGATGCCGGCGCCGTCATGGCGTGGGGTGTCGCGATCGTGGCGGTGATGATCCTCTTCACCCCTTTGCTGCTGCGCTGTCCACCATTCCGGCGCTGGTATGGCCGGACGGATGCGCTGTCGGAGCGGCAGCGCCAGGCGCTTGCCGAGCGCGGCCTGCGCCGCTACTACCAGACCGCTTTCGATGACGGCTACGTGCCCCGCGTGATGCCCTACGTGTGGCGCATCATCTGGACGGTCGGCGGGTTGATGGCTGTGACCGCCGTACTGCCTACCAACACCGGACGGCCAGCCTTCGATGCCTTGGTGGTCTTCTCGACCTGGTATCCGATAGGCGTGATGCTGCTGGTTTTCGCGTCGAGGCCCCTTGGCCGGTTGATTCGCCAAAGAGCACAGGAGCGGCGGAAATGAGCACGTCAACCATCGAGGCGCTGGCCAGCGCCTGGGCAAGGATTGCCGAGGAAGCGGAATTCCCCGCTGACTACGAGGGGACTGCCACACCACAAGCGCATCGGGCTAGCGAAGCTATTCAGGAGCAGATTCGGGAGCGCATCGTCGCCACCAACGACATGCGGCTGTTCAGCCTGCTGCACCTGCTGGGTCAGGCGTCGCTGCGCATGGAGCAAGCGCTGTGGCCGGAGGATTACGAGCGGATGACGCGCGAGGTTGAGGAAGCCCTGCGGCAAGCCACCGACGCCAACGCCAGATCGTACACCCACGAAGAAGTGATGCAGGCGATGCAGGAACGCATCGACCGGGCGCGAGACAAGCCATGTTGATTGGCTATGCGCGCGTCTCGACGCAGGATCAGAACCTGGAGCTGCAACGCGAAGCCTTGAGCAAGGCCGGATGTAAAAAGGTCTTCGAGGACAAGGTGAGTGGCACGCGGGCAGACCGGCCTGGCTTGGCCAAGACGCTCGAAATGCTGCGCGAAGGCGATACTTTGGTCGTCTGGAAGCTCGACCGGCTGGGCCGGTCGGTCAAGCAACTGGTCGATCTGGTCGGCGATCTGCACAAGCACGGTGTCCAGTTCAGGAGCCTCACCGACTCCATCGACACCGGCACACCATCCGGGCGGTTCTTCTTCCACGTCATGGCGAGCCTTGCCGAAATGGAGCGCGAGCTGACCGTCGAGCGCACCCGCGCCGGGCTGGAAGTCGCCAAGCAGCTCGGCCGCAAAGGCGGCCGCAAGCCGAAGATGACCGACAGCAAGATCGAGTCGGCCAAGAAGCTGCTGGCCAGCGGGGTGCCGCCCAAGGACGTGGCCAAGAACCTCGGCGTGTCCATTCCGACGCTGTACCGCTGGGTGCCAGCCTCCACGCACGCTTAGCGTGCTTTATTTTCCGTTTTCTGAGACGACCCCTATCAGATCGCACCGGCACTGCCCTGAGAAATCCCTTCTCCGCCTCCGAAAGCCGATGAATCCACCTGCCGATCCCCTTGCCCGCATCGCCCGATGGCTGCGCGAGACCGACGGGCTGATCGTCGCCGCGGGCGCGGGCATGGGGGTGGATTCCGGGCTGCCGGATTTCCGCGGCCCCGAGGGCTTCTGGCGGGCCTATCCGGCGCTCGGCCGCGCCCACGTGCGCTTCGAGGAGATCGCCAATCCGGCCGCGTTCGAGCGCGATCCGGCGCTCGCCTGGGGGTTCTACGGGCACCGCCTGGCGCTCTACCGGCGCACCGTGCCGCACCGGGGCTTCGCGCTGCTGCAGGAGATCGCCGCGGGATTGCGCGGCGGCGCCTTCGTCTTTACCTCGAATGTGGATGGGCAGTTTCAGAAGGCCGGCTTTGCCGATGCGCGGATCATGGAGGTGCACGGCTCGATTCATCACCTGCAGTGCCAGCGCGGCTGCCGGGGCGCGGTGTGGTGCGCGGAGGGCTTCGAGCCGCAGGTGGACGAGGAAGCCTGCAGACTGCTCGGCGAGCCGCCGCGCTGCCCGCATTGCGGCGGCGTCGCGCGGCCCAACATCCTGATGTTCGGCGACTGGGCCTGGATTCCACGCCGCACCGAGGCGCAGGAGGCGGGGCTGGTCGCCTGGCTGGAGCACGTGCGCAGGCCCGTGGTGATCGAGCTCGGCGCGGGCGAGAACGTGCCCACGGTGCGCCGCTTCGCCGAGTCGATCGGCGGACGGCTGGTGCGCATCAACCCGCAGGCGGAGCCGATGCTCCCGGCGGGCGCGATCCACCTGCGCTGCGGTGCACTCGAAGGCATTGCCACCGTCCATGCGGCCCTGGTCCGGCACCGCTGACCCGACGCCCGATTCGCGCCTTGCGGCGCTCCTTCTACATTAACCGGCACGGCTGCGGGCGTAACCGGCGATCAGCTGTCGACGTGCGTCGATCTCCGGAGCGCCCGTTTCGCGCCTTGCGGCGCGCCTACATTTTTCCCACGCGGTATACGCGGGCCTCGTAGGGTGCGAGCTCGAGCGCGTGGGCGGCAGGGTGCGCTTCGACGGCGCGGTTGGCGAGCAGCAGGCGTTCGTGGCGGAGCACCACGCCGGGATGATCGAAGCGCGCCGGGCGAGGGCTCAGGTTGACGATCACCGCAATGCGCTCGCCGTCCAGCCGGCGCTGGTAGGCGTAGATCTGCGCGTCGTCCTTCATCAGCAGGCGATAGTCGCCGAGCACCAGCGCCGGCTCGGCCTTGCGCAGCGCGATCAGGCGGCGGTAGTGGTTGAGCACCGAAGCCGGGTCGTGGCGCTGCTGGGCGACGTTGATGCGGCGATGGTTGGGATTGACCGCCAGCCACGGCCGTCCGCGCGTGAAGCCCGCCTGAGGGCCGTCGTCCCACTGCATCGGCGTGCGCGCCGGGTCGCGGCCGGTGAGGACAAGGTCGGCGACGATCGCGCCCTCCTCCTCGCCGGCCAGGCGGCGCTGCGCGTAGTCGTTCTTCGCCAGCACGTCGTCGAAGTCCTCGATGCGCTCGAAGACGCCGTTGGTCATGCCGATCTCCTGGCCCTGGTAGATGAAGGGCGTGCCCTCCATCAGGAAGTACATCGTCGCCAGCGCGGTCGCGCTCTCGCGCCACAGCGCGCCGGTGTCGCCCCACTTGGAGACGACGCGCGGGATGTCGTGGTTCTCCAGGAAGAGCGCGTTCCAGCCCTTGCCGTGCAGCGCATGCTGCCAGCGCGACAGCACCTTCTTGAGCGCGACCACGTCGAGCGGCGCGCCGGGCGCGCGCGACCACAGCGCCAGGTGCTCGAACTGGAAGATCATGTCGAGCCGGCCGCGGTCGCTGCCCACCCACTCCACCGCCTCGCGCGGGCCGACGCCGTTGGCCTCGCCCACGGTCATCACGTCGTAGCGGCGGAAGGTCTCGCGGCAGAGCTCGCCGATGGTGTCGAGCACGCCGTCGACGTTCATGTGCATGGCGAAGGACGGCACCCAGGGCAGGCCGCGTGGATTGGGCAGGTCGGGCAGGCCCGGCATCTTGCGGATGTGGCTCACCGCATCGAGGCGGAAGCCGTCGATGCCCTTGTCCAGCCACCAGCGCACGATGTCGTGGAAGGCCGCGCGCATCTCCGGATTGGTCCAGTCGAGGTCGGGCTGGCGGCGGGTGAACAGGTGCAGGTAGTACTGCCCGGTGGCCGGGTCCCGGGTCCACGCGGGGCCGCGGAAGATGCTCTCCCAGTTGTTGGGCGGATGCCCGTCGCGGCCCTCGCGCCAGATGTACCAGTCGCGCTTGGGGTTGTCGGGCGAGGCGCGCGACTCGAGGAACCAGGGGTGCTCGTCGCTGGTGTGGTTGAGCACCAGGTCGAGGATCAGCCTCATGCCGCGACGGTGGACTTCGGCGAGCAGGCGGTCGAAATCCTCCATGGTGCCGAAGGTCGACAGGATCTTGCGGTAGTCGCGGATATCGTAGCCGTTGTCGTCGTTCGGGGAGTCGAAGATCGGGCAAATCCAGATCACATCGACGCCCAGCCATTGCAGGTAGTCGAGCCGCGCGAGGATCCCGCGCAGGTCGCCGATGCCGTCGCCGTCGCTGTCCATGAAGCTGCGCGGGTAGAGCTGGTAGGCGACGGCGGATTTCCACCAGGGGGCAGCGGGGCTCGAAACCGGCTGCGGGCCGACGGAGGGGGCTGCAGAAGAGGGCATGATTGCACCGAGCAGGCGGGTTGTTCGGGAGGCCGCGTTCGATTGTAGGCCCGCGCCCGCGGGATGACGAACGCAGGCCGGACGAACCCGTGCGCCTGTTGCCATCGCAGGCGCGACGGAACCTTGAATTGCTGCGCCCCCGCCCCCCCGGCTGGAGCACCGGGCGACGCAGGCGGAGAATCGCGACTTGCGTCGCTCCTGCGGACAAGGCCGGCTGGCGGCGGGTAGCCCCCGTGGGCGCGACGGGGGTCCTGATCAGGGTGATTCGGCCCCACCACGGCGCGGGGGAACGGAATCGGGGCACGGCGATTACAGGCAGGTGCCTTGGGGCAGCTACGGACACCCGGGCCGGGCAAGCGCCTTTGCACGTGGCAGAATCGGGGGTCATGAACGCCACCCCTGCTCCCTATCCCCGCCTGGTCGCCGACATCGGCGGCACCAACGCGCGCTTCGCCCTCGTCGAGGCGCCCGGAGCGGCACCGACGCATCTGCGAGCGCTGCGCTGCGCGGAACACAGCGGCCCGGAGGCCGCGTTGCGCGCCTGGTTGGCGGACACCGGCGCCCGCCTGCCCGCTTACGCCGCCTTCGGCATCGCCACGCCGATCGACGGCGACGGCGTCGCGATGACCAATCATCCCTGGCGCTTTTCGATCGGCGCGCTGTGCGGCGCGCTCGGCCTGCGCCGGCTGACCGTGGTGAACGATTTCACCGCGCTCGCGCTCGCGCTGCCCGCGCTCGGCGACGGCGACCTGGTCCGCGTCGGCGGCGGCGAGCCGCGTGCGGGC
>NZ_AMXD01000071.1 GCF_000310185.1 Thauera aminoaromatica S2 | reverse complement strand
GAGGCCGCCGGGCGCGGCTGGCCGGCGCTGCACGCCGAGCTCGCCCGCCTCGACCCCGAGGCCGCGGCACGCCTGGAGCCGGGCGACGCGCAGCGCATCCAGCGCGCGCTCGAGATCGTCCGCCTTACCGGCCGCCCGCTCGCGGACAGCTACGCGAAGAAGGAAGACGACCCGCTGCCTTGCCGGCTGCTGCCGATCGCGCTCGCGCCCTCGGATCGCGGCGCGCTGCACGCGCGCATCGAGGAGCGCTTCGACGCCATGCTCCACGCCGGCCTGGTCGACGAGGTTCGCCAGCTGCGCGCGCGCTATCGGCTCGACCCGTCCATGCCCTCGATGCGCTGCGTCGGCTACCGCCAGGTGTGGGAATACCTCGACGGCGGCACCGGCTACGACGAGCTGCGCTTCAAGGGCGTCGCCGCCACCCGCCAGCTCGCCAAGCGCCAGCTCACCTGGCAGCGCCAGTTCCGCGAGACCTGGCCGGGCTTCGTCGAGCTCGACTGCCTGCGCCCCGACCTCCCCGAGGCCGTGCTGCACACCGCCTTGCGGCTGCTGCACGACCTTCCCCTGCATCCCGCCTGAACGGAACCGCTCCAATGGATGAACAGATCATCGCCGACGTCGAGCAGTGGCTCGACGAGGTCGTCATCGGCCTCGACCTCTGCCCCTTCGCCGCCCGCCCGCGGCGCGAGAAGCGCGTGCGCATCGCGGTCAGCCACGCCACCACCGCCGACGCCCTGCTCGAAGACCTGCAGGCCGAGCTCGAGCGCCTCTCCGACACCCCGGTGGCGGAGCTCGAGACCACCCTGCTGGCGATCCCCGACATGCTGGAGGACTTCGCCGACTACAACGACTTCCTCGACGCGGTGGACCTGTGGGTCGAGCAGTTCGGCTGGGAGGGCGAGCTGCAGGTGGCGAGCTTCCACCCGCAGTACCAGTTCGCCGACACCGAGGCGGACGACCCGGGCAACCTGACCAACCGCTCGCCCTGGCCGCTGCTGCACATCATCCGCGAGGAGAGCCTGGAGAAGGCGATCGAGCATTACCCCGAGGTCGACCGCATCCCCGAGCGCAACATCGCGCGCATGAACGCACTCAGTGGCGAGGAGCGCGCGAAGCTGTTCCCCCACCTGTTCGGATGAGGCACCGAGGAACTTTCGATCAGTTTTCCTGCTCGCCGCAACAGCCCGGCAAATGCCATCCGCAAGCGGCCCGAAGCGGGTCGACGACCACGGGCCACACCCGCCCGCCACGCTGGCCGCGCACCGGAAGCGGGAGTAGACTGGTGCCAAGCGGAAAGTTTTTCCTTTGCCCCAGTTCGTAGCCTTTGCAATCCAGAACCAAGGAGTTCTTCCCATGTTCCCCGAATATCGCGACCTGATCACCCGTCTCAAGCACAACGACCGCCACTTCACCCAGCTCTTCGAGAGGCACAACGAGCTCGACCAGAAGATCCACAACATCGAGACCCACGTCGTGCCCGGCACCAGTCTCGAGATCGAGGTCATGAAGAAGGAAAAGCTGGCGATCAAGGACCAGATCTACGCGTACCTGAAGAGGGTCGAAACCGAAAGCTGATCACCCCCCCGGCACCGTGACGAACCCCGCAAGCGCGACCGGCGCGGCGGGGTTCTTCGTTTTCAGGAGGCGGCTCCCTGCGCGACCGCGACCGGCGCTTCGCGCTCGCGCCGCGCCAGCAGCGTGTACACCGTCGGCACCACGAAGAGCGTGAAGAAGGTGCCGATCAGCAAGCCCCCCACGATCACCCAGCCGATCTGCTGGCGGCTCTCGGCGCCCGCCCCGGTCGCCAGCGCAAGCGGTAGCGAGCCCAGCACCATCGCCCCGGTCGTCATCAGGATCGGCCGCAGGCGCAGCACCGCCGCCTCCACCACCGCCTCGCGCAGCGCATGTCCGTGCTCGCGCAGCTGGTTGGCGAACTCCACGATCAGGATGCCGTGCTTGGTGATCAGCCCGACCAGCGTCACCAGGCCGATCTGGCTGTAGACGTTGAGCGTGCCGCCGGTCAGCCATAGCGCGCCGAGCGCGCCGGTCATCGACAGCGGCACCGTCAGCATGATGATGAAGGGGTCGCGGAAGCTCTCGAACTGCGCTGCCAGCACCAGGTAGATGAAGGCGAGCGCGAGCAGGAAGACCAGCGCGAGGCTCTCCGCGCTGGTCTTGAACTCGCGCGACTGGCCGTCGTAGTCGGTGCTGTAGCCCGGCGGCAGGATGCGCGCCGCGGTGTCGTCCATCCACTGCAGCGCCTCGCCCAGGGCGTAATCGGGCGCCAGGTTGGCCGAGATGGTCACCGAACGGCGCTGGCCGAAGTGGTTGAGTTCGCGCGGCGCCACGCGCTCGCTCACCTGCACCACGCTGGTCAGCGGCACCATCTCGCCGGTGCGCGCACGCACGTAGATGTCGCGGATGTCGCGCGGGTCGCGGCGCTCGCCGGCGCCGACCTGCACGATCACGTCGTACTGCTCGGCGTCCTGCTTGTAGCGCGTGACCTGGCGACCTCCGAGCATGCTCTCGAGCGTGCGCGCGATCACATCGACGTCGACCCCGAGGTCGGCCGCGCGGTCGCGATCCACCTCCACCGCAAGCTCGGGCATCGTCAGCTTGAGGTCGGTGTCCGGCGACAGGAAGCCGGGGTTGTCGCGCATCGCGTCGAGGAAGGTGTCGGTCACGCGCGCGAGCGCGTCGTAGCCCTCCGAGGTCGCCACCACGAAGCTCACCGGCCGCGAGCGCGCACTCTGCCCGAACGAAGCCGGCATGATCGGGAAGGCATTCACGCCCGGCACGGCGCGCAGCTTGGGCTGCAGTCCGCTCGAGATCTCCCCGGCCGTACGCGTACGCTCCGACCAGTCGGTGAAGCCGACGAAGGAGATGCCCTGCGACACCGTCGGGTTGCCGGCGATCACCAGATAGCGATCGACTTCCGGCAGGCCGGCGTAGATGCGCTCGATCTCCTCGGCGTAACGCGCCATGTAGTCGAGCGTGGCGCCCTCCGGGCCGGTGAACATGCCGATCACCCGACCGCGGTCCTCCAGCGGCGCGAGCTCGCTCTTCAACTGCCCCATCAGCCAGACCGAGCTCCCCGCCACCACCGCGAACACCAGCATCACCAGCCAGCGCGCGCCCAGCGCCAGCTCGAGCACAGCGCGATAACCGCCGGTGAGCCAGGCCAGGAAACGCTCGATGCCGTTGTAGATCCGTCCGTGCGTGGGCTCGTGACGCAGCAGCTTCGAGCACATCATCGGCGACAGCGTCAGCGCGACGAAGCCCGACACGATCACCGCGCCGGCGAGCGTGAGCGCGAACTCGGTGAAGAGCTTGCCCGTGCGCCCGCTCATGAAGGCCACCGGCGCGTACACCGCGGCCAGCGTGATCGTCATCGCCACCACCGCGAAGCCGATCTCCCTGGCGCCCTTGAAGGCGGCGGCGACCGGCTCCATGCCGTCCTCGATGTGGCGGTAGATGTTCTCCAGCACCACGATCGCATCGTCCACCACCAGCCCGATCGCCAGCACCAGCGCGAGCAGCGTGAGCGTGTTGATCGAGAAGCCGAGCACCAGCATCAGCGTGAACGCGCCCACCAGCGACACCGGGATCGTCACCAGCGGCACCAGCATCGCCCGCCAGTTGCGCAGGAAGAACAGGCACACCGCGGCCACCAGCAGCACCGCCTCCCAGATGGTGGAGAACACCGCGTCGATCGAGCGCTCGATGAACACCGTGGTGTCGTTGGCGATGGTCATCGACATGCCTTCGGGCAGCTCGGCCTGCAGCCGCGGCATCATCTCGTCCAGGCCACGCTTGAGGTCGAGCGGGTTCGCCACCGATTGCTTGATGAGGCCGATCGACACCGCCGGCCGCCCCATGAAGCGCACCGAGGTGCGCTCGCTCTCGGGTGCCACCTCCACCCGGCCGACGTCGCGGATGCGCACCGGGTAGGCGTCGGCGGTGTCGCCCTGGCGCAGCACGATGGCGCCGAACTGCTCGGGCCGGGCGAGGTCGGTCTGCGCCACGACGGCGAACTCGCGCTCGCGGCTCTCGATGCGCCCGGCGGGCAGTTCCACGTTCTGGCGCCGGATCGCGTCTTCCACCTCCTGCACGGTCAGGCCGAAGGCGGCGAGGCGGTCGCGATCGAGCCACACCCGCATCGCCGAGCGGCGGTCGCCGAACAGGCGCGCATCGGCCGCACCGGGCAAGGTCTGCAGACGCGGCTTGATGACGCGGTTGGCGAAGTCGCTGATCTCCATCGGCGCGTGGCGGTCGGAGGAAAAAGCCACCCAGATGATCGGGCTGGCGTCGGCCTCGACCTTGGCGATCACCGGCTCGTCGATGTCGTCGGGCAGGCGCTGGCGCACGCGCGACACGCGGTCGCGCACGTCGGCCGCAGCCGAATCGGCGCTGCGCTCGACGCGGAAGCGCACCGTGATCTGGCTGCGCTCCTGGCGGCTGATCGAGGACAGCACGTCCACGCCCTCGATGCCGGCGAGCGAGTCCTCCAGCGGCTTGGTGACCTGCGACTCGACGATCTCGGCGCTGGCGCCACGGTAGCGCGTATCCACCGTCACGACCGGCTCGTCGATGTTGGGGTACTCGCGCACGGTGAGCCGCGAGTACGACATCAGGCCCACCAGCAGCACGAGCAGCGACAGCACGGTGGCGAACACCGGGCGGCGGATGCAGAGCTCGGAGAGGACCATCGCTCAGTCCGCCCGCGCCACGCCGCCCGCGGCCAGCTTCACCGCCGCGCCGTCGCGCAGCTTGAGCTGGCCGGCGGTCACCACCACCTCGCCCGCCTGCACGCCCTCGACCACCTCCACCATCGCGTCGCGCCGCGTGCCGGTGCGCACCTCGACGCGCTGCGCCTTGCCCTCGGCGACCCGGTATACGAACTGGGTGTTGCCCGGCGCCGGCACCAGCGCGGCCTCGGGCACCATCACGACGTCGGCGCGCTCGGCGAGGATCAGGCGCACGCGTACGAACACGCCCGGGCGCAGGCGCAGCTCGGGGTTGGGCAGGCTCGCGCGCAGCCTGAGCGCGCGCCCCTGCGCATCGACCAGCGGATCGATCGCCTCGACCGTGGCGGCGAAACGCTCGCCCGCCAGCACGTCGCTCGCGATCTCCACCGTCTGCCCGGGGCGCACACGGTCGAGGTAGAGCTCGGGCAGGCGGAAATCCACCTTCAGCGTGGCGATGTCCTCGAGGTTGATCATGGCCTCGCCGTCCTTGACGAAGTCGCCGGGGCTCACGCTGCGGATGCCCACGACGCCGGCAAACGGCGCGCGGATCTGCATGCGCGCGAGCCTGGCCTGCGCGAGCGCCACCCCGGCGCGCGCCACCTCGAGCTGCGAGCGCGCGTTGTCCAGGCTGCTGCGGCTCACGAAGCTGCGCGAGAAGAGGTCCTGGCTGCGGCGGAAGTTCGATTCGGCCAAGGTCAGGCTGGCGCGCGCCTGCTGCAGCTCGGCGCGCTGCACCGCGGCGTCGAACTCGATCAGCACCTCGCCGCGCCGCACCGCCTCGCCATCGCGAAAGCGGATCGCCTCGATCCGCCCCGACACCTCGGGACGCAGCACCACCGACTCGTTCGACACCAGCGAGCCGACCGCGCCGACGTCGTCGGCGAGCGCACGCACGCCCACGGTGTGCGTCTCCACCACCACCGGCCCGCCCTGCGAGCCACCCGCAGCGCCCGCGGCCCCCTTCGCGCCCGCAGTCCCCGCCGCAGGCGGCACCGCTTGCACGCCTGCCGCCTGCGCCCGCGCGCCCCCCGGCGGCAAGGCCGGCGGACGGTTTGCATACCAGGCATAGGCGCCCAGCGCGGCGAGACCGACGAGGCTGAGCGAGAGGACGAAGCGGCGGCTGGAAGGCATCGGGAAACGAGGAGTCGGGCGTGAGGAGTGGAGAGCGTGGCTCGGCGCGAACCGCCAGTTTAGGGACAAAGGCGCGCGCTGTCCGGTTCCGCGCCGCGGGACGGTCGCGTTGCGCCGGGCTGCATCCGCTCAGTCAGCCTGCGCGGGACTCAGTCGTCCGCCAGCGGCCATTTCGGGTTCCACGCCACCTCCCACGGATGCCCGTCGAGATCCGCGAAATAGCCCGCATGGCCACCCCAGGCGGTGTCGCGTGGCGGACGCAGAATTCGCGCACCCGCCACCGCGGCCTCGGCCATCACCTCGGCGACCTGCTCGCGCCGGGCGACGTTGTGGCTCAGCAGGCAGCCGCTCGTGCCCGACGGCGGTTCCGCGACGCCGGCCTCGACCGCGAGACTCGTACGCGGGAAGAGCGCCAGCCGGATCCCGGGCTGCAGCGCGAAGAAGGCGACCGCCGAATGCTGCGCCGCACTCCCCACGATGCCCTGCGTCGGCCAGCCCAAGCCGTCGCGATAGAAGGCGACGGCGCGCTCGAGATCGTCCACCGCGAGCGTGATCACGCTGAGGCGCGGCTTCATGCGCACACGCGGCTCAGCGGCACTGCAACTGGCCGGACTGCGCGTGCACCACGCACTGCAGCGGACCGCACTGGCAGTTGTGCAGGACCGAGGGCGGCGCCTCCGCGAGGCGCAGGCCGCGCGAACAGACGCATTCCTCCGGCATCGCCGGGCCCACCGGCTGGGCGATCGCGCCGGCGGGTGCCGGGACCGCGGCGAGGACGAGTACGGCCACCGCGGCGGCGGAGAGCCCGGAAAGCGTGACGAACAGGGCGCGGATCTTCATCTTCGATCTCCTCGGACGAACCAGCCGACAGCGTAGCAGCAAGCGCCTGCGGCGCGCGCTATGCTGTGGCGGTGCTCGATCGAGGGAATGCCCTGCCCATGTCCGACGCCACCCCCGTGCCCCTCTCCCCCGCACGGCTCGTCTCCTTCCGCTTCCATGGCGAGTTGGCGGCCTTCCTCGCCCCGGCACGGCGCGACCGCAGCTTCGAGGTCCGCTGCGCGGCCGACTCCAGCCTCAAGCACGTGATCGAAGCGCTCGGCGTCCCGCACACCGAGGTCGGAAGGGTGCTGGTCGACGGTCGCCCGGCGCCCCTCGAGCGCCGCTTGTGCCCGGGCGAGCGGGTGTCGGTCCATCCCCATGCCGCGCGCTGCGGGAAGCCCTGCCCGTCCCCGCCGCCGCGCCTCATCGCCGACGCCCATCTCGGCGGCCTGGCGCGACTGCTGCGCCTGGCCGGCTTCGACACGCTCTACGACAATCACATCGAGGACGCCACGCTCGTCGCCACCGCCGTGCGCGAGCGGCGCGTCGTGCTGACCCGCGACCGCGAACTGCTCAAGCGCCGGGACGTCGCCGAGGGCTGCTTCGTGCATGCGCTCGAGCCGGCGCGCCAGGCGGTCGAGATCCTCCGCCGCCTCGGACTCGCCGGACACGCCCGCCCGTTCTCGCGCTGCCTCGAATGCAACGCGGCACTGCACGAAGTCTCGCCAGCGGCGGTGGTGCAGCGCCTGCCGCCCGCGGTGCGCGCGCGTCACACACACTTTTCCGCCTGCGCCGGCTGCGGCCGGGTGTATTGGGAAGGCTCGCACTGGCAGCGCCTGCACGCGCGCATCGACGCCCTGCTCGCGCAGGCGCGCGCGGCGCCGCAGGACGAGGCCACGGACTGAGGGCCTCAGTCGGCTTCGCGCGCCAGCGCCCACAACACCAGCGCGGCGAAGCCGAACAGCAGCGCCCACTTGAGCGCCGAGCAGGTGGTCGACAGCAGGTACAGCCCATGCATGCCGAAGCGCGGCATCTCGGTCAACCAGGCGTGGAGCGCATTCTCCACCGCGTCGAACACGGCCGCGAGCGGCAGGACGAAGCGTGCCGCAACGCGTGCCCGCCCGGGCAGCGACGCGAACAGCGCCGTGCGGGTCGCGAGCAGCCAGCCGAAGCTGCCATAGGCCAGCAGCAGCAGGCTGTCGACCGGAAGGTGGAGGCGGTAGCGGGCAAGATCCCCGGGCGACCACACATGGACGATCTCGCCGAAGCCGCGCGGCGTCCACGCGAATTGCAGCACGGTCACGCCCGGCTGCAGCCCCGCGGTCATCCAGAGGGTGACGACGGCGAGCACAACCACCAGCAGTCCCGACAGATACACGGCGCGCATGCGCGAACCTCCGAAGTGAGAGGCACACGGGGTGCCGACACGAGTCCGGCCGCGGCGGCGGGTCGCCGGGATTGTAGCCGGGCCTTGATCGGCAACAGACGACGGTCGCGGAGGTCGAAGTATCATGCGGCGCACCCGCCTCCGAACCCAGCGCGCCGACACCGCGCCGACACCATGACCGGACCTCATCTCCTGCCGCTGCTGCTGCTCTACGCCCTGATGCTGCCGGTCACCGGCATGGTGCCGGTGCTGCCCGAGTTCACCGCGCAGCGCTTTCCCGGTCTGGGCCAGTTCGCCAGCCACTTCTTCATGTCGATCAACATGATCGGCGCGCTGCTCGGCGCGCCGATCGCCGGCCTGCTCTCCGACCGCCTCGGCAAGCGCCGCCTGCTCGCGGTAGGCGCGCTCGCCGTGAACGGCATCGCGCTGCTGGGCATCGCCTGGGCCTGGCGCAGCACGGAGAGCTACGCGCTGCTCCTCGCGCTGCGCCTCGTCGAGGGCTTCGCCCACATGTCGGCGCTGTCGCTGCTGATGGCGCTCGCCGCCGACCACGCCGGCAAGGCCGGGCTGGGCGCGCGCATGGGCGCGGTAGGCGCCTCGATCAGCCTGGGTGTGGCCACCGGCGCGCCGCTCGGGGGCATCATCGGCGACATCGACCCCTTCTGGGTGCCCGTCGGCGGCGGCCTGCTCTCGCTGGCGATGGCCGCGCTCGGCTTCGTCCGCCTCGCCGAGGGCGGCGGCACGCGGCCGCGCATGGCGGCATCCGAGATCGTCGACACCCTGCGCAACCGTCGCCAGTTGCTGATCCCGCTCGCGTTCTCCTTCGCCGACCGCCTCACCGTAGGCTTCATCGTGTCGACGCTGTCGCTCTACCTCGGCCTGGTGATCGGTTTCGATGCGCGCCAGATCGGCATCGCGATGGCGGCCTTCCTGATCCCCTTCTCGGTGCTCACCTGGCCCGCCGGCCACCTGTCGCGGCATTGGGATCCGTTGTGGATGATGGTGATCGGCAGCGTGCTCTACGGCGTCTTCCTCGCCGTGCTCGGCTTCGTCCCGGGCGATCGGGTGGTGGCGACGATGGCCGCGGGCGGCGTGATCGCGGCGCTGATGTATGCGCCCTCGCTGGTGCTGGCCGCGCAATATGGCGGCAGCGACTGCCGCGCCAGCGCGCTGGCCGCCTTCAACATGGCGGGCTCGCTCGGCTTTGCCGCCGGCCCGCTGCTCAGCAGCGCGCTGCTCGCCTTCTTCGGCCTGGTGCTGGAACGCCCCTACCCGCCGGTCTTCGTGGCGATCGGGCTGATCGAGGTCGTGCTCGCCCTCGCGGTGCTGCTGCTGGTGCGCCGCGGCCGGCTGCAGGCCGGCGCCGCGACGGCCTGAGGGCCCGGGTTCAGACGACGTCGATGTCGCTCGCCTGCCGGGCCGGCGCAGGTTCGTCGCCGCTCTCGACATAGGCCGCAAACTTCATGTCCTCGCCGACGATGTGATCCACCAGCCAGCCGCGCAGGAAGTCGACCGTGTCGCGATCGATGCGGATGCGCCCGTCCTCGAAGTGGCCCTGCAGCACGAAGATCTGCTCGAACAGTGCCTCGTGGATCGCCTGGTGGCGCGCCAGTCCCGGGTAGCCGCTGGCGCGCATGATCTCTTCCTCGCGCGCGAAGTGTTCCTCGGCGTACTCGACCAGGCGGTTGAGCACGCGCGCGATGTCCTTGCGGTCGCGGTTCTGTTGCCACGCAAAGTGAAAATCGTTGACGCGCTCGAACAAGGCGCGGTGATCCTCGTCGATCTTCGCGTTACCGGTGCAATAGTCGGCTTTCCAGTTGAGCAGCGCCATCGTCGGGTCTCCGGGCTCGGACGGCGATTCCGCTGCGGAGCCATCCACGGCCGCCAGCTTAGCGCGTTCGGTGCCAGCACTGCCACGAACCCTGTCACGCTGGCCTGCGTCGGTCCGACCCGAGCGCGGCGCCATCACCGCGGGCCTGTGCCCGCATCAGGGCGGGACGGCCTCGGCTGCCCGGGGAGCGTGGTATTCCTCGCACCCGGCACCGCCATCCACCCGCGCGGCCACGAACAACACGCCCAACCGCCACGCGGCCAGCGCGAAGGCTGTGATCCAGGCCAGCGTGGCAAGCAACTGCAAGGCGGATGCGGGCATGTCGGGCAGGCCGGCGGCCGCGCGCAGCAAGGCCGCGAGCACGATCGAGACTGCCGCCGCCCCCACCCGCGGACGCTCGTCGAGCGGGTAGCCGGCGTGCGTGCGCCCGGCGATGCAGAGCACCGCCAGGATGGACAGGCCCATCGCGCCGATCGCCAGCAGGTGAGTCCCGGCGCTCGGTGCCAGCGGCGCCCCCAGACGGGCGAGGCCGAGCAGCAGGTAGCCGAGCGCCAGCAGCCAGTACACCGCATAGAGCAGGAAGGCCCAGCGCGTGAACAAGGCGCGCCCGACGTGCCAGTCGTTGAGCAGGTTGAACACCGCCGCCGCCGCGCCCAGCCCCAGCCAACCGGTGATCGGCGAGCCCGGCAGGAGGTATTCGGCCACCGTATGGACCGCGATCGCCGCGATCGCCAGGTTGCGCCGCGGCGGCCGCGCGCGGTAGGAAGGCAGTTCCAGCTCGGCCTCCTCGTCCCGGCGCAACGTATGCGCGGGCAGGCGGCGCGCGCGCGCGGCGTCGAGCGCGTCGTTCATGACGCGCATCGAGATCCGGCTCATCGCCACCACCACCAGCGTCATCATCACGCCCAGCCCCACCAGCACCCAGCGCATCGGGTACTCGCCGCGCAGCACATCGAGGTGGAAGCCCGCCACCGCCATCGCCATCGCCGCCAGGCCCCACTGAAAGCCGAGGTGGCGACGCTCGGGGTCGCGCCACAGCCGCGGCGCCACCGCGGCCAGCAATGCGCAGGCGAAGCCGATCTCGAGCAGGGCCGCGGGCAGGTGCCCGATCCATCGCGCAACGGCCTGCCCCTCCTCCCCGCCGAGCCAGCTCTCCGCGACGGCGGCGAGCCCGCCCGACAGCCAGAAGGCCGCGCGCGCCGCCAGCCACAGCAGTACCAGACGCAGCACAACCCGCGGCGCGAACGCCGGCGTGGCGGTGAACTCCGGTACCGCGGTGAGCACGAAGCCCGCCACCGCGGCGAGCCCGAAGCCGAACATCAGCTCGTGCGCGTGCCACACGAAGGGGCCGCCCGCGACCGCCGGCAGCGCCAGGCCGAAGCCGAGGAAGCCGCCCCAGGCGAGCAGCACCAGCACCGCATGGAGCGCGGTGAGGAGGAAGAAGGGCCGGAAGCCGCACATGAACAGTGGCCGTGCCGCAAGCCGCACGCTCCAGCCCGATTGCGCATTGCCCGCCCCCTTCCCGGTCACGGCCCCGCGTCCAGCATTCATCGTCCTGTCACCCATGCTCATGCCCCGCAACGCTTGCCGCCCTGCACCGGGATCGGTCTGGAAGTCGGGCTCGCCAGGCGCAGCCCGGACAGCGGCTCAGCGCGTGCGGCGGCGGCCAGCCCGCCTTGCCGCACGAACTCTGGCCGCGGCGCAGATCCCGCTCGATCCCTCGCCACCGCCGGTGGCAAGCCGAAGCTCGCGCGTACGTCCGGCACCTGCAGCAGCTCTGCGGTGTGCCGGTACACCCAGGCGTCATCGCGCCGGGCCGCCGGGCGGTCGAGCTCGAAGCGGCACACGATGCGCCCGGGCGCGGGCGCCATCACCAGGATCGCATCCGACAGCCGCACCGCCTCCATGAGGTCGTGGGTGATCATCAGCACGCCCATGCCGCGCTCGGCCTGGTGGTCGAGCAGCAGGCGATAAAGCTCTTCCTTGAGGCCGACGTCCAGTGCCGAGAACGGCTCGTCGAGCAGCAGCAGCTCGGGCGCGAGCACCAGCGCGCGCGCCAGCGCCACCCGGCTCTGCATGCCGCCCGAGAGCTGGTGGGGGAACTTGTCGAGGTCGCGGTGGGCGAGTCCGAGGCGCAAGGCCAGCGCGCGCGCGCGGAAGTGGCGCTCGGCGCGCTTGACGCCGGCCGCCTTGAGGCCGAGCGCGACGTTGTCGAGCGCGCTCTTCCAGGGCAGCAGGCGCGGCTGCTGGAACATGAAGGCGGTGGAAGCGAAGCCGCTGTCCACCCGGCCTTGCTGCACCGTCAGCAGGCCAGCCGCCAGGTGCAGCAGCGTGGTCTTGCCGCAGCCCGAGGGTCCGACCAGGGCCACGACCTCGCCCGCACGCACGCGGAAGTCGATGCCAGAGAGCACCTCGTCGCGCGCGAAGGCATGGGAGAGCCCGTGCACGCGCAGCTCGGCAGTCGAAATCGCGTTCATGCACCCTGCTCCCGCCAGCGCTCGACCTCACGCTTGATCGGCTCCAGCACCAGGTACTCCACCGCCAGCAGCAGGCCGACCACCGCGGCGATCCAGGCCATGGTCGCGGCGGTGTCCAGGTGCGAGCGCGACACCGCGAGCGCCGCGCCCACACCGTCCTGGGTGGCGAGCAGCTCGGCCATCACCACCACCTTCCAGGCCGTGCCGAGCGCGGCGATCCAGGACGGGAACAGGTAGGACACCACGTGCGGCAGGTACACGTCGGTGAGCATCATGCGGCGTGGCAGGCGGAAGGCCGCGGCCATGCCGTGGAGCTGGTTGTCGAGCGTGCGCGTGCCCTGCAGTGCGCCGATGAAGATCACCGGGAAGGACGCCACGAACACGGTGAACACGGGTGTTCCATCACTCGCGCCGAACCACAGCATCGCCAGCACCAGCCAGGCGATCGGCGGCGTGCCCATGAGCACGGTGACGAGCGGACGCGCCATCATCGAGGCGGTCATCGACAGCCCGGCGACCAGGCCGAGCACGCTGCCGGCGACCACCGACAGCGCGTAGCCGGTAAGCGCGCGGCGTGCGGTGGCGGCCAGTTCCGGCCACGCCGCGCCACTGTCGATCAGGCCCCACAGCGTGGCGAAGGCCGCGCGCGGGTCGGGCATGACGAGCGGGCCGTAGGCGAGACTCACCGCCTCCCAGGCGGCGAGCAGCAGACAGAGGCTGGCGATCGCGCCCCAGCCACTCCACAGGTAGGCCGGCAAGCCGGCCAGCCAGGCGCGCAGCAGGTTCATGGCGCCTTCGCTCCGCCGTAGAAGCCATCGTCCGGCAGCTTGCCGCCGACCAGTGCGGGATTCTTCGCCACCAGCTTGGCGAACAGGTGCTCGAGCTCGGCACGCGCATCGCGGCTCGGCACCACCTCGAGCTGGCTCACCGCGATCGAATCGGCCACCGCCTCGGCGCTGAGCACGTCGATGCGCGCCGCCACCGCCTTGCCGCAGGCCGCGGCGTTGACCTTGCACCACGCGAGCGCGCGCGCGTACTCGGCCTCGATGCGCGCCACCAGCTCGGGGCGCTCGCGCAACGCGCCCATGACCGCGATGCCCGCCTGCGGGATGCGTGCCGCACGCGCGAACACCCGGCCCCACTCCTTCTGCAGGTCCACGCTGCGGTGCAGCTCGGGCGCGATCACGCTGAGCGGGAAGGACCCGGTCTTGCGCAGCGCCATCGAGGCCGCCGGCTCGGCGAGCAGCGCGTGGTCGACGCGGCGCATCACCAGCAGCTGCATCGCGTCCACCGGGCTGGCGACGTAGCGCAGGTTCAGGTCCTTCCTCACGTCCATGCCCTGCCCTTCGGCAAGGAGTTGCAGCACGATGTCGGGCATGTCGCCGCGAAACGGCATCGCCAGCTCCTTGCCCCGCAGGTCGGCCAGCGACTTCAGCGCCGGATCGCGCGACACGAGCCACAGCACACCCCAGGTCGACACGTTGATCAGCTGCAGTTTCGCGCCGCGGTTGTAGAGGTTGGCGGCGACGTTGGTCGGCATCGCCAGCACGTCGGCGCGCCCGTCGAGCGCCATCACGCGCAACTGGTCGGGGTCGCGCCACGGCACGAACTCGACCACCTCGGCGAGGTCGGCGAGCGCACCCGAGTCGACCATGTGGATGAGCGCGTTCGACACCGCGGCCGACGGACCGGCCAGGGTCAGTTTGGCAAGCTTCTGCCCCTGCGCATGGACGATGCCGGTCACGAGCAGGAAGGCGCACACCACGCAGACGTGCATGACCGCGCGCATCCACGCCGGGGGCGCCGTCGGGCGGCGACGATCCTGGCCCATGTCAGAAGCTCCCGTTCAGGCTGAGCGCCACGCCACGGCCGGGCGCGGCGAGTTCGTTGCCGGACACGCCCTCGGTCTGGTGCTCGTGATAGCGCTTGTCGGCGAGGTTGCTCAGCTGCACGGCCAGCCCGGCGGATTCGAAGGCGCCGAGCTTGCCGAAGCGCCAGCCGAACTCGGCGTCGGCGGTGACGAAGCCGGCGGTGGGGTTTTCGGTGCCGTTGGAGAACCGGGTCGCGATGCGGTCCTGCTCGGCGACCGCGCGCAATTGCGCGCGCCACCAGAAGCCACGTTCGGCCGCCTGGCCAAGCCCCAGGGTCAGCTCGGGCGCAGGCATCTGGAACAGCGGCTCGTCGTCCTGATGGTTCTCGCCGCGCAGCCAGGTGAAGCCCGCGTCGGCGACGAAGGCGCCGACCGGCATGCTGGCGCTGCCCTCGATGCCGTAGATCGTGACCTTGTCGAGGTTCTCGGTGAGCTTGAAGGGCAGGCCGTTCTGCGGATGCACGGCCCCGGTGACACGGCCGGCGATGTAGTCGTCGATGCGCGTATAGAAGGCGGCAAGCTGGTACCGCAGGCCGGCGCCGCCCCGCTTCAGGCCGAGTTCGAGACTGGTCGACACCTCCGGGTCGAGCTGCGGGTTGCCGACATGGAAGTAGCCGTCGCCGCGCGCCGAGTCCTCGAAGCGCTCTCGCATGTCCGCCGCGCGGTAGGCGCGGCCGAGGTTGGCGTAGGCGCTCAGGCGCTCGCTCAGCGGCTGGATCGCACCGAGCGACCACGACAGGTTGTTGTCGGCGTTCTCCAGCCCGGTGGTCTGCGTCATGCCCTTGCGTTCAGCGTCACCGGTGACGCGATCGAAACGCGCCCCAGCGACGATCCGGGTATCGCCGAGACTGAACTCATCCTGCACGAAGACGCCCGCCGACTCGATCTCGCCCTTGTCGAAAGGATCGTTGCGCAGGTTGTTGTCGAAGGCCGGCGGATTGTTGTCGATGTAGCGCTCCGGATCGCCGCGCATGCGCCAGAGGTCGGCACCCACGGTCAGCAGGTGGTCGGCGCCGAACGGGAACAGGTACTTCGCCTTCGCGCCATCGGTGACGAAGCGGACGTCGTTACGCACATAGTCGCGCTGCTTGGCCGACGAGAACGCGCGGATCTGGCGGAACACTTCCTGACGGTAGAGCTCGGCCGACAGCGTGCCCTCGCCCAGCTTCGCGTCCACGCCAAGCTCGTAGAGCTCGCGGCGCTGCTCGGGAGAATGGATGGTCGCGGTGCCGAGCGGCTTGGGGATTCCGGCGCCGGTGCGCGCCGATCCCGGATACCACACATCCTCGTCCTCATGCCGCTGCAGGTTCACCCGCAGGGTCAGGTCCTCGCTCAGCTTGTGCTTGTACTTTGCCAGCAGCGTGTCGGACTGGTAACCGGTGCGATCCTCGCGGCCGTCCGGGCTGCGGTAGTCGTCCACGTCACGCCCGGCCACGCCCAGCACCAGCGCGCCGTGCGCGCTCGAGCGCGTCAGCAGCGCGGCACCGGCGACGCCCTTGTCCACGCTGGAGAAGCGCGCGCCGACGCGCCCGCCCACCGCCTCCTCGGCGCTGAAGCCGACATCGGGCGTGATCAGGTTGACCACCCCGCCCATCGCGCCGCTGCCGTACAGCACCGAGCCCGGCCCCTTGACCACCTCGGCGCGCTCGAGCAGGCCGAGGTCGAGGAAGGAGGCGATTGCGCCCTGCGGCTGCGCCGAGTTCATGCGCACGCCGTCGACCATCACCACCACGCTTTCCTTCTTGAGCCCGCGCAGCACCGGGTTCTGCCCCCAGGCACCGTCCGACTGCGCCGCCAGGCCGGGCTTGCCGCGCAGCAGCGCGCCCGCGACCGTGCCGCCGGCCGCCGGCGCCTGCAGGATCTCGACCGCCTGCGGGGTCTCCAGGGTGTCGGCGGCGTAGCCCTTGGCGGTGACGGTCTGGGCGCCGAGCAGGGTCTCGGCATGGACGAGGCTGGAAACGGGGAAGGCGGACAGGCCGAGGACGGCCACCGCGAGCGGGCGCAGACGAAGCACGATGGAAAGCTCCAGGAAGTCGGGTTCCCGGGCTGGCTGGCGACGGCTGGCATGCCCGAACAGGAAGATCAGGGAGCGATACTATCGTAATGCGAATTGTTCGCACTTGCGTTTTATCAAATTCCGCCCGCGCGACCCGGCTTTTCGCCAGCCGCCGCTATCATGCGTACGCAAACCCTCCCCTCGATCTCTCCCGCCCCCGCCGATGAAGCTCTCTCGCCTCTACCGCCCGCAAGACCGCCGCTTCTGGCTGATGATCGTGCTCAACCTGCTTTCGGCCATCCTTGCCTGGCTCCTGCGCAGCTGGCCGCTGGTTCCGCTGGCGACCGTCGTGGTGGCGCTGTTCGCGCTCGGCAACGCCGCGCTCGGAATGTTCATCGCCTGGGATCTGCTGCGCGACGAGCGCGAGGATTGAGCCGACTGGCCGCTGGCCCCAGGCAGCGGGAAGCGGTACATCGCGGCGGCCAGTTTCGCGCCTTGCGGCGCTCCTACCGAAAACCGCCACTGTCCCTGCCGATGCAGGAGCGCCGCAAGGCGCGAATGCGGCGGCCGAGGGGCCTCGCGGGTTCAGATGTCCGGCATCAGGTAGATGCGCTCGGCACCCGCCGGAACCGGCGCCGATTGCGGTCGAACGGACGCGGGCCTCGGTGCAGGCAGCGCCGGCAGCGGAGCGAGCGCGTGCGCGCCCAGCGCGCCCCACTGCAGCACCTCGATGCGGCCGTCGTGGTGCTCGACGACGGCGCTGCAACTATCCACCCAGTCGCCGCAATTGAGGTAGCGGATGTCGCCGATGCGGCGATCCGAGGCCCAGTGGATGTGGCCGCAGATCACCCCGTCCACCCCGCGCTGCTGCGCGGCGTGGGCGACCGCATCCTCGAAGTCGAAGATGAAGCTCACCGCCTTCTTCACCTTCTGCTTGGCGTAGCCCGCGAGCGACCAGTATCCCGGCACGCCGAGCAGGCGACGCGCACGCGACAGCAGCAGGTTGATGCGCACCAGCGCGTTGTAGGCGACGTCACCCAGCAGCGCCACCCAGCGGTGGTGGCGGGTGACCTGGTCGTACTCGTCGCCGTGCACCAGCCAGTAGCGCCGGCCGTCGGCGGCGTGGTGGATCCATTCCGACTCGACGCGGATGTCGCCGAAGGCGACGCCGGCATGCTCGCGCAAGGCCTCGTCGTGGTTGCCCGGAATGAAGATCACCTGGCAGCCGTGGCGGGCGCGGCGCAGCACCTTCTGCACCACGGTGTTGTGGCTGGGCGCCCACTGCACGCTGCGCTTCATCGCCCAGAAGTCGACGATGTCGCCGAGCAGGAAAAGGTAATCCGACTCGTGCTCGCGCAGGAAGTCGAGCAGGCGCTCGGCCTGGCAGGCACGGGTGCCGAGATGGACATCGGAGAGGAAGATCGCGCGCACGCTGCTCATGGTTCAGGTCTCCTCCGGGCGGGGTTCGGACAAATCGAGGGGCCGGCCGCTGCCCGCCCGCCACACGCGCAGCAGGGCCGCGGCGAAGCGATCGTTCACCCGCTCCCAATCGATCGCCTCGGCGCTGCGGCGCGCGGCGCGCGCGAGCTCCGCGCGCAGCGCATCGGCCCCGGCCATCTGTACGGCACGCGCGATGAAGCCCTCTTCGTCGCCACAGGCCACGCTGGCACCGTTGCCGAGGTCGCGGATCACCTCGGCGGCGGCGGCGTAGTCGTAGGCCACCGGGCACACGCCGCTCGCCATCGCCTCGAGGGTGACGTTGCCGAAGGTCTCGGTGAGACTGGGGAACAGGAACAGATCGGCCGACGCATAGTGCGCGGCGAGGTCCTCGCCGTGACGCATGCCGACGAAGACGGCGTCGGGGTGGGCGCGCGCCAGCGCCGCACGCTGGGGGCCGTCGCCGACCAGGACCATGCGCGCGTCCGGGCGCAGGCGGCGGATCGCTGCGAAGGCGCGCATCGCGAGGCCGAGGTTCTTCTCCGGCGCCAGGCGGCCGACGCTGATCACCGCCAGCCCGCCCGGGGGTAGGCCCCAGGCACGGCGCAAGGCCTCGTCGCGGCGCGCCGGCGAATACAACGCGGTGTCGACCCCGCGCGAGATCACCTCCACGCTGCGGTAACCCTGCGCCGAGAGTTGCGCCGCGAGCGCCGCGGTTGGCACGAAGGTCGCCGCGCTGCGGTTGTGGAAGCGGCGCAGGTAGGCCGCCACCGGCTGGCGCAGCCAGCCCATGCCATAGTGGCCGCTGTAGTGGTCGAAATTGGTGTGGAAGTCGGAGCTGACCGGGATGCGCAGCTTGTTGGCCGCGGTGACCGCGGTCCACCCGAGCGGCCCCTCGGTCGCCACGTGCACCAGGTCCGGGCGCTGGCGCGACCACTCGCGCACGAGACGCACCCGCGCCGGCAGCCCGAGCTTGAGGCCGTCGTAGCGCGGCAGGCGCAGGCCGCGGGCGAGCACCTCTTCCAGGCCCTCGCCGTGCGCCGCGGTCTCCCCGGGGCGCTGGCGCGGGCGGATGAGCTGTACGCCGTGGCCGCGGCGGATGAGGCCGTCGACCATCCGCCCCAGGGTCATGGCCACGCCATTGACCTCGGGCGCCCAGGTCTCGGTCACAAGCGCGATGCGCAGGCGCGGCGCGCGGCAGAGGTCTTCGGTGGTGTAGTCGAGCGTTCTCATGGCCCCGCAGACTAGGGGGGCCGCAAGACAGCGGTGTTACGCCGGCATTGCCGCGAGCTTACCGCGGCGCGTGCCGGGGGCCACAGCTTCAGCGCGCCGGCGCGGGCGCATCGAGCGCGGCCACGATCGCCGCGTCGTAGCCGTAGATGTCGTTGCGCAGCAGCACCCTGCCCGCCTCGTCGAGCGCCGCGGTGGCGTAGTGCAGCAACACCTTGACGTCGCGCCCCACGTCCACGGTGCGCGTGCGCCCGCTGTCGAGCGCCGCCTGCAGCGCCTGCGCGCTCCAGCGCCCGCTGTCGGCGAGCAGCAGCACCGCCAGCTCCTCGGGCTTCTCCACGCGCACGCAGCCCGAGCTGAGCGCACGCTCGGCGCGCTTGAACAGGGAGCGCGCGTTGGTGTCGTGCAGGTAGATCACGTAGGGGTTGGAGAGCGAGAACTTGATCCGCCCGAGCGAGCCGTCGGCACCGGACTGCTGCTCGACGCGATAGGGAAAACCGCTCTGGCGCGCCCCGCTCCAGTCGATGGTGGCGGGGTCCACCGTCTGCCCGCTGCGATCGACCACGCGCAGGCGCCGGTTGGCGAGATAGGACGGGTTGCGCGCTGCGCCCGGAATCACGTCCTCGCGCAGGATGGTGGGTGGCACCACCCACTTCGGGTTGAGCACCAGATGGGTGACGCTGTCGAGCAGCGAGGGGGTGCGCCGCTTGGGCTTGCCGACGATCACCCGCGAGGACCACACCGGCTGGCCGTCGAGCACGAGGTCGGCGTGGTAGCCGACGATGTCCACCAGCAGGCGGTCGCCCTGCAGGTCGCTCGCCACCCAGCGCAGGCGCTCGAGGTTGGCGCGGATCTGCGCCACGCGCTGCGCCGGGCTGGCGTTGAGCGCCTCCAGGGTCTGCGCCCCGAGCACGCCGTCGGCCTGCAGGCCGTGCGCGGCCTGGAAGCGCTTGACCGCCTCGACCAGAGCTTCGTCGTAGTGGGACTTGTCGCGCGCCTCGGACACGCGCTCGCCCGCGGCGGCCAGGCGCGCGCGCAACGAGGCCACGCGCGAGCTGCTTGCACCGGGCTTGAGGGTGGGCCCGGCGGCGACCTTGGGCCAGTCGCCCACGGCGAGCCGGCCTTGCTGGGCGAGCAGCTCGGCGCGCAGCGCGCGGTAGAGCGGCAGGTCCGGCGCGTACGCGTCGACCGCGGCGGCCAGATCGGGCGCCTGCAGCACGCGTGCAAGCTCGGCCGCACGCTCGTAGGGCCTGGGCGGCGGGGTGAAGTTCCACTCGCGGTAGAGCGCGCGCGGGTCGACCTTGCCATGGCGGAGCTGGAAGAGCAGCGCGGCCAGGGTGTCGGTGAGCAAGAGCTCGCGCTCGGCCGCACGCTCGGGATCGGCCGCGGGGACGGCACCGGCGCGCAGGCGGGCGGGGGCGAAATCCGCCGCATCCAGCCCATGCCCGCGTACCGCCTCGACCGCCGCGAGCAGGGCGTGCACGCGCGCAGGTTCGGTCCACACCGAGCGGTAGGCACGCGCGAGGTAGAACAGCGCGATGGGGTCGTCGGCCGTCGCGGCGCGCTCGCGCAGGCGCTGCTCGATGCGCAGCGCGAGCGCGGAGTCGCTCGCGGCCGGCTCGACCGCGACCACCGCGGCCTCGCCAGCCGC
>NZ_AMXD01000070.1 GCF_000310185.1 Thauera aminoaromatica S2 | reverse complement strand
GGCCGCAACAGGGGCGGCAGCGGGAGCTGCGGCCGGCGCAGCGGGGGCCGCAGCCGCTGCCGGAGCCGCGGGGGCCTTGGCCGGCGCCGCGGGAGTGCCGCTACCGGAGTTGCCACAGGCAGCCAGCAGAACGGACGCCGCAGCGGCGATCAGGAAGGGAAACTTGGTCATGCGTATTCTCCGATTTGTCGTGGTCCGTCGCAGAGCGTCTCCGCGAATGCATTGCACACTAGCGGCAAACCCTCACAAGTTGATTGATAGCGGTCAATTCACCCCGAACACGGTCCACCGGGTGAACTGCCGCAGCATAGTAAACTATTCGTCCCAACATGCCCGCCCGAGGACCCCGCCATGGCCGGCCGCAAGAAGAACCTGCCGCTCGTCTATTCCTGCTCGGGCTGCTCCAGCGCAGCGCAGATGGCCAACCACGTGGCGCTGCGCCTGGATCGCGAGGGCGAGGCCGAGATGTCCTGCATCGCCGGGGTCGGCGGCAACGTCCCCCATCTGGTGAACATCGCCCGCTCCGGGCGACCGATCCTCGCGCTCGACGGCTGCGCGCTCGAATGCACGCGCAGCAGCCTGGCCGAGCGCGGCGTCCGACCCGCCGCCCACCTGCTGCTCAACGAGCAGGGGGTCAAGAAGCGCTACGCCACGGATTTCGATCGCGAAGAGGCCGAGCGCGTTTTCGAGCAGGCCCGCGCAGCGGTGCGCGGCCTGCGTGCGACGCCCGCCACCGCGATGACGGGCGGGACGACGGACTGAAGCCCTCAGGCGCGCAGGCGCCGCGCCGTGTCCACCAACGCCTCCGCAAGCCCCTCCAGCATGCCCTGCCGGGCGGCATCGAGCAGGCGTCCGTCGGCGCCGACCGCCTCGCCGGCCTGGCCCACCGCGACCTGCTGCGGAATGACCTGCATGCCGAGGTAGCCGAGCACGTCGCGCACGTGGAACAGCACCCGAATGCCACCGAGCGCGCCCGGCGAGGTTCCCACCACCGCCGCCGCCCGCCCGGCATACACCTTGCCGCCGGAGCGCTCGGCGTCGGCCGGGTTGGGCCGCGAGCACCAGTCGAGGGTGTTCTTGAGCAAGGGCGTGAGCGAGCCGTTGTACTCGGGATTGACCAGCAGCAGGCCGTCGCTCGCATGCAGCACCCGCTGCAGGCGCACGATGCCCTCGGGCAGGCCGGAGGCGGCTTCGAGGTCGCCGTCGTAGAGCGGCGCGGGGTAATCGTCCAGATCGACGAGCTCGACCTCGGCCCCCGCCTCCCGCACGGCCTGCGCGCACGCCTGCGCCACGCGACGCGACAAGGCCTCGCGCCGGCGGCTACCGGGCATCACCACGATTCGGGGCAGCTTCATCGGCGCTTCTCCTTCACAACGAGATGCCGGCATTATCCGCCGGATCGCGGCCACATGCCGCCCCCACCCCCAGCCGCATCGACGGACACCGGCCCTCTTGAATCCCGCCGCTTCGCCTCGACATCCGGAGAATCCGAAATGCCCGGGAGCCCCGCCATGTCCGACGCCCTGCACCTCGTCTGCCCTCACTGCGACGCCGTCAACCGTGTCCCCGCCACCCGCCTCGCCGAAGCACCGAACTGCGGCAGGTGCCGCAAGCCGCTGTTTACCGCCCACCCGGTGGAGCTCGACGCGGCGAACTTCGACCGCCATGTCGGCCGCAGCGACGTCCCGGTGCTGGTGGACTTCTGGGCGCCGTGGTGCGGCCCCTGTCGCACGATGGCGCCCGCCTTCGCGCAGGCCGCGGGCATGCTCGAGCCGCAGCTACGCCTCGCCAAGCTCGACACCGAAGCCCACCAGGCCTTGGCGGCACGCTTCGGCATCCGCAGCATCCCCACCCTGGCGCTGTTTCGCGGCGGCCGCGAGATCGCGCGCCAGGCCGGTGCGATGGGCGCGGCCGACATCGTGCGCTGGGTGCGCAGCCAGCTCGGCTGAAAGCGGGCTCAGCCCGCCCCGATCGTGCGCTTGGCGCGGAATTCGTCCACCGCGACATAGGTCAGGCGCGCCTCGGTCACCTTCACCACCACCGGGTTCTCCGGGTGGCGCTGGGCGTAGACCTCGACATCCACGGTGATCGAGGTGCGCCCCACGCGCACCACCTCGGCGTGGAAGCTGACGATGTCGCCGGTCGACACCGGCTGCTTGAAGACGAAGGAGTCCACCGCCACGGTGGCGACCTTGGAGCGCGCGACGCGGATCGCCGGCACCGCGCCGGCGATATCCACCATCGACATGATCCAGCCACCGAACACGTCGCCCGAGGGGTTGAGGTCGGCCGGCATGGGCACGACCCGCAGCACGAGCTCCTTGTCCAGGGGCGGACGCTCGCCGCCGGGGGGCAGGGTCGACTCCGGGCCCACCATGCGCTTGCAGCCCGCGCGGTCGACGGCGACGTAAGTCATGCGCGCCTCGGTCACCTTGACCACCACCGGATCCGCCGGATGGCGCTCGGCAAACACGTGCACGTCGACCGTGATCGAGGACTTGCCCACCGCGACCACGTCGGCGTGGAAGCTGACGATGTCGCCGACCGAGATCGGCTGCCTGAAGACGAAGGAATTCACCGCCATCGTGACCACGTGCGAGCGAGCGCGGCGGATCGCGGGCAGGGCGCCGGCGATGTCGACCATCGCCATGACCCAACCGCCGAACACGTCGCCGGCGGAGTTGAGGTCGGCCGGCATCGGCATCAGGCGCAACGCCGGCTCGGTGGCGGGCGGCGGCGTCGGGTGGGAGGGGCTGGAGGCTGCGCTCATGGGTTGCTCCACGGATCGAGGGGAAAAGGGCGCCCCGTGCCGGACAGGCGGGGCGCGGAATCAGCGGCCGGATTTCAGTGCGCGAGGCGCTCGAAGAGCTTGACCAGGGTGTTGGTGTAGCGCAACAGGCGCTCCCCCTCGTCGAGCACCGCGCGCACCCGGCCGATGCGATGAGGCTGGCGGATCGCGGGGTCGAGCGCGGCGATGAAGCGCGCCCACAGGGCGGCCGTGGCGTCGATCTGCGCCACCAGCTCGGGCAGCTCGCCGGCATTCTCGCGCAAGCGCTGCAGGTTGTGCTCGAAGGCCCGGCACGAAGCGGCGATCTGCGCCTGCGGGTCTGGGCAGCCCTCGAAGCCCTCGAAGAGGAAGAACTTCGCCACCCGCTGCGACAACATGCGGTTGCGTCCGGCGACGTTGACCATGTACAGGCTGCCGGAGGCGGCGAAGCCGCCGGCCACGGCGTTGAGAAAATCCGCCGCGGTGATGAAGTCCTCGCTCAGCTGCAGCACCCGCGCCGCGCCCGCCGGCGGGCGCTCGGCCGCACCCAGCGCATCGCGAAAATCCGCCCACACCCGGCCCACGTCCTCCAGCGCCTCGCCGAGCTCGGGGGCGAGGCTGGCGGCCTGCAGGACCGCGAGGCTGCGCTCGAACTCGGCGATGTCCTGGCGCAGGCGCAGCTGCATCTCGACCGGCGCCACGCCATGCCCGATCAGCACCCAGTCGATCGCCAGACGCTGCACCTGCAGGCGCAGGCGGCCGCACAGGTTGATCAGCTCACCGACCGACATCGTCTCGTCGCGGCGCGCACCCTTGTTGCGGCGCGAGAAGCTCAGGCGCTGCGGCTGCTCGCCCGCACCAGTGTCCAGGGTGGCGGCGTTCTGGATGTGGATCAGGCGCTTGTCGACCACGATCACGCCCTTGTCGGCAAGCTCGCGCAGACTGCGCGAGAAGGCCTCGGGGGTGATGCCGATGCGCGCGGCGAGCACCTTCTTGGTCGAGGCCAGCTCCACCGTGGTCTCGCCGGCGAGTGCCAGGCTGCCGCCGGCGAGCTCGACCAGATAATCGAGGATGCGCTGCGCGCTGGTGCGGCTGGCATGGCGCCCGGCGACGTCGAACTCGACCTCGCACAGCCGCGCCGCCACCGCCTGCAGCATGCGCCGGGTCAGCACCAGGCTGCGCTCGGCCACCGCGCGCAGCACGCCGGCGTCGAGCGCGATCAGCGCGCAGGCGCTTGCCGTCTCGCAGCCCGATTCATGACGGCTGGCACCGAAGAACTCGCCGCAGCCGAGCATCTGAGGGGTGTGCACCAGCTCGACCACCTTGCGCGCGTCGCCGTCGAGCTCGCGAAAGCGCACCACCGTCCCGCTGCACAACACGTATGCCTCGTCGAAGGGCTCGCCGCAGCCATGCACCAGGGTGCGCGCCGGCAGCTCGAGCAGGCGCGCCGCGGCGGCGAGCTCGGCCAGCTGCACGGCGGGCAGGCCGGCGAACAGCGGCACCGCGGTGAGGCGGTCACGCAGCGCCCGGCGCTCTGCGGCAGTCGGTGGCGTCATGCCGCGCCGCCCTCTCCCTCGCAGTCCTCCCCGAGCGCGTCGAGCCGGGCGAGCCAGGGCGCGCGTTCGGCGGCGGACACAAAGCTCGCCTCCAGGCTGTTGCGCGCGATGCAACGCAGCTCGGCACGGCCGAGGCCGAGCGCGCGCGCGGTGTCGACATAATTCTTCGCCACGTAGCCGCCGAAATAGGCCGGGTCGTCGGAATTGATCGTCACCTTGAGCCCCGCGGCGAACAGCTGCCCGAGGTTGTGCCGGGCGAGGTCGGGGAACACGCACAGCTTGACGTTGGAGAGCGGGCACACGGTGAGCGGTACCTGCTCGCGCACGAGGCGTCCGACCAGCGCCGGATCCTCGGTGCAGCGCACGCCGTGGTCGATGCGCTCGGCCTTCAGCAGGTCGAGCGCATCGACGATGTAGGCCGGCGGCCCCTCCTCGCCGGCATGGGCGACCACATGCAGGCCGAGCTCGCGGCAGCGCGCGAACAGGCGGGCGAACTTGGCCGGCGGATGCCCGCGCTCGGACGAGTCGAGGCCGACGCCGTCGATGCGCGACAGGTGCGGCAGAGCCTGCTGCAGCGTGGCGAAGCCCTCCTCCTCGCTGAGATGGCGCAGGAAGCACAGGATCAGGCGCGAGCCGATGCCCCAGCGCGCGCGCGCCTCGACGCAGGCGCGCTCGAGGCCGTCGAGCACGGTCTCGAGCGCCACCCCGCGCGCGGTATGCGTCTGCGGGTCGAAGAAGAGCTCGGCATGGACCACGCCGTCGGCGTGTGCGCGCTCGAAGTAGGCGAACGCGAGCTCGAAGAAGTCCTGCTCGCGGACCAGCACCGCCGCGCCGGCGTAGTAGAGGTCGAGAAAGCTTTGCAGATCGGTGAAGGCGTAGGCGGCGCGCACCGCCTCGACGCTCGCCCAGGGCAGCGCCACGCCGTTGCGGCGCGCGAGCGCGAACATCATTTCGGGCTCGAGCGTGCCCTCGATATGCAGGTGCAGTTCGGCCTTGGGCAAGGCGCGGACGTAGGCTTCGAGCTCCATGGCGGGTCTCCTGGGCGGGACTTCAATGCTAGCGCCAATCGGGCCGCTGTTCCCGCGCCACATTCACCCGAACGCAAGAATGCGGGAACGGCACCGGCCGTTCCCGCATCGATCCGGTGCGCCGACGGTTGCCCATGGCCCGGAATCGCCTCAATCCACCTCGAGCTTGCCGGTCTCGCCCACGAAGGCGAGGTTCTTCTCCTCTTCCGGCGCATGCACCGCGCTGCGCCCGACCATGGAGATCGCCAGGCCGGCGACCGCACCCGGGATGGCGAAGGCGAGGAAGTTCATCTCCAGCGGCAGCGAGATCAGCGCACCGCCCAGCATCGGCCCCGAAATCGCCCCCAGGCGCCCCACGCCCGAGGCCCAGCCGATGCCGGTGGAGCGGATCGCCAGCGGATAGTACTGCGCGACGTAGGCGTAGAGCAGGATCTGCGAGCCGATCGTGGTCGCACCGGCGATCGCCACCAGCAGGTAGAGGACGATCATGTCGTTCTTGATCGCGAGCGCGCTGATCGACAGCGCCGCGATCACGAACATGATGGTCAGCACCCGGCGCAGGTGGAAGCGGTCCGCCAGCCAGCCGCCGCCGATCGCGCCGAAGATCGCACCGAAGTTGAGCACCAGCAGGAAGCTCAGGCTGGAGCCGAGCTCGTAGCCGGCCTTGTTCATCAGCTTCGGCAGCCAGGAGCCGAGCGCATACACCATCAGCAGGCAGCTGAAGAAGGCGACCCAGAACATCAGCGTGCTGACCAGGCGACCGTTCTGGAACAGCGCGACCAGGGCGACGCTCCTGCCCTGGCCGGTGACCAGGTGGAAGTTGTCGCCGGCCGCGGGCGAGTAGGACGGCTCGACGCGGGCGAGCAGGCGGCCAGCCTCTTCCTTGCGACCTTCCTTGAGCAGGAAGCCGACGGCCTCGGGGAGGAAGATCCAGATCAGCGGCAGCAGCAGCAGCGGGATGCCGGCGACGAAGAACACCGACTGCCAGCCGTGGCTGGGCATCAGGTACATGCCGAGGAAGGCCGAGGTCATGCCGCCGACCGAGTAGCCGCTGAACATCACCGCGACCATGGTGCTGCGGATCTTCCTGGGCATGTACTCGGTCATCAGCGCGACCACGTTGGGCATCACGCCGCCGATGCCGAGGCCGGCGATGAAGCGCATCGCGGCGAACTGGGTGGGCGTCTCGGCGAAGCCATTGAGGAAGGTCACGCCGCTGAAGATGATCACCGTGATCATGATCACCTTCTTGCGGCCGATGCGGTCGGACAGCGGCCCGAAGATCAGCGCGCCGAACATCATGCCGAACAGCGCGGCGCTGCCGAGCGAGCCCGCCTGCAGCGGCGTGAGGTCCCACTCCTTCATCAGCACCGGCAGCACGACCCCGTAGATCACCAGGTCGTAGCCGTCGAAGATGATGACGAGCGCACACCAGAACAGCACGTTCAGGTGAAATTTGTTGAACTTCGCCTCGTCGATTGTTTGATGCACATCTACTTTTCTCACGATGGATTCCTGGCGCTTGCGTTGGGGTTGTGGGAGTTGCTGCGGGCATTGCGACCGAAGATCGCGCAGACGCTCACGATCACGGCGCGCGACCCGCATCCCGCCCCATCACGGAGCGAAGAGAGCGATGTTCGTGCGCCGCAATGACGCAGGCACCTGTGACCCAGGCGCCAAAACTGCACTATATCGCACATCTTTGCGCATGAACACATTTCGACTGCACAATATCTCATAAACCTGTTGCCCACCCCGGGTGCGAGACGCGGTTGCGCCGCGCACAAAAAAGCCCGCCCCGACCGTAGCGGTCGGGGCGGGCTTCGTGGTGCGGCAGCGTCTTACTGCGTCGAGCGCGCGATCAGCACCGCCATCTTCGGGTTCTGTCCGGCCACCTCCTGCGCGAGCTCGGCCTTGGCACGCTGGCCGCCCTCCTCGGTGTTGAGGATGATCAGGTCGCAGCGCAGCTGCTCGGCCAGGTCGACCACCGCCCTGCCGCGACCGAACAGCGTGGAGGTCAGGATCTGGCCCTCCGCCGGGACACCCTGCGCGTTCACCTCGTTCACATACTCCTGCAGGTTCGCCACGTGCGCCGGGTCGATGGCCTTGTCGGTCTGATCGACCTCGGCGGACAGGACGTGCTCCGGCGCGAGATACACCAGGTGCACCTTCGAGCCCGTCAGGGAGACGAACTCGGAGACACGCTCGCGCGTCAGCCTGTTTCCGGTGTGATCGACCACGGCCATGATGGTGCCGTAGAGACGGGACTTGCCGGCGGGCACGGCCGCCGCAGCCGCCGTGGTCGGCGCCACCGCCTGTGCAACCGCCGCCGCCTTGCTCTTCGGAATGATCAGGGTGAGGGCCAGGCCGACGAGGCTGATGCCGCCGAGCACGTAGAAGATGCTGTGCAGCTCGCCGGCGAACGTGACCGCCAGGAAGGCGCCGAAGATCGGCCCGAAGATGCCGCCGATACGACCGAAGGCCGCCGTCCAGGCGACACCGGCGCCACGGACGTTGGTGCGGTAGTAGTTGGCGGCCAGACCGTAGATCAGCGTCTGCGTCCCCGAGGTCCCCAGGCCGGTGATCGCGATCGTAAGCAGCAGCAGGGCCACGACGATGCCGCTGACGTCGGCGAGTTGCTGGATCTCGCCTGCTTTGGCGACCATCGGGACGTCGATCGTGGAGGCGATCATGCCGATGGCGCCCATGGCGAGCGCGCCGACCAGGAAGCCCAGCGCCACGATGCGCTGCGGGCTGTGCTTGTCGGCCAGGGTGGAGCCGTACAGGGTACCGACCATGGCGCCGGCGTTGAGGACCAGCAGCAATGCGAGCGATCCGTTCTGGCCCATGATCGGCAGCATGATCTTCGGCAGCCAGGTGTTCAGCGAATAGACCAGCAGCAGGCAGAACGCCGAGACGAAGCCGATGACGATGGCCGGGACGAGATAGACGGTGAACAGACCCGCCCAGCCCGCACGCGCGTCCGAGGCATTGGCGGCCGCGCTCTGCTGCGGCTTGATCTCCGCCTCGGGGATGGGCACGCCGGTGCGCTCGGAGACCTTGCGGGCCTCGTCCAGGCGGCCGCGCGAGGCCAGCCAGGCCACCGACTCGGGAAGCTTCCAGATCGCCAGCGGCAGCAGGGTGACCAGGGGCAGCGCGCCGATCAGGAACATGCCGCGCCAGCCGATGATCGGCAGCAGGAAGATCGCCAGCAGCGCAGACAGCAGCGAACCCAGCGGGATGCCGGCATAGGTGAAGGCGGTGGCGAGGTTCTTCTTCCCCGGCGGGGCGAACTCGGCCGCCATCGCGCCCGTGGTGCCCGCCAGCGCGCCCACGCCCAGGCCGGTGATGAAGCGCCAGACGCCGAAGGCGGCGAGCGTCTCGGTCATCGCCGACACCGCCATGCCGATCGAGAACCAGGCGATGGCGCCGATCATGACCTTGCGGCGGCCGATCAGATCGCCCAGGGTGCCGGCGACGAGGGCGCCGAGCATCATGCCGATCATCGCGTACGAGCCGAGCATGCCGGCGTCTTTCGGCGTGAGTGCGTGGTCGCCGATCCACTTGGCGGAGTCCGGCCCCATGAAGCCGGGCAGGACTGCGCCATAGACGACGAGGTCGTAGCCATCGAAGACCAGGCCGACGAAGGCCAGGGCGATCACCCAGATGATGGTGCTGCGCCGCTTGCGCGCCATCTCCGGGTTTTCCATCGGAACGTTCGTTTTCAAAATCGTGCCTCTTTGGGGGAATTGCTGCAGGGGAGATCGGACGGGCGAGCAGTGACGAACTTGACGTGCGTCAAGCTTCCTTGATTGCAAGGCCGTCAGGTTATGGCGCGATCACACCGATCAATATCCAGCTTGTGCACGATCGATATCCGCTTCGTGCACACCCCGATCCAAGGCGCGAAAATCCGCTCGACCGGCTCAGCTGCTGGCCACCGTGCGGTTGGTGATGATGCGCGCGTCGACCACCGCATAGCCGTCCGGGTAGGCGATCACCGGGTTGAGGTCGAGCTCGGAGAGCTGCGGGTAGGCACTGACGATGCTCGACACCCGCAGCAGCAGCTCGACCAGCGCGACCTTATCCACCGCCGCCTCGCCACGCACGCCGGCGAGGACCTTGCGCGCGCCGAGCTGATCGACCATGGTCTCGGCGTCGCGCCGGGACAGGGGAATCGCGCGGAAGGCGACGTCCTCGAGGATCTCGACGAAGATGCCGCCCAGGCCGAACATCAGCACCGGGCCGAAAATCGGGTCGCGCACCACGCCGACGATGACCTCCACCCCCTTCCTCGCCATCGGTGTCAGCAGCACACCGCGAATGTCGGCGTCGGCATCGTATGCCCGACAGCCCGCCAGAATCTGTGCCCAGGCCTCGCGCAGCGCCGCCTCGCCGACCAGGTTCAGCTTCACCCCGCCGGCGTCGGACTTGTGCAGGATGTCCTTCGACACCACCTTCATCGCCAGCGGCTGGTCGCGGAAGCGCTCGATCGCCACCGCAAGCTCGTCCGCCGTGTGGGCGACGATTTCCTCCGCCACCGCGACACCGTGCGTGCGCAGCAGCGCCCTGGCCTCGTGCTCGTAGAGGTCGCGGCCCTCGTTCTGGGCGCGCGCGAACATCGCCTGCATCGCCTCGTCGGGCGCCGCGCCGGCCTGCAGGGGCTGGCCGTGGCGGTCCTGCAGGTAGAGCCCGCGCTCGGCGAGCGCCTCCAGCACCTTCACCGCCTGCTCGATGGAGGCGTACACCGGCAGCCCGGCCTCGTGCAGGCGGCGTAGCGCAGGCGGCTTGACCGGGGCGTAGAGGCTGTAGACCACCAGCGGCTTTGCGCTGGCGCGCGCGAGCTCGATCATGGCCTCGGCCGCGCGCATCTCGCCGCCGAGCAGGGACTCGGCGAAGCGGATGTGGTAGCCGCCGAACATGCCGACGAGGAAGACCGCGTCCACGTTGTCGTCGTCGGCGACGATCTCCACGCAGCGCGCCAGCACCTCGGGGTCGGCGTCCGAGCTGCCGGCCACGTCCACCGGATTCGCCAACGCGGCCTGCGGGAACAGGATCGCCGCCAGGCGCTTGCGGGTCGCCGCGGACAGCTCGGCCAGTTCCAGGCCGGACTCCGACAGGCGGTCGGAGGTGATCGTCGCCTGGCCGCCACCGTCGGCGATCACCGCAATCCGCCGCCCACGCGCCTGCTGCATCAGCGCCAGGCCCTCGGCCACCGGCAGGATCTCGTCGGAGTGATGCACCACGCTCACCCCCACCTGGCGCAGCAGGTCCACCGTCATCGCGTAGCTGCCGGCGAGCGCGCCGGTGTGCGAGCTCGCCGCCTTCTTGCCGAGCTCGGTGGCGCCCGACTTGTACACCACCACCGGCTTCACCGGGGTGATCTCGCGCGCCACCTCGAGAAAGCGCTGGCCGTCGCGGAAGCCCTCCACATACAGCGTCGCCACCCGGGTGTGCACGTCCTCGCCGAGGTAGCGCAGGTAGTCGTTGAAGCCGACGTCGGTCTGGTTACCCGGGCCGACGTAGGTCGAGAAACCCACGTGGCCGTTGTGCTCGGCCTCCAGCACCAGCGCCAGCAGCATGTTGCCCGACTGCGAGATGAAGCCGATGTCGCCGGGCCTGGCGTTGCGCAGGTCGAGCAGGTTCACCTTGTGATGCAGGTTGAACATGCCCGAGGTGTTCGGGCCGATGATGCGCACGCCGCCCGCACGCGCCGCGTCCAGCACCTGCTGCTCGAGCCTGGCGCCCTCCGGCCCGCTCTCGCGAAAGCCGCTGGCGAGGATCACCGCGCCCTTCACGCCCTTGCGCCCGCACGCCTCGAGCAGCCCGGGCAGGGTCTTCGCCGGGGTGCAGATCAGCGCCAGGTCGATCGGCCCGGGCACGTCGTCGAGCGTGGCGCAGGTCGGCACGCCGAGGATCTCGGGCACCTTGGGGTTGATCGGGTAGACGCGGCCGCGGTAGTCGCCCTTGACGAGGCCGACCATGGCCTTGTAGCCGCGCTTGGTGGGATCGGCCGAGGCGCCGACGATCGCGATCGAGGCGGGGGCGAGGAAATCGTGCAGCGGGCTGCGGCGCGCCGGACTGCAGGGCACAGGGCTCGAGTTCTCGTTCATGTCATTCCCCCCTGAACACCGGCGCGCGCTTCTCGGCGAAGGCATCCACGCCCTCCTGCCAGTCGCGCGTGGTGCCGACGAACATCATGCCCTCGAGCTCGGCGACGAGGCAGGCGTCGAGCGTGCGCTCGGCCGAAAGATTGAGCTGGCGCTTGGCGAGCTCCATCGAGAACGGCGCCTTGGCGGCGATCCTGCGCGCGAAGGCGCGCGCCTCGTCGAGGAAGCCCGCTTCGGCGAACACCCGGTTCGCCAGCCCGATGCGCACCGCCTCCTCGCCACCGATGCGCTCGCCGAGGAAGACCAGTTCGCGCGCCTTCGCCAGCCCGACCAGGCGTGGCAGCAGCCAGGTCACGCCGCCGCCGAGGAAGTTGCCGATCGAGATCTCGGGCAGGCCGAGCTGCGCGCCCTCGGCCATCAGCAGGAAGTCGGACGCGAGCGCGATCTCGGCACCGGCGCCGAGTGCGTAGCCGTTGACCGCGGCGACCACCGGCTTCTTCAGGTCGATCAGGCGGCGGCACACGTCCTGCTCGCCCTGGAGGTATTGGCGGCGGTCGAAGGCGCTGCGTCCGGCCTTGTGTTCCTTGAGATCGGCTCCGACGCAGAAGGCGCGGCCCGCGCCGGTGAGCAGCACCACGCGCACCTCGCGCGCAACCTCGGCGCGGCCGAGCGCGTCATTCAACTCGTCGTAGAGCCGCTGCGTCACCGCGTTGAGGCGCTGCGGGCGGTTCAGGCGGATCTCGGCGATGCCGTCGGAGAGGTCGTAGAGGAGGGTTTCGTAGCGCATGGAGACTCCCGGTCGGGGTTGGGGGGAGAAAGGCACGGCGCGGCGGCCGCCGGCGGCGCGGGCTTGTGCAGCAGCACCACGTCCTTGGCCGGCAGCTCGCAGCGCCAGCCGAAGCGGGCGGCAATCACCCGGAAGGTGGCCGCGCGATAGAACACCACGTGGGTGGGATCGCGCCGGTAGTGCCAGGCGGCGAAGCGCGCATCCTCGGTCTGCAGGCAGGTGGTGATGCCGAGCCAGCCCCCGGGGCGCAGCAGACCGTCCAGGCGGGCGAACTCGGCCGCGGGCGCGTGGAAGTGCTCGACCACCTCGGTGCAGGTGACGAAGTCGTAGCGGCGCGCGAGCGCGTCGGGGTCAGGGGCGAAGAAGGGGTCCCACACCCGCATCGGGTGGCCGGCCTCGCGCAGCATCGCGGCCAGCGCCGGCCCCGGACCGCAGCCGTAGTCCAGCCCCTGCGCCGCGGGCGCGAGGCGGATGCGCAGCGGATCGACCAGGCGCGCGAGGAAGCGGCGGTAGCCGGGATCCTCGGGGTCGTTGCGGTGCAGGCGGTATTCGGCGCACTCCGCATCCGCCGCCGGCCGCTGGGCCGGGTGCAGGAAGGTCGCCTCGCAGGCTTCGCAGCGCAGGTAGTCGCGCCCGCCCACGTGCAGAAAGGGGCGCACGGATGCGCCAAGACAGACCGGGCAGCAAGTCGCCGTCCCGGGAGCCGGCTGATTCATGCGGGCGATTGTATCGAGCCCCGCCGGCCCTGCCCATGGCGGAGATCCCGAACCCGGGGGCAGGCGGAGCACGGGGCTGCATCTGACGCTCGTGCGGATCCGCGCGCGGCACATCGGAGCCACTGGGTCGCGACTCGCGTCGCTCCCACGACAAGGCTCGCAACACGACGGTCTCTGCAGGAGCGACGCAAGTCGCGATCTCCCCGGCGGTTCACGCGGCCTCCACAATCGCCGACAATGCGCGCCGGACCCGCGTGCCGATCCTTCGCATCGGCCTTCCGCGCCGCGGACACACCCCGCACACGGCCGCCGGCAACGGCCAACCATCAAGCCCCGGCGGCATCCCGCACCGGGGCGGCTTCGCTCATCGGGAGAACACATGAACCGCCGCAACTTCCTGCGCGCCGGCACGCTCGCGGCCGGCCTCGCGCTGCCCGCGCTCGCGCGCGCCCAACAATCCGCCGCGACCACGGCGACCACGCCGCTCGCCACCCCCGCCCCGCTCGCCGAGCCCCCCGCCTTCGCGCCCACGCCGGACGCCGGCTGGCGCCGCTTCGAGTTGACGAGCCGCGTCGAACCCCTGCCCGGCGACGGTCCGCTGCGCGTGTGGGTGCCGCTGCCGGCGATGCACGAGACCGCCTGGCAGCGCCCGATGGGCAGCCTGTGGCAGGGCAACGCCGACCTCATGGAACGTGTGCGCGACCGCTCCGGCGCCGAGATGGTCTACGCCGAGTGGGCGCCGGGCATCGCCCAGCCCCGGCTCGAGATCCTCAGCCGCTTCGCCACCCGCGACCGCGCCATCGACTTCAGCCAGCCCAGCGCCGCGCCCCAGGTACTGCCGCGCGCCGAACGCATGCACTACCTGCGCGCCACCGCGCTGCTGCCCACCGACGGCATCGTGCGCGATACCGCACGCGACATCGTCCACGGCGCGAAGACCGACGAGGACAAGGCGCGCGCCATCTACGAATGGATCGTGGACAACACCTTCCGCGAGCCCAAGGTGCGCGGCTGCGGCATCGGCGACATCCGCACGATGCTGGAGACCGGCAACCTCGCGGGCAAGTGCGCCGACCTCAACGCCCTCTTCGTCGGCCTGGCGCGCGCAGCCGGGCTGCCGGCACGCGACGTCTACGGCCTGCGCGTCGCCGACTCGCGCTTCGGCTACAAGAGCCTGGGCAAGAGCGGCAACGTCTCCAAGGCCCAGCACTGCCGCGCCGAGGTCTTCCTGGAGCGCTTCGGCTGGGTGCCGGTGGACCCCGCGGACGTGCGCAAGGTCGTCCTGGAGGAACCGCCGGGCAAGCTCTCCATGGTCGATCCCAAGGTCGCCGCGGTGCGCAAGCAGCTCTTCGGCGCCTGGGAGATGAACTGGCTGGCCTACAACGACGCCCACGACCTGCGCCTGCCCGGCAGCACCGGCAGCGAGATCCCCTTCCTGATGTACCCCCAGGGCGAACTCGCCGGCCAGCGCTTCGACAGCCTGGACCCCGACGCCTTCAGCTACACGCTGAGCGCACGGGAAATTGCCTGAGGCGGGAACACAGGCGTGCGAGCGCGAAACCTCGCGGGATCCCGAGCCCTCGGCCGGGCGCCGCAGCCTGCGGCATCGAAGCCCCCGCACCTGCGCGAGCGCTGCAGGCCACGCGGCCCCCCGTGCCTGCAAGCCACCGCAAACGGTCCCGGCCGCGGCATCGGGTGCCGCGCGGGAAGATCAGGAGCGCCGAGGTGGAGGACGTCGCGGGGGAAACAAGGCGACGCAGGTCCGAGGCACGCAGCGACGCGTTTGCGTCGCCGCCCCCGCGGCGTCCTCCACCGAGGGCCGCCCTGAGCGCCAGCGAAGGGTCGCGAGTGTACGCCCCGCGCGGCGCCCGACACCGCGGCCCCGGACGGGGCCCGACCCGGCGCGCCCATGCGCGCTTCCGTCATCCGCCACCCGCTAGAATGCCCTGTCCCACATTCCCACGAGAGGAAGCCCCCATGACCTACCCCCATACCCGCCTGCTCATCGACGGCCAATGGTGCGACGCCCTCGACGGCCGCACGCTGGCCGTGCACAACCCGGCCACCGGCGAGGAGATCGGCCGCGTCGCGCATGCCGCGATCGCCGACCTCGACCTCGCCGTCGCCGCCGCCGTGAAGGGCTTCCAGACCTGGCGCCGCACCCCGGCGATCGAGCGCGCCAAGACCCTGCGCCGCGCCGCAGCGCTGATGCGCGAGCGCGCCGGCGACATCGCCCGCGTGCTCACCCAGGAACAAGGCAAGCCGCTGCCCGAGGCGAAAATGGAAACACTCGCCGCCGCCGACATCATCGAGTGGTTTGCCGACGAAGGCCTGCGCGTGTATGGCCGCATCGTGCCGGGACGCAACCTCGCCGCCACGCAGATGGTGATCAAGGACCCGGTCGGCCCGGTCGCCGCCTTCACGCCGTGGAACTTCCCCATCAACCAGGTCGTGCGCAAGGCCGCGGCGGCGCTCGCCACCGGCTGCTCCATCCTGGTCAAGGCCGCCGAGGAGACGCCCGCGGCGCCGGCCGAGCTGGTGCGCGCCTTCGTCGATGCCGGCGTGCCGGCGGGCGTGATCGGGCTGGTGTATGGCAACCCGGCGGAGATCTCCAGCTACCTGATCGCCCACCCGGCGATCCGCAAGATCACCTTCACCGGCTCGACTCCGGTGGGCAAGCAGCTCGCGGCGCTCGCCGGCCAGCACATGAAGCGGGTGACGATGGAGCTCGGCGGCCATGCGCCGGTGATCGTGTGCGAGGACGCCGACCTCGAGCTGGCGATCAAGGTGTCGGCGGCGTCGAAGTTCCGCAACGCCGGCCAGGTATGCATCTCGCCCACGCGTTTCCTCGTGCACGAGGCGGTGCGCGAGACCTTCGCCGCCGCGCTGGCCCGGCATGCGAGCACGCTGAAGGTCGGCGACGGCCTGGCCGAGGGCACGCAGATGGGTCCGCTGGCCAATCCCCGCCGCGTGGCGGCGATGGCGGACTTCGTGCAGGACGCGCTGGCGCGCGGCGCGACCGTGGCGGCGGGCGGAGAGCGCATCGGCGCCGCGGGCAACTTCTTCGCGCCCACGGTGCTGACCGGCGTGCCGCTGGACGCGAAGGTGTTCAATGAGGAACCCTTCGGGCCGGTCGCGGCGATCCGCGGCTTCACCACGCTGGACGAGGCGATCGCGGAGGCGAACCGCCTGTCCTTCGGGCTGGCGGGCTACGCGTTCACGCGCTCGCTGAAGAACGCGCACCGCCTGGCGCACGAACTCGAGGTCGGCATGCTGTACGTGAACCAACCCGCGACGCCGAGCGCGGAGATGCCCTTCGGCGGCATCAAGGATTCGGGCTACGGCACCGAGGGCGGGCCGGAGGCGCTCGACGCCTACCTGAACACGCGCGCGGTGACGGTGATGAACGTGTAAGTCGCTGCCGCGATGCGGTGACGGCGCAGGGCTCGCCGCATCGCGGCAGCCCGCCACCTCGGATTCGGGTTGCGTGCGGCGCCTTGCGCGCCGCGGTGGCTGTCACGCGGCACCCTGCCCGACCGTCGATCGCGACTCGCGTCGCTCCCACCGCGCGGCGCAGGAAATCGATCACGACGCGCGTCGCTCCCACCGCGCGGCACCGGAAGCGCGGCGCGGGAGGCGCGGCGGTTTTGTAGGAGCGACGCGAGTCGCGATCGATGCGCTAGAAATGCCACTCCATCTGGAAGGTCGGCGCGTCGGTGTCGATGCCGGGCTTTTCTGCGCCGTTCGCGAAAGCGTGGTTGCCGAACTTGTTGCGCCAGTATTCGTAGCCGACGCCCATCAGGAAGGTGTTCTTCTTGCCCCAGGCCATCTGGCCGACGTCGACCATCAGCGAGGTGCGCATCAGGGTCTCGGTGTGGGTCTTGATGCCGGCGTAGTCCTTGCCCTTCTCGCCGTTGATGTTGATGAAGCCCTGGAACTTCAGCGGCACGGCGCCGGCGCTGAAGGGAATGCCCCAGGCCGCGCTCACGATCCATTGCGGGTCGAAGCTCACCTCGGTCTGCGGGCAGGGATCGAAGGACGACGGCGCGACGGGGTCGAGACCGCAGCGGTTCCACTCCTTGCCCAGGAGCAGGCTGACGTCGAGGAAACCCGGCACATCGAACTTCAGCGTGGGCCCCAGCACCACGAGGCGCTTGCGCGGCGAGAACGCGGTGTTCTTGGTGTTGAGATCGAAGCCTGCGGTGACCGCGACCTCCTTGACCGGGCCGAAGGCGAAGCTGTGGTCGAACGCCTTGCCGAGATGCACCTGGTGGCGGTAAGTGAGGTAGAACTCGGTCGCCCCGCTGCCGCCGCCGTTGGCCGGATCGGCCTTGTCCGACTGGAAGATGTCCAGGTTGAGGAAGTTCTGCCCGACCGAATAGCCACTGGCGTGGGTGAACTGCAGCACGTGCTTCTCGACGTCCTTCGTGTTGGTGGGCTCGCGGAAGTCGCTGCCGTAACGGTAGCCGACGAAGGTGTCGCTCCAGGTCGCGGCCTGGCTCGCCGCGGGGGCGGCGAGGAGGGCGCAGGCGAGGGCGAGTGGGGCGATGCGGCGGGTCGTTGTCATTTTGTGTCTCCGTTCCTGTCCACTGATTGGCTTCTGCGGCGCAGCGTCGTGCGCACGGCCGCCAAACTAGCAGGCCCCGCACCGGGACCGGATCCACCCATCGTGATACGACACATCAGGAAAAGCGGATATTCGCGAGGCCGGGCGTGCAATCCGCCCTTGCGGGCGACGGGCGGAGCAGCTTCAATTGGCCATCGGGGCAATCCCGGAACGGCCGGGCGGGACGATGAGCGAAGACACGGGCAACGAGGATTTGCAGCGCGACGAGCTTGCGGAGGAACACGAAGAGGACGGGGCGCAACGCGGCTACACCTTCGAGGACATGCGGCTGGCGGTCGGCGACCGCCTGCAGATCGAATGCGCCGCGAGCACCGGCGTGCGGCGCGCATTCGTGCGTGTGGTCGGCTATGTGGACGGGATCAGCCTGCTGGTGACCACGCCAGTGGCGGGCGGGCGGCGCGTGGAACTGGTCGAGAACGATCCGGTGATCGTGCGGGTGTTCTCGCGCCAGAGTGCCTTCGCCTTCCGCGCCTCGGTGCTGCGCGCATGCAGGTTGCCTCTCGACTATGTGCACCTGAGCTTTCCGAGCGTGATCCAGGGCAGCGTGATCCGCAAGTCGACGCGGGTGCGCACGCAGTTTCCGGTACAGGTGAACACCCAGGCCGGCGGCGCGGCGGGCGAGGGCACGATGCTGAACCTGAGCGCGACCGGCGCGTTGATCCAAACCCATGCCTCCCTCGGCGAACCGGGCGCGATCGTCCGTCTGCGCTTCGACGTGGACCTTCACGGCCTGCAGACCGAGCTCGACATCGAGGCCGAGATCCGCAACGTGCAGCAGGCAGCCGACGCCGAGGCCGAAGGCATCGAGTACCACTACGGAGTGGACTTCCACGAACTCGGCGCGGAAGACCGCATGAAGATCAAGAGCCTGGTCTATCAGACCATCATCGAGCAGCCGCGCCGCATCATCTAGGGCCGCGGCGGCCCGCGGCCCTACAGCATCTTGCCCGGGTTGAGGATGCGGCGCGGGTCGAGTGCCGCCTTGAGCGTGCGCATCGGCGCGATCTCCGCCGGGGTGCGCGAATACGTCAGCCAGCCGCGCTCCAGCTTGGCGCGCATGCGCGCCACGCACTCGCCGAGCCGGCCCACCGGCACCTAGACGTCGAGGTCCAGCGTCGACGCCTGCTCGCGCAGCACCTCGGCGATGCCGTCGCGGATCACGCGGTTGCCGCCGGCGTTGCCCGGGAGTTGCGGCGCCCGTGGTTCAGATGAAGACCGGCTCGGGCTCCAGGCGCACGCCGAAGCGCGCCTCGACGTCGGCGATGATCGCCTGCGCGATGCGGCGCACGTCGGCACCAGTGGCACCGCCGCGGTTGACCAGCACCAGGGCCTGGCGCTCGTAACAGCCCACCGGGCCGAGGTCGCGCCCCTTCCAGCCGGCCTGCTCGATCAGCCAGCCGGCGGCGAGCTTCTCGCTGCCGTCGGCCTGCGGATAGTGCGGCAGCGCGGGGTGCGCGGCGAGCAAGCGTGCGCAGCGCGCGGCGTCGACGACGGGATTCTTGAAGAAGCTGCCGGCGTTGCCGAGCACCGCCGGGTCGGGCAGCTTGCGGCGGCGGATCGCGATCACCGCATCCGAGACCTCGAGCGCGGAGGGCTGCGCGAGCGCGCGTGCCTCGAGCTCGCGCGCGACATCGGCATAGCGCGTGAGCGCGCGCCACGGCCGTGGCAGGCGGAAGCGCACCGCGACGACCAGCCACCTTCCGGGAGTGCGCTTGAACACGCTGTCGCGGTAGCCGAAGGCGCACGCCGCGGCATCGAAGCGGCGCAGCTCGCCCGTGTCGAGCTCGACCGCGTCGAGCGACTCGAAGCGCTCGACCAGTTCCACCCCGTAGGCGCCGATGTTCTGGATCGGCGCGGCACCGACCGTGCCGGGAATAAGCGACAGGTTCTCGAGCCCGGGCCAGCCCTGCGCCAGCGTCCAGCGCACGAAATCGTGCCAGCTCTCGCCGCCGCCGCCCTCGACGATCCAGGCATCGGCCTCGGCGCGCAACAGGCGGCGGCCCGGAATCTCCACCCGCAGCACCGTGCCGGCGAAATCGCCGCCGAGCACCAGGTTGCTGCCGCCACCGAGCACCAGGCGCGCCGTGTCGCTCCAGCCCGGCGCGGCGATCGCCGCCCGAAGCGCCGCAACCGAACGCACGCGCAGCAGGCGGGCCGCGTGCGCACGCAGGCCGAAGGTGTTGAGCGCGGAGAGGTCGGCGTCGAAGACGACCGCCGCCTCCGCCACATCACCCGCGCTGTCGCCGGTCGCCATCTCAGCGCTCCGCCGCCAGCCCGGCCGCGTCCGCCTCGCCGCCGGCGGGCGCGATCGGGAACAGGCGGTCGTAGCCCAGGTTGAACAGGAAGGCGTAGATCGTGTAGGTGATCGCCAGGCCGATGTCGGCGATCAGGGCCTCGACCCAGCCCATGCCGGTCCACCACACGATCACCGGCAGCGTCATCACCAGCAGGCCGGACTCGAAGCCGAGCGCATGCACGGCACGCAGCCGGAACGGGCGACGGTCGGCGGTGCGCCCGGTAAGGCGGCCCTCGATCCAGTCGAAGGCGGTGTTGTAGGCGCCGTTCCAGATCGCCGCCATCAGCGCCAGCAGCGCGAGCAGGCCGATGGAGTCGCGGATCGGCACCCCGCTCGCCCAGGCGAAGGGCGGGGTGATCAGGACCAGGCCGCCGATCTCGAACATCGCGATCTGGCGCAGGCGGTCGGGGAAGCTACGAAGCTTGGGTTTTGTGGACACGGAAGGGAACTCGGGCAGCGGCGGGCGGGTCGGGCCCACGCCTCGTCCTGCGGGTCGTCCCGCGGGAAACCGACGGTCGCAGCGCAAGGCGCGCAGGGCGGGCGGGGTCGTCCCCGCGTCGGACCGGATCGGGTGTCGAAGACACCCGAGCGGACTTTTAGCAAGTCGCACGCGGATTGGCAAGCCGGACGAGGCGGGCGCGTCCGCCCGAACGCCGCCGGCCTCGGCGCGCGATGGCCGCCGCGGCCGGCG
>NZ_AMXD01000069.1 GCF_000310185.1 Thauera aminoaromatica S2 | reverse complement strand
CGGTGTGCGCGCATCTCAACGGACACCCCCGCCTCGAGCCGGCGCTCGCGGCGGCCCCCGAGGACGAGGACGCCGCCGGGCTGCCCGATCTCGCCGATGTGCGCGGTCAACTGCAGGCGCGGCGTGCGCTCGAGGTCGCCGCGGCGGGCGGGCATTCCCTGCTGCTGTTCGGACCGCCGGGTACCGGCAAGTCGATGCTGGCGCAGCGTCTGCCCGGCGTGCTGCCGGCGATGGACGAGGACGAGGCGATCGAGGCCGCCGCGGTGGCCTCGATCGAGGGGCGCCTGGATCCGCGCAGCTTCCACCGCAGACCTTTTCGGTCGCCGCATCACTCGGCCTCGGCGGCGGCGCTGGTGGGCGGCGGCGCGGTGCCGCGCCCGGGCGAGATCTCGCTCGCGCACCACGGCGTGCTGTTCCTCGACGAGCTGCCCGAGTTCGACCGCCGTGTGCTCGAGTCCCTGCGCGAGCCGCTCGAGACCGGCACCGTCACGGTGTCGCGCGCGCGCCGGCGCGCCGAATTCCCTGCCCGCTTCCAGCTCGTCGCGGCAATGAATCCCTGTCCCTGCGGCCATCTCGGTGATCCGCGCCGCGCCTGCCGGTGCACGCCCGAGCAGGTGGCGCGCTACCGCGGGCGGCTGTCCGGCCCCTTTCTCGACCGCATCGACCTCACCGTCGAGGTGCCTGCAATCGCGCCGGAGGTCCTGCTCGAAAGCCCGCCGGGCGAGCCCTCCAGCGCGGTGCGCGCGCGGGTGGCGGCGGCGCGTGCGCTGCAGGCAACGCGTCAGGGCTGTCCGAACGCCCGCCTGCCGGCCGGCGAGGTGGAGCGCCACTGTCGCCCCGATCCGGGCGGCGAAACCCTGCTGCGCCAGGCGATGCAGCGGCTCGACCTGTCGGCGCGGGCGTATCATCGTGTCCTGCGCGTCGCGCGCACGCTCGCCGATCTCGCCGGCGCGTCCCGTCCGGGGGCAGCCCAGGTGGCCGAGGCGATCCAGTACCGGCGCAGCCTCGACTCCCGCTGAACGACCCCGCGCCCCGTGCGCCGTCGGCTGCGGACGACGACACCAGGAGTCCGCCCCAAGGCGTACATGATCCGACCGCTCACCCACGCCCGCCTCGCTTCGCTGCTGGCAGCCCTGTCCTCGATCGGCCCGTTCGCGATCGATGCCTATCTGCCCGCCTTTCCGGCGATCGCGGCGGCGTTGGGCGCGAGCCGGCTGGAGGTGCAGCAGACGCTGACGATCTACATGGTGGCGCTCGCGTCCATGGTGCTATGGCACGGCGCGCTCGCCGACCGTTTCGGGCGTCGCCGCGTGCTGGTCGCGTTGACGGTGGTGTTCGCGCTCGCCTCGCTGGTGTGCGCGCTGGCGCCGAGCATCGAGTGGCTGTGGTTCGGGCGCGCGCTGCAGGGGCTGAGCGGCGGCGCGGGCATCGTGGTCGGGCGTGCGGTGGTGCGCGACCTGCACGAGGGGCCGCAGGCGCAGCGCCTGATGTCGCGGGTGATGCTGATCTTCGCGCTCGCTCCGGCGCTGGCGCCGATGCTGGGCGCGGGCCTGCTCGCGCTCGCAGGCTGGCGGGCGATCTTCTTCTTCCTCGCCCTTTTCGGGCTCGCGCTCGCGTGGACGACGTGGCGCTTCCTGCCCGAGACGCTCGCCGAGGAGGACCGCCAGCCGCTGCATCCGCGGCCGCTGCTGCGCGCCTACCTGGCGATCTTCCGCCACCCGGCCTTCATGTTGCTGGCGCTCGGGGTGGCGCTGAACTTCAACGGTTTCTTCCTCTACGTGCTCTCGGCGCCGGTGTTCATCCTCGAGCATCTGAGCCTGGGCAGTGGCGGTTTCGTGTGGCTGTTCGGTCCGGCGGTGGGCGGGATGATGATCGGCTCGACGCTCTCCGAGCGCGTGGCCGGGCGCTGGTCGCCGGTGCGCACGGTGGGCTTCGGCTTCGTCTTGATGTTCGCGGCGGTGGTGGCCAACGCCGCGGTGTCGGGCCTCCTCGTCCCCGCGGTGCCGGTCTCGGTGCTGCCGATCGGCTTGTTCAGCTGCGGCATGGCGGTGGCGATGCCGAGCATGAGCCTGCTCGGGCTGGAGATCTTTCCCGAGCGCCGCGGAATGGCGTCGAGCTGCCAGAGCTTCCTGCAGATCGGCTTCAACGCGGCAAGCTCGGCGCTGGTGGCGCCGCTGTTGTGGTCGAGTCCGCTCGGGCTGGCGTCGGGGATGGGCATGTTCACCGCGCTCGGCCTGTGTGCGTGGATGGCATGGTGGCGGCTGGGCGCGCACGTGCGCGAGGGTGCGGCGTAGCAAGGTCGCGCCACGCCCGTAGTGGTTGGCCCCTATTTTTGTCGCGGATGCATTCGGCTAAGGTCACGCCTCGTTCTAGTATCCGTGTGTTATCGACCGCCCTGCTCGGGGCGTCACGTTCATGTGCCGGTGGGCCGGCTCACGCCGCCTCTGTCGCGCTCTTCTCGCCGCAAGGAATCGCAACGCTATGCTCGAAGTGGATGGCCTGGTCAAAGCCTTCGGCGGCTTCCATGCCGTGGATGGCTGCACCCTGCGGGTGGCCAAGGGCGAGATCCTCGGCCTCATCGGCCCCAACGGCGCGGGCAAGACCACGCTGTTCAACCTGGTCGCCGGCGCCCTGCAGCCGACCGCGGGCACCATCCGCTTCCTCGGCGAGGACATCACCGCGCTGCCTACCGACGCGCGCTTCCACAAAGGCCTGGTACGCACCTTCCAGATCCCCCACGAGTTCCACAACCTCACCGCGCGCGAGAATCTGATGATGGTGCCGCCGCGGCAACCCGGCGAGAACCTCTTCGCCAACTGGTTCGCCGCCGGCAAGGTGCGCGCGGCCGAAGAGGCGGTGCGCCAGAAGGCCGACGACACGCTCGCCTTCCTGGAACTGACTCACGTCGCCGACGAGCGCGCGGGCAACCTGTCCGGCGGGCAGAAGAAACTGCTCGAGCTCGGCCGCACGATGATGACCGACGCCAAACTGGTGTTGCTCGACGAGCCCGCCGCCGGTGTCAACCGCACCCTGCTGCGCAAGCTCGAGGAGAAGATCCTCATCCTCAACCGCGAGCGCGGCTACACCTTCATCCTCATCGAGCACGACATGGAGATGATCGAGAAGCTGTGCGCTCCGGTGGTGTGCATGGCCGAGGGCAAGGTGCTGATCCAGGGCGATTTCCATACAGTGCGCTCCGATTCCCGCGTGCTCGAGGCCTACCTCGGCGAGACGCCGACCGCGGTCGAGCGCGAGGCTGCCGAGCACGACCCCAAGGTCGAGGAACTGCGCGAGCAGGAACTGCACCGGGAGGACCTGTGATGGCGCTCCTCGAAATGAAGGACGTGCGCGGCGGCTACGGCGACGCCGACATCCTGCACGGGGTGTCGATGACCGTGGGCGAGCGCGAGATCGTCGTCATCGTCGGCCCCAACGGCGCCGGCAAGTCCACCGCGATGAAATCCGTGTTCGGCCTGCTCACGATCCGCGGCGGCAATATCGTCTTCGACGGCGAGGACATCACCGGCTGGGCGCCCGACCGCATCGTGCAGCGCGGCATCTGCTACGTGCCGCAGGTGGACAACGTGTTCCGCGAGATGACGGTGCACGAGAACTTCGAGATGGGCGCCTTCCTGCGCCGCGGCGACCTCGCCGCCGCCTACGATCGCATCTACGGGCTCTTCCCCGACCTCAAGGCCAAGCGCCGCAACCTTGCCGGCGACCTTTCCGGCGGCCAGCGCCAGATGGTGGCGATGGGGCGCGCGCTGATGCTCGATCCCAAGCTGCTGCTGCTCGACGAACCCACCGCCGGCCTCTCCCCCAAGTACATGGAACAGATCTTCCAGATCACCCGCGACGTGCGCGACGCCGGTGTCTCCATCCTGCTCGTCGAGCAGCACGCCAAGCAGGCGCTCGCCTTCTGCGACCGCGGCTACGTGCTCGCCACCGGCGCCAACCGCCACGAGGGCAGCGGACAGGCCCTGCTCGCGGATCGCGAGGTGGCCGAAATGTTCCTCGGCGGCTAAGGGAGTCCGGCGCTCATGAGCTTCATGGACTTCCTCAACTTCCACATCGTGCCCGGCGTCGTGCTCGGCTCGATCTACGCGGTGGGCGCGATCGGGATCACGCTGGTGTTCGGCATCCTGCGCTTCTCCCACTTCGCCCACGGCGACATGGCCACGCTGGGCGCCTTCGTCGCGCTCGCCCTGGTCACCGCCGGGCTCACCCCTTGGGCGGCGCTGCCGATCGCGATGGCGGCGGTCGCGGTGGTGGCGATCGTCGTCGACAAGCTGTTCTACGACTACCTCAAGGCACGGCCCAAGATCATGACCGTGATGGCCTCGCTCGGCGTCGCGCTGATGCTGCGCGCGGTGGTGCAGGTGGTGTTCGGCGTCGATCCGCGCACCTACGCCAGCGGCATCGTGCGCCCGGACGAATACTTCGGCATCCTGCTGCGCGACCGCGAGCTGTACACGCTGGCCGCGGTGGTGGCGATCGTGATCGGGCTGACCCTTTTCCTGCGCCATTCGCGCTGGGGCAAGGCGATGCGGGCGATGTCGGACAACCCCGACCTCGCGCGGCTTTCGGGCGTGGATAACCGCAAGGTCACCATGCTCACCTGGGCGATCGTCGGCGCGCTGTGCGCGGCCTCGGGCTTCATGCTCGGCATCAACAACGAGCTGCACTCGATGATGGGCTGGCAGGTGCTGCTGCCGATGTTCGCCGCCGCCATCCTCGGTGGTGTGGGTCGGGTCGAGGGCGCGGTGCTCGGCGGGCTGATCGTGGGCATCGCCGAGGAGCTGTCGATCTTCATCCTGCCGGCGCAGTACAAGGCGGCCACCGCCTTCGCGCTGCTGCTGCTGATCCTGCTCGTCCGCCCGCGCGGCCTGCTCAACGGCAAGGTGCTCTGATGGATCTGCTCGGACTCGCCAACTACGCGGTCTTCATGGCCATCCTGATCGGCATCTACGCGCTGCTCGCGCTCGGGCTGAACATCCAGTGGGGCTTCACCGGCCTTTTCAACGCCGGCATCGCGGGCTTCTTCGCGGTCGGCGCCTACACCTCCGCGATCCTCACCAGCCTGCCCGCCACCGGCCGGCTGGGCGGTTACGAGCTGCCGCTCGTGGTCGGCTGGCTGGCGGCGATGGCGGCGGCGGCGCTGATCGCGTGGCCGATCGGCAAGATCTGCCTGCGCTTCCGCTCCGACTACCTCGCCATCGCCACCATCGGCATCGCCGAGATCATCCGCCTTGTGATCCGCACCGAAGGCTGGCTCACCGGCGGCGTGCGCGGCGTCACCGGCGTGCCCCGTCCCTTCGGCGACCTCGACTACATGCCCTCGCAGATCGCCTACCTGGCGATCGTCGCCACCCTGGTGCTGATCGCCTACCTGCTCGTCGAGCGCCAGGTGAAGGCGCCGTGGGGGCGCATGATGCGGGCGATCCGCGACAACGAGCTCGCCGCCGCGGCGATGGGCAAGCAGGTCGAGGCGCGCCGGCTGCAGGCCTTCGTGTTCGGCTCGGCGCTGATGGGGCTGGCGGGCGCGCTGTTCGTGCACTTCAACCGCTCGATCACCCCCGAGGCGATCGACCCCATGATCGCCACTTTCCTCATCTGGATCATGCTGATCCTGGGCGGCTCCGGGAACAACCGCGGTGCCATCCTCGGCGCGGCGGTCATCTGGATCATCTGGTCGGTGTCCGAGCTGCTCACCGACCGCCTGCCCACCGAGGTCGCGGTGCAGGCCAAGTATGCGCGCGTGTTCATCATCGGCCTGACCTTGCAGCTGGTGCTGCGCTTCCGCCCCGAGGGCATCCTGCCCGAGCGCCAGGCGGGTTCGCCGCCGCATCGTTGAGCTGCGCGCGACCGTGACCAGAACTTCGTGGCGGGCCCGCGGCGGGCCCGCATCGTCCATCAGGTGCTTCGGCACATTCAGGAGGTGACAAAGGTGAAGAAAAGAACAGTCGCAGCAGTGGTCGGCGCCATGCTCGGCGCCGCGGTCGTCGCCGCACCGGCCCACGCCCAGGACGTCAAGCTCGGCCTGATGGCGGCCATCTCGGGCCCGATCGCGGCGCTCGCGCCGCCGATGGCGGCGGCCTCCAAGCTGGCGGTCGCCCACGTCAACGAACAGGGCGGCATCCTCAAGGGCGGCAAGCTCGAGGTCGTGCTCGGCGACAGCGCCTGCAACCCGCAGAACGCCACCGACGTCGCCACCAAGGCGGTGAACATCGACCGCGTGATCGCGGTCGTCGGCCCGGCCTGCTCGGGCGCGGTGCTCGCCTCGGCGAACTCGGTGACCATCCCCGCCGGCGTTCTGATGATCACCCCTTCCGGCACCTCGCCCGAGATCACCAAGCTCAAGGACAAGGACCTCGTCTACCGCACGCTGCCGTCCGACGACTACCAGGGCCGTGCGCTGGCGCGCACCCTCAAGGCGCGCGGCATCTCCAAGGTGGCGGTGGCCTACCTGAACAACGATTACGGCAAGGGCCTGGCCGAATCCTTCAAGTCCGAGTTCGAGGCCAACGGCGGCACCATCGCCGGCTATTCGGGCCACGAGGAGGGCAAGGCCTCCTACCGCTCCGAGCTGGCCACGCTCGCCCGCGGTGGCGCAGACACCCTGGTCATCTTCGATTACGGCGATGGCACCGGCCTGAGCATCCTGCGCCAGTCGCTCGAGAACAACTTCTTCAAGACCTTCGTCGGCGCCGACGGCATGAAGTCCGAGGGTCTGGTCAAGGCGATCGGCGCGGCCAACCTCGGTGGCTTCTTCGTGTCCGCCCCGGTGGGCGAGGCCTCGGCCTCGCTCGACAACTTCAACAAGGCCTTCAAGGCCGCGGGCGAGAACATCGACGCCGTGTTCGCCACCACCTCCTACGACGCCGCCTTCCTCGCCGCGCTGGCGATCGAGAAGGCGGGGGGCGACAAGACCAAGCTGGCCGAGTCGCTGCGCGCGGTGGCGACCGCGCCCGGCGAGCCGATCCTGGCGGGCGAGTGGGCCAAGGCCAAGAAGCTGATCGCCGAAGGCAAGGACATCGACTACAAGGGCGCCGGCGGCGACCACGAGTTCGATGCCGCCGGCGACGTGCCGGGCAACTACGCCTTCTTCAAGGTCAGCGGCAACAGGTACGAGTCGATCGCCGACATGAAGTGATCGCGCCCGCCCGCTCGGCGGGCGGCTTGTTCCGAAATGCAAGCGTTCGCGGCCGCCGCCGCGAGCGCTTGCGACCCCCGCGTGCGATTGCAAAGCCTCACCATTCCCCGATTGCAAAACGGCTCGGCATCATCGATGCTGATGGCGTCGCTGCGCTCCCGGCCGGGCCCGTGCATGGCTGGAGGGCGTCCCGGCGGCCGCTGGCACATGCCGTCGATCAACGGAGAATCCGGATGAAACGCATCCTCGCCTGGCTTTGTGGCCTGCTGTCCGCGCTCGGCATCACGGCCTGCGACTATATCAACGTGAAGGAGCTCAAGCCCGGGGTGTCCACCTCCGCCGAGGTGCGCGAGCGCTTCGGCCCGCCACACATGGAATGGCGCAACGAGGACGGCTCGCTCACCTGGGAGTTCAGCCGTCAGCCGGAGGGGATCGAGTGCTTCATGATCACCATCGGCCCCGACCAGATCCTGCGCCGCATCGACCAGGTGCTGAACGAGGAGACCTTCGCCAAGGTCCAACACGGCATGAATGGCGACCAGGTGCGTCGCCTGCTTGGCAAGCCGGCGTCCAGCCAGTTCTTCCAGCTCAAGCAGGAGACGGTGTGGGAGTGGCGGATCTCGCGCGGTCCCGACGGCACGAACGATCCGGTCTTCTTCACGGTGTCGTTCAACAACGAAGGGCGAGTGACCGGAACCGGAAGACATACCCAGTACAAGCGTTAGCAGGGAGGCCTCGATGTATTTCCCCAGCACCCCGTCCGTCCGCGCCCAGGCTTCACCGCTGTGCTGGCTGTGGCCTGTATTGCTGGCCGTCCTGCTCGCAGGTTGCGCGAGCTTCGAGCCGCCGCGTCCCTACACCACCGAGGCCGAGGCCCTGTCCGCGCGCGGTGAGCCCACGCGGCGCTGGAACAACGACGACGGCACGGTCACGCTGGAGTATTCCACCCAGCCCAACGGTCGCAGCTGCCTGATGGTGCAGGTCGACCGGGGCGGGATCGTGCTGCGCCAGTGGGATGCGCTCGCCCCCGAGAATCTCGCCCGCGTCGAGCGCGGCATGGACAAGGAGCAGGTCTCGCGCCTGCTCGGCACCCACCGCTCCGAGCAGCGCTTCCGCAACTCGGGCGAGGAGGTGTGGGACTGGAACATCCGCAACGACGGTCCTGGGATCGCCGTCCTGTTCAACGTGCACTTCATCGACGGCAAGGTGGTGCGGACCAGCCAGACCTACGTGTTCCCGCGTGACGGCGCCGTCCTCGGGGGCTGGAGCGGCTACTACGGCCATCCCTGGGGCTGGGGCATCGGCTGGGGTTATCCCGGCCCCTTCTTCCCGCGGTCCTTCGGGCACCCCTTCTTCTGGTAGGCCGCTGCCCTTGGCAGCGGGCGCATGCTGCCGATAGAATCCTGGGCCTGCCGAGGAGCGCTGCGACCCCCTGATCGATCCGGGGCCAGGCTCGGCAACCGATCAACGGCGCTCACAAACCTTCAGCCGGTTTGTGGCGCCGTTCGCATTTGTGCGTGGCGTTGCCCGGCGACCGTCGAACGACCGAGGACATCCCATGCAAGCCGACCGCAGCATCGAACTCCGCCAGCTTCTCGCCGAGCGCATCCTGATCCTGGACGGCGCCATGGGCACGATGATCCAGCAGGAGAAGCTGGGCGAGGCGGACTACCGCGGCGAGCGCTTCCTCGACCACCCCAAGGACCTCAAGGGCAACAACGATCTGCTGGTGCTCACGCGTCCGGACGTGGTCGCCGGTATCCATCGCGCCTACCTCGAGGCTGGCGCCGACCTCATCGAGACCAACACCTTCAACGCCACCCGCGTGTCGCAGGCGGAGTACGGCCTGGAGGTGCTGGCCTACGAGCTCAACGTCGAGGGCGCCCGCCTGGTGCGCCGGCTGTGCGACGAATACACCGCAAAGGACCCCGCCAGGCCGCGCTTCTGCGCCGGCGTGCTCGGGCCGACCTCGCGCACGCTGTCGATCTCGCCCGATGTGAACGATCCCGGCTACCGCAACATCAGCTTCGATGCGCTTGCCGACGACTACTACGCCTCGGCGAAGGGCCTGCTCGAAGGCGGTGCCGACATCCTGCTGATCGAGACCATCTTCGATACGCTGAATGCCAAGGCGGCGGTGTTCGCGATCGAGAAGCTGTTCGAGGACCTCGGCCGGCGCTGGCCGGTGATGATCTCCGGCACCATCACCGACGCCTCGGGCCGCACGCTGTCGGGCCAGACCGCGGAGGCCTTCTGGAACTCGCTCGGCCACGCGCAGCCGATCAGCTTCGGCCTCAACTGCGCGCTCGGCGCCGACCAGCTGCGCCAGTACGTCGAGGAACTCTCCACCGCCTGCGACACCCACGTGTCCGCCCACCCCAACGCCGGCCTGCCCAACCCGCTGTCGCCCACCGGCTACGACGAGACGCCCGAGCACCTCGCCGGCCAGATTCGCGAGTGGGCGCAGAGCGGCCTGGTGAACATCGTCGGCGGCTGCTGCGGCACCACGCCGGCGCACATCGCGGCGATCGCCGAAGCGGTCCGGGGCCTGGCGCCGCGCGCCGTGCCGGTGCTGGAGAAAAAGCTGCGCCTGTCCGGGCTGGAGCCCTTCAACGTCGGCGGCGACAGTCTTTTCGTCAACGTCGGCGAGCGCACCAACGTCACCGGTTCCAAGGCCTTCGCGCGCATGATCCTCGAGGGCCGCTTCGACGACGCGCTCGCGGTGGCGCGCCAGCAGGTCGAAAACGGTGCCCAGGTCATCGACATCAACATGGACGAGGCGATGCTGGATTCGGTCGCCGCCATGGAGCGCTTCTGCAAGTTGATCGCCACCGAGCCCGACATCTCGCGTGTGCCGATCATGCTCGACTCGTCGAAGTGGTCGGTGATCGAGGCCGGCCTCAAGTGCATCCAGGGCAAGGGCGTGGTCAACTCGATCTCGATGAAGGAGGGCGAGGCAGAGTTCCTGCGCCAGGCGCGGCTCGCACGCCGCTATGGTGCGGCAGTGATCGTGATGGCCTTCGACGAAAAGGGTCAGGCCGACACCTTCCGCCGCAAGACCGAGATCTGCGAGCGCGCCTACAGGCTGCTGGTGAAGCCGGTGGCCGAGGGCGGCGCCGGCTTCCCGGCCGAGGACATCATCTTCGACCCCAACATCTTCGCCATCGCCACCGGCATCGAGGAGCACGACAACTACGCGGTCGACTTCATCAACGCGGTGGCCTGGATCAAGGAGAACCTGCCGTACGCCAAGACCTCGGGCGGGGTGTCGAACGTGTCCTTCAGCTTCCGCGGCAACGACCCGGTGCGCGAGGCGATCCACACCGTGTTCCTCTACCACGCGATCAAGGCCGGCTTGTCGATGGGCATCGTCAATGCCGGCCAGCTCGGCGTCTATGACGAGCTCGCGCCCGAGCTGCGCGACAAGGTCGAGGACGTGGTGATGAACCGCAAGCCCGGGGCGGGCGAGGCGCTGGTCGAGTTCGCGCAGACGGTGAAGGGCCAGGCCAAGGAGTCCGCGCAGGACCTCGCCTGGCGCGAGTGGGCGGTCGAGGAGCGCTTGAGCCACGCGCTGGTCAAGGGCATCACCGAGTTCGTCGTCGCCGATACCGAGGAGGTGAGGGCGAAGCTGGAGGCCGCGGGCAAGCCGCCGCTGGCGGTGATCGAGGGCCCGCTGATGGCCGGCATGAACGTGGTCGGCGACCTCTTCGGCGCGGGCAAGATGTTCCTGCCCCAGGTGGTGAAGTCGGCGCGCGTCATGAAGCAGGCGGTGGCGCACCTGATCCCCTACATCGAGGCCGAGAAGCTGCGCACCGGCGCCAGCAGCAAGGGCCGTATCGTCGTCGCCACGGTCAAGGGCGACGTGCACGACATCGGCAAGAACATCGTCGGCGTGGTGCTCGGCTGCAATGGCTACGAGGTGATCGACCTCGGCGTGATGGTGCCGGCAGCGAAGATCCTCGAGGCGGCGAAGGAGCACGGCGCGCAGGCGATCGGCCTGTCCGGCCTGATCACGCCCTCGCTCGAGGAGATGGCCCACGTCGCCGCCGAGATGAAGCGCCAGGGCTTTTCCGTGCCGCTGTTGATCGGCGGCGCCACCACCAGCCGCAACCACACCGCGATCAAGATCGCGCCGCACTACGATCAGCCGGTGGTGTACGTGCCCGACGCCTCGCGTGCGGTGGGCGTGGTCACCGCGCTGCTGTCCGAAGGCCGGAGCGAGGCCTTCAAGGCCGAGGTCGCCGCCGACTACGAGAAGATCCGCGCGCTGCACGCCAACAAGAAGGGCATGCAGTTGGTGAGCCTCGAGGCCGCGCGCGCCAACGCCTTCCGCGTCGCCTCCGAATACCAGCCGCCGCGCCCGAACATGCTGGGCGTGCAGGCGATCGACGTCGAGCTCGGCGACTTGGTCGATTACATCGACTGGGGCCCCTTCTTCCAGACCTGGGACCTCGCCGGCCGCTTCCCCGCCATCCTCGACGACGAAGTGGTGGGCGAGACCGCGCGCAACGTCTTTGCCGACGGCAAGGCGATGCTGGAGAGGATCGTCGCCGAGGAGTGGCTGCAGGCCAAAGCGGTGTTCGGGCTGTTCCCGGCCAACGCGGCGGGGGACAACATCGAGATCTACACCGGCGAGGACCGCAAGCACCTCGCCATGGTCTGGCACGGCCTGCGCCAGCAGCACGAGCGCCCCGCGGGCAAGCCGCACTGGTGCCTGGCGGACTTCGTCGCGCCCAAGGAATCCGGCGTGCCGGACTGGATCGGCGCCTTCGCGGTCACCGCCGGCCTCGGCATCGAGGCCCGGGTCGCAGAGTTCGAGGCCGCGCACGATGACTACCACGCCATCATGCTGAAAAGCCTGGCCGACCGCCTCGCCGAGGCCTGCGCCGAATGGCTGCACGAGCGCGTGCGCCGCGAGTGCTGGGGCTATGCCGCCGACGAGACGCTCGGCAACGATGCGCTGATCCGCGAGGAGTACCGCGGCATCCGTCCCGCGCCGGGCTACCCGGCCTGCCCGGACCACACCGTCAAGGGCCCGCTGTTCGAGCTGCTCGGCGCGCGCGCGCGCATCGGCATGGACCTCACCGAGAGCTACGCGATGACGCCGGCGGCGGCGGTGAGCGGCTTCTACTTCGCCCACCCCGAGAGCCACTACTTCGCCGTCTCCAAGATCGGCCGCGACCAGCTCGAGGACTGGGCGCGCCGCACCGGCATGGCGGTCGAAGAGGCCGCGCGCTGGCTGGCGCCGCTGCTGTGACAGGGCGCTCGTCCCGCGGCCCGCTTCGCGCCTTGCGGCGCGCCTACGGAAGACGCGCGAGAGCCTTCGTGTAGGAGCGCCGCAAGGCGCGAACACGGCGCTTCAGCCGCGCAGCGCGGCGGCGTGGTGGCGCAGGTGCTCGTCGATGAAGCTGGCGATGAAGTAGTAGCTGTGGTCGTAACCCGCCTGCAGGCGCAGCGTGAGCGGGTGGCCGGCGGCGGCGCAAGCGGCGCGCAGGGCCTCGGGGCGGAGCTGTTCGGCGAGAAAACCGTCGGCTTCGCCCTGGTCCACCAGCAATGGCAGGCGCTCGCTGGCGCCGGCGATCAGCGCGCAGGCATCCCATTCGAGCCAGCGCGCGCGCTCCGCGCCGAGGTAGCGCGAGAACGCCTTCTCGCCCCAGGGGCAGGCACTCGGGTTGGCGATCGGCGCGAAGGCCGACACCGAGCGGTAGCGCCCCGGGTTCTTCAGCGCGCACACCAGCGCGCCGTGCCCGCCCATCGAATGCCCCGAGATCGCGCGCGCGTCGCTCACCGGAAAGTTCGCCTCGACGAGCGCCGGCAGTTCCGTCACCACGTAGTCGTACATGCGGTAGTGGCGGCTCCAGGGTTCCTCGGTCGCGTTCACATAGAAGCCCGCGCCCAGCCCGAAGTCCCATGCGCCGTCCGGATCGCCCGGCACCCCGGTGCCACGCGGGCTGGTGTCGGGCGCCACGATCGCGATCCCCAGCTCGGCGGCCAGGCGCTGGGCGCCGGCCTTCTGCATGAAGTTCTCGTCGGTGCAGGTGAGCCCCGACAGCCAGTACAGCACCGGCACCGGGCCGGCCGCGGCCTGCGGGGGCAGGTAGATCGCGAACACCATGTCGCAGCCCAGCGCCGCCGAGCGGTGGCGGAAGCGGCGGTGCCAGCCGCCGAAGCTGCGGTTGGCGGCGATCTGCTCAGGGGCGGTCGACATCGCGGTCTCCGCCATCAGTACAGGATCACCGAGCGGATGCTCTTGCCTTCGTGCATCAGGTCGAAGGCCTTGTTGATGTCCTCCAGCCCCATGCGGTGGGTGATGAAGGTGTCGAGCGGGATTTCGCCGCGCTGCGCCATGTCGACGTAGCCGGGCAGCTCGCTGCGCCCGCGCACGCCACCGAAGGCCGAGCCGCGCCACACCCGCCCGGTGACGAGCTGGAAGGGGCGGGTGGAGATCTCCTCGCCCGCGCCGGCCACGCCGATGATCACCGACTCGCCCCAGCCCTTGTGGCAGCACTCCAGCGCGGAGCGCATCACCTTGACGTTGCCGATGCACTCGAAGGAGTAGTCCACGCCGCCGTCGGTGAGGTCGACGATGACCTCCTGGATCGGGCGGTCGTAGTCGAGCGGGTTGATGCAGTCGGTGGCGCCGAGCTGGCGTGCGATCTCGAACTTCTCCGGGTTGATGTCGACCGCGACGATGCGCCCGGCCTTGTTCATGACCGCGCCGATGATCGCCGACAGGCCGATGCCGCCGAGGCCGAACACCGCCACGCTGGCGCCGGCCTCGACCTTGGCGGTGTTGCGCACCGCGCCGATGCCGGTGGTGACGCCGCAGCCGAGCAGGCAGACCTTGTCGAGCGGGGCGTCCTTGCGGATCTTCGCCACGCTGATCTCGGGCAGCACGGTGTATTCCGAGAAGGTCGAGGTGCCCATGTAGTGGAAGATCGGCTTGCCGTCCTTGCTGAAGCGGCTGCTGCCGTCGGGCATCAGCCCCTTGCCCTGGGTGGCGCGGATGGCCTGGCAGAGGTTGGTCTTGCCCGACAGGCAGAACTTGCACTTGCCGCATTCGGGCGTGTACAGCGGGATCACGTGGTCGCCGACCGCCACCGAGCTCACGCCTTCACCCACCGCCTCGATGATGCCGCCGCCCTCGTGGCCGAGGATGGCGGGGAAGATGCCTTCCGGATCCGCGCCCGAAAGCGTGTAGGCGTCGGTGTGGCAGACCCCGGTGGCGACGGTGCGTACCAGCACTTCGCCGGCCTTGGGCGGGGCGACGTCCACTTCGGTGACTTCGAGCGGCTGTTTGGCAGCCCAGGCGACGGCGGCGCGGGAACGGATCATGGGATTTCCTTTTCGATTGGGTCCAAACGGTTATTCTAGGCGAAATGCCCGACCGCTCCGTGACCCATGCGGTCGCGCGACGTATCATCGCCCTTCGCTAATATTGAATGGAGCCGCAGATGGCCACCCTCGAACTCACCGCCGACAATTTCAACGACACCGTCGCGCACCACCCGATCGTGTTCCTCGACTTCTGGGCGGCCTGGTGCGGTCCCTGCCGCAATTTCGCGCCGACCTACGAGGCGGCGGCCGAGGCCAACCCCGACATCGTTTTCGGCAAGGTCGACACCGAGGCCCAGCAGGATCTCGCCGCGGCCTTCCAGATCCGCTCCATCCCCACCATCGCGGTGATCCGCGAGGGCGTCATGGTGTTCCGCGAGTCCGGCGCGCTGCCCGCGAACGCGCTGAACCAGGTGATCGAGGGCGTGCGCGGCCTCGACATGGACCAGGTGCGCGCCGAGATCGCCCAGCAACAGGCGGACGCGCAGCAGGGCTGAACGACCCCGGCGAGGGATTCCGGCCGACCCTCAGGCCCGCGGCGCGGGCGTCAGCGCGCGCGAGGCCGCGTTGCGGATCGCCTGCATGGCCGGATGCGAGAGCCGGCGCTCGGTGGTGATCGCATAGATGCGCGCGCGAACATCCGGCACCTCGCCGAGCAGGCGCACCCCGTACTGCCGGCACACGTAGTCGGCGATCGTGGTGGGGGCGGCGAACACGCCGTCCCCGGCCTGGCCGAAGGCCTTCATCAGCGCGCTGTCGTCGAATTCGGCGACGATCGCCGGGCGGATGCGCATGCGCTCGAACCACTGCAGCAGGGCGCCGCGATGGGCGACGTCCTCGCCCGGCAGCAGGAAGGGCGCGCCGTCGAGCAGGCGCGGAAAGTCGCCCTGCAGGCGCCCGGCCAGTGCCGGCGCGGCGAACACGCTCAGCGTGCTCTCGCCGAGCAGGTGCTCGTGGCCGCGCACGCTGACCTCGGGCGGGATCGGGCGGTCGGCGATCACCAGGTCGAGGCGGTGCACCGCGAGCTCGGCGAGCAGCTCGGACAGCGGCGACTCGCGGCACACCAGCCGGCCCGGGCGCTCCAGGCGCAGCGCCGGCTCGATCAGGCGATGCACCATCGACTTGGGCATCGAGTCCGGGATGCCGATGCGGAAGGGCAGGCTGCGGCGCAGGCTGTCGTCGCGCAGCGTCTCCACGATCTGGTCGCCGAGCGCGAAGATCTCCTCGGCCTGGCCCAGGATGCGTTCACCCGCTTCGGTCAGCGCCAGGCGACGGCCGCTGCGGCGGAACAGGGTGACGCCGAGCGTGCCCTCGAAGGTGGCGAGCTGGGCGCTGATCGAGTGCGGCGCCAGCCCGAGCACCCGCCCGGCCTCGGCGATCGTGCCCACGCGCGCCACCGTCCAGAAATAGCGCAGGTGCTTGTAGTTGAGGTCGCTGCTGCCCATGATTTTCAGTTCCGTCGAAAAAATCGATCGATCGACTAATCGTAGTCGACTTTTTCGGCGGATGCTTCTGCCTTAGTCTGCACTCGTCGGCCGCGGCGCTTCCCTCGGGAGCGCGCGGCGACGCAAGAGACCGCACACGAAAGGAGACCACGCCATGCGCCACTACGAAACGAACAGCACCCCGGCGGCCGCCCGCCTGCTCGCCCTCACCGTGCTCGCCGACGGCGGCCTGGACCGCAACGAGGTCGACACGATGATGCACGCCGACCTCGCCCGCAGGCTGGGCATCGGCAGCGTGGAGTTCGAGCGCATCCTGCGCGAATACTGCGACGACCTGCTGCTGAGCGCGCACTACCTCGACGGCGTGCGCCTGAAGGTGGCCGACGAGGTGCTCGACCTGCTGCTCGAGGACATCGCCGACCCCAGGCTGCAGCAGGCCCTGTTGCGCACGATGCAGGACATCGTCAGCGCCGACGGGGTCGAGACCTCGGCCGAGGTCGAGGTGCTCGCCCGCGCGCTGGAAAAATGGGGCTCGCGCCCGCACTAGGGCACGCCCGAACGAACCCGGTGGCGAGCCGGGTCGGAACATGATCCGGCGCGCTCGCCACCACCGCCACGGAGGCAGTCATGGGGGAGATGAGGCACGGGCCCGGCAAGGCCCACGACAACCATCTGGGCGATCGTGTCGACGATCCCCTGATCGACCGCCTGCACTGGATCATCCGCCAGGCGATCCGCGTGCTGGCGGTGCTGATGGTGGCGGTGATCCTGTGGACCGTCGCGGACGTCGTCCTCGTGCTCTACGAGAAGCTGTCCGATCCGCCCTTCCTGCTGCTCGACCTCAACGACATCTTCGTGGTCTTCGCCGCCTTCCTGGCGGTGCTGATCGCGATCGAGATCTTCGTCAACATCACGCTCTACCTGCGCGACGACGTCATCCACGTCAAGCTGGTGATCGCCACCGCGCTGATGGCGATCGCGCGCAAGGTGATCGTGCTCGACCTGTCGACGCTGGAGCCGATGTACCTGTTCGCGATCGGCGTGATCGTGCTCGCGCTCGGCGTGACCTACTGGCTGGTGTCGGCGCGGCCCGGCGAGTGAGGGGGACGCGGGCACCTCAGGCCCGTCGGTCGCGGCCGGGACCGGACGCCGAGGGCGTCGGTTGCGATCGAAATTGCTCCCCCTCGCCGCGAAGCTGTCAGAATCCACGCCTTTGCGCCTCGCCTCGCCCCGCGCCCGCCCGTCGTGATCGTCCGCCCTCGTCCGCACTGGATTCACCTTCTCTTCGTCCGCCGCGGCTCCTTGTTGCCGCGCATCTTCTCGCAGCAGCTCTTCGTGCTGTTGCTGTCCTGCGCGGTGGTGCTCGCGCACGGCCAACTCTTCCACGTCAAGGTCACGCTGACCTCCGCGCCGTTCTCGCTGATGGGGGTCGCCCTGGCGATCTTCCTCGGCTTTCGCATCAACGCGAGCTACGACCGCTACTGGGAAGCGCGCAAATTCTGGGGCGTCGTGCTGGTCGAGGCGCGCAACCTGTCGCGGCATGCCCTGACCCTGACGCGCGCCGACGTCGATGCCCGCCCCTTCGTGCTCGGCCTGATCGCCTTCGCAAGCACGATGCGCAACCAGCTGCGCGGCCGTCCGCGCGACGAGGGGCTCGAAGGCCTGCTTCCGGACGCGGTGCTCGGACGCGTGCGGAGCGCCCGCTTCGCACCCGCGCTGGTGCTGCTGTGGCTCGGCCAATGGGTGCGCGACCGGCGCGAGGCGGGCTGCCTGCCGCCGATGCTGGCGCAGCACATGGAGGGCTCGCTCGACGCGCTGTCGGCCGCGCTCGGGGGCTGCGAGCGCATCGCCAACACGCCGCTGCCGTTCACCTACACGGTGATCCTGCACCGCAGCTCGTACACGTACTGCATGCTGCTGCCCTTCGGCCTGGTGGATACGACGGGCTGGATGACGCCGCTGGTGGTGGGTTTCGTGTCCTACACCTTCTTCGCGCTCGAGGCGCTCAGCGACGAGATCGAGGAGCCCTTCGGCACGATGACGAACGACCTGGCGCTCGATGCCATCGTCGCCTCCATCGACGCCAGCCTGCGCGAGCTGCTCGGCGACACGCCGCCGCCCGCGCCGCAGCCGGATGGGGATTTCGTGCTCAACTGAGCGCGCTCCCGCTCACTCGAACAGCGCGCCCACGCTCTGGCCGCTGTGGATGCGCTCGATCGCCGCGGCGAAGAGCGGTGCGACGTTCAGCACGGCGAGCTTGTCGAGACGCTTGTCTTCCGGCAGCGCCACGGTGTTGGTGACCACCACCGAGTCGATCGCCGCCGCGCGCAGGCGCTCGATCGCCGGTCCGCACAGCACGCCGTGGGTGGCGGCGGCGTGGATGCTGCGCGCGCCGGCGGCCTTCAGCGTGTCCACCGACGACACCAGGGTGCCGGCGGTGGCGATCTCGTCCTCGAAGATCACCACGTCGCGCCCGGCCACGTCGCCGACCACCGCACCCTGTTTGACGGCCGTGTCCGACACGCGGCGCTTGTCGATTATCGCCATCGGGATGCCGAGCTTCTCCGAGAAGCGCCCGGTGCGCTTGGCGCCGCCGGCGTCGGTGGCGACCGCGACCATGTTCGACAGATCGTGGCGGTTGCGGAAGTGCTCGGCGATCAGCGACACCGCGGTGAGGTGGTCGACCGGAACGCTGAAGAAGCCGTGCACCTGGTCGGCGTGCAGGTCCATGGTCAGCACCCGGTTCGCCCCGGCGGTCTGCAGCAGATCTGCGATCAGCCGTCCGGTGATCGAGATGCGCGGCGCGTCCTTCTTGTCCGAGCGTGCGTAAGAGTAGTAGGGGATCACCGCGGTGATGCGCTGCGCCGAGGCGCTGCGCAGCGCGTCGAGCGTGATCATCAACTCCATGATGTGCTCGCTCACCGGCTCGGTGAAGGACTGCACGACGAAGACGTCGCGTTCGCGCACGTTCTCCTGGATCTGCACGCGCAGGTTGTCGTTGGAGAAGCGCGAGATGTCGATGCGGCCCGGGCGCAGGCCGAGGCGGTTGCTGATGTCGCACGCGAGCTCGCGGCTGGCGTTGCAGGCGAAGATCTGCAGGCCGTGCTTGATCATCGGTGGAGGCTCCTGTGGTGGGTTCGCGCAGCGCCGGATCGGGGGCGCGGGCCGCGGTTTCGGGCGCAGGCGCAATGCTACGGGAAGAGGGCGGCCGGGGGCGAATCAGGAAGCTGAATGCTTCCCGAAGCGAGGCTTCGCCGAAGCGCTCTAGGGCAAGTGGCGGGGGCTTGCGGCGCGCCGCTTTTTGCCACATCGTTGTACAAAACACGGCGGTCGGGGACAGCACCCACGAACCCGTCCGAGCCGCCCGGACGAGACTTCGATTCGAGGCGCTCATGAATGCGCAGGCTTCGGCGCTCGCCCGTTTGCGCGGGGACTTCTTCGGCGGCCTCACCGCCGGCATCGTGGCGCTGCCGCTCGCGCTCGCCTTCGGCGTGGCCTCCGGCGCAGGGGCCGCGGCCGGGCTGTACGGTGCGATCGTGCTCGGCTTCGTCGCCGCGCTGCTCGGCGGCACCCGCATGCAGATCTCCGGCCCTACCGGGCCGATGACCGTGGTGTTCGCCTCCGCGCTCGCGGTGGTGGGCGGCGATGCCGCGCTGGCGATGGCGGCGGTGCTGGTGGGCGGGTTGGTGCAGATCGGCCTCGGCGTGCTGCGCACCGGCGGGCTGGTGCGCTTCATCCCCTATCCTGTGGTCTCCGGCTTCATGAGCGGCATCGGCGTGATCATCGTGCTGCTGCAGAGCGCGCCGCTGCTCGGCGTGGCGCCGGCGTCCTCGCCGCTGGCCGCGGTGCTCGCGCTCCCGGGCGTGCTCGCCAAGGTGAACGCCGAGGCCCTGCTGCTCGGCGGGCTCACCCTGCTGATCGTGTTCCGCACCCCGATGACGGTGAGCCGGATCGTGCCTGCACCCCTGGTCGCGCTGGTGGCGATGAGCGCGCTGTCCGCCGCCGCCGACCTGCAGGTGCCGGTGATCGGCGACATCCCCGCCGGGCTGCCCGTACCGGCGCTGCCGAGCTTCACGCTGGAGACCTGGACCACCGTGCTGCTGCTCGGCATCACCCTCGGGGTGCTCGGCAGCATCGACAGCCTGCTGACCTCGCTGGTCGCCGACTCGATCACGCGCACCCGTCACCACTCCAACCGCGAGCTCGTCGGCCAGGGCATCGGCAACCTGCTGTGCGCCTTCGTCGGCGGCCTGCCGGGCGCGGGCGCGACCATGCGCACGGTCATCAACATCAAGTCGGGCGGGCGCGGCCGTGCCTCGGGCGTGGTGCACTCGCTCTTCCTGCTCGCCCTGCTGCTCGGGCTGGGGCCGCTCGCCGAGCGTATCCCGCTCGCGGTGCTCGCCGGCATCCTGATCAAGGTCGGCGTGGACATCCTCGACTACCGCATGCTGCGCCTGGTGCGCACGGCGCCGCGCGCCGACGTCGCGGTGATGGCGGCGGTGTTCGCGCTCACCGTGCTGGTGGACCTGATCGTGGCGGTGGGCGCCGGCGTGATCCTGTCGATGGCGCTGATCATCCACCGCCTTGCCCGCCAGAGCAGCCTGCGCGTCCGTCCGCTCCCCCATGCGGAGGAGGGCGGTCAGACACCCGCCGGTGACGAGCTCCCCGGCCTCGACAGCGGCGTGCGCGTGATCGAGATCGAGGGCGCCTTCTTCTTCGGCTCGGCGAGCCAGCTGCTCGACCGCGTGGACCAGGTGATCGGTACCCGCGTCGTCGTCTTCGACTGCAGCCGGGTGCCCTTCATGGACCTGTCGGCGCAGTTCGCGCTGGAGGAAATGATCGAGGGCCTCCAGGCGCAGTCGATCGCCGCGCGCGTGGTGGTGCCGCCCGAGATCCACGCCCAGCTGCTGCGCCTGGGTGCGCCGCAGCTGCCCGCCGCGATCCTGCACGACGAGCTCGA
>NZ_AMXD01000068.1 GCF_000310185.1 Thauera aminoaromatica S2 | reverse complement strand
CACCGTGCCGCCGGGCGCGGCGAAGCCCGCGAGCGCAGCAGGCGCGGCGAGGCCGGCGACACCCGCGACCCAGCCCGGGCGGCCGATCCAGAGGCGCTCGCCCTCGACCACGCCGTGCATCCCCTGCCCGGTCTCGGCAGCCAGCTCGGCCACCGCCGGCAAGGCCGCCTCACCCGCCGCCGCGCGCAGGCCGGCAGCAACCGGGTGCGCAGAGCCCTGCTCGATCGCCGCGGCCAGCACCACCAGCCGGTCCGCGCCCACGCTGCCGAGCGCGCACACCTCCTCCACCCGCATCTTGCCGAGCGTGAGGGTGCCGGTCTTGTCGAAGACGAAACGATTGGCCCGCGCCAGCGTTTCGATCGCATGCCCGCGCGTCACCAGCACACCCATGCGCGCCAGCGTGTCCGTGGCCACGGTGAGCGCAGTCGGCGTGGCGAGCGAGAGCGCGCACGGACATGCGACCACAAGCACCGACACGAAGACCCATAGCGCACGCGCGGGATCGATCAGATACCAGGCCACCCCGGTCCCCGCGGCCAGCACCAGCAAGGTGACGATGAAGTAGGCGGCGATGCGGTCCGAAAGCGAGGCGATGCGCGGCTTCTCGGTCGCTGCGCGTTCCATGAGGCGACGGATCGCCGCCAGCCGAGTGGCGTCGCCGACCTGCTCGACGCGCACCAGCAGCGGCGAGGATACGTTGATACTGCCGCCGGTGACACGATCGCCGACCACCTTGGGGACCGGCATGCTCTCGCCGGTCAGCAGCGCCTCGTTGGCCTCGCCGCGACCCTCGACCACCAGACCATCGACCGGGATCACCTCGCCCGGGCGCACACGCAGCACGTCCCCCGCCACCAGCTGCGAGGTCGGCACGCGTTCGCCGGCGGACTCCCCCGGCCAGCCGGCGATGCGCTCGGCGAACGAGGGCAAGGCTTTGCCCAATTCCTCCACCCCGCGTACCGCCTTCTGGCGCGCGATCATCTCGAGGTAGCGCCCGCCGAGCAGGAAGAACACGAACATCGTCACCGAATCGAAATAGACTTCCGGCCCGTCGGTCAGCGTCGCCCACAGGCTGGCGGCGAAGGCGCTGCCCACGCCGAGCGCGACCGGCACGTCCATGCCCAGGCGGCGCAGGCGCAGGTCTCGCCAGGCGCGCTGGAAGAAGGGCGCGGCCGAATACAGCACCACCGGGAGCGTCAGCAGCAGGCTGGCCCAGCGCAGCAGCTGCTCGATGTCCCAGGTCATGTCGCCCTCGCCGGCCACGTAGACCGGGAAGGCGTACATCATCACCTGCATCATGCCGAAGCCGGCGACGAACACCCGCCACAGCATCGAGCGCCGCTCACGATGGGCGAGCTGCTCGGAACGCTCGGCGTCGTAGGGATAGGCGCGGTAGCCGATCGCCTGGATCGCGGCGAGGATGTCGGAAAGCTTGATCCGGCGCTCGTCCCAGCGCACGCGCGCACGCCGGGTGGCGTAGTTGATCTCGATCGCCGACACGCCGGACAGGCGGGCGACGTGGTTCTCGTTGAGCCACACGCAGGCGGCGCAGGTGATGCCCTCGAGGATCAACGCGGCTTCGCGCTCGTGCTCGCCGACCGGGCGCACGAAGCTCTTCTGGAAGTCGGGGTGATCGAAGAGGCCGAGCTCCTGCAGTTCGACCGGCATGGCCTCGCGCCGCGTCTCGGGCATCGCGTCGCGATGGCGGTAGTAATCCACCAGGCCGTTATCGACGATCGACTGCGCCACCGCCTCGCAGCCGACGCAGCACATGCGCCGCTCGCGGCCGTCGATGCGCACGTAGTGCCGCGTCTCGGGAGGGATCGGCAGACCGCAGTGATAGCAGTCGCGATCCGCGGCGGCATCGGCTGCGGCGGCGGCCGCGGAAACGGGCTGTTCTACAGGAGTCATCGGCGCCAAGCGAAACCGCCCCGAGCGCACATGCGCGGGGCGGGAAGAATTGGAACCGATTTAATAACATAATTCACCCGCCCCGGCTATTGCACCGCAGCATCGCCGGCAGGCGGCTGCTGCGGTGCGACGCCTTCTTACTTGGCGGCCATGCGGATCGCGCCGTCGAGGCGGATCACCTCGCCGTTCAGGTAGGCGTTCTCGACGATGTGGCGCACCAGCGCGGCGAACTCGGCGGGCTTGCCCAGACGCGAGGGGAAGGGAACCATCTTGCCGAGCGAGTCCTGCACCTCTTGCGGCATGCCCATCAACATCGGCGTCTCCATGATGCCGGGGGCAATGGCCATTACGCGGATGCCGAAGCGGGACAGCTCGCGCGCCACCGGCAGCGTGAGTCCGACCACGCCAGCCTTGGACGAGGCGTAGCCGGCCTGTCCGACCTGGCCGTCGAAGGCGGCCACCGACGCGGTATTCACGATCACGCCACGCTCGCCGCCGGCATTGGGCTCGGCCTTGCTCATGACGTCGGCGGCGAGGCGCAACATGTTGAAGGTGCCGATCAGGTTGATCGAAACGGTACGCGCGAAGCTCTCGAGCCGATGCGGCCCCTCGCGGCCCACCACCTTTTCGGCTGGCGCCACACCGGCGCAGCTGACCAGGCCATTGAGGCCTCCGAAGCGCTGCACCGCAGTATCGATCGCCGCCTTGGCGCTGTCGGCATCGGTGACGTCGGTCTGCACGAAGCAGGCCGCAGCGCCGAGCTCAGCGGCGAGCGCCTCGCCCGCCTGCGCGTTGACGTCGGCCAGCACCACGCGGCCACCGGCTTCGACCAGCATGCGCGCGCTCGCCGCGCCCAGGCCCGAGCCACCACCCGTGATCACGAATACGCCATTCTCGATCTGCATCGCCTTTCTCCTCGAAAAATCGGTGACGGCGGACGCCGTCCGCTGCAGCGCAGCACCTTAAATTACGTTGACGTAGGCGTCAATCGGATCGCCACGTCGCTGCCCCAACGTGGCGCGCGCGCAAGCGCACGCGAACACCGCGGAGCCCCGGCATGTCGAGCGGATGCGCGGCACGCGCCACGCCCCCGCGAACTCCGCGAGTCCTCAGCCGGCCGGCTCGGACACTTCCTCGAAATCGAGATCGACCATCAGCTCGTTCGCGAGCGCCTCCAGGTCGTTGCGCACCGCAGCGAGGCCGACCCCTGCCGGCACCGCCAGCTCCGCGCGCGCGCGAAAGAGCGGCTCGCCGCTCATCGAGGCACTCTCGCAAGCCGTCTCCAGCGCATCGATGCTGAGGCCGTGGCGAGCGAGCACGGCCGAAATGTCGCGCACGATGCCGGGACGATCGTGGCCGACGAGCTCGAGACGCGCCAGGCGCGCCTGCGCAGCGGCGCCCGCATCGGCCCGCACGACGGCCAGCTTGAGCCCTTCCGCAACCAGCCCGCTCAGGCCGCGCTCGAGCGCGTCGGCCGCCGCGGCATCCACTTCGAGGCGCACGACGCCGGCGAACTGCCCGGCCAGCCGGGTCAGGCGGCTCTCCATCCAGTTCGCGCCGTGGGCGCCGGCGCAGGCCGACACCGCGCTCACCAGGCCGGGACGATCGGGGCCGACCAGGGTAAGGATCAGGGAAGTCTTCATGTTCGGTCTCCGTCCGGCCCCATCAGCGGCGCTCCGCGTCCCTCGGCGCGGAATCGAGGGCGATCGCTGCAAGGCCGGAGACAATTGGAATGGGAACCGACACGATAACCCAGCGGCCTCGCAAGCGGGAGCCCGGCGGCCCGGGCAGGACGCACGCCCTCGGCGACTCGGCACATCGCTTCCGCGAGGCGCTTGCAGGACGGCTACATGCCAGCTGAAAAGCAAAAAGGGCGACCCCGAAGGACCGCCCTGAGTGCTTGAAACCATTGGTGCCGGAGAAGAGACTCGAACTCCCGACCTTCGCATTACGAATGCGCTGCTCTACCAACTGAGCTACACCGGCCAAGGGCGCGCATCTTAACCCAGCGCGAAGGGCGCGGCAACACCGCATGCGGCCCGCCGGGGCGGGTGGATCACCGGGGGAGGTGGCGGCAGACGCGAGGGCGCGAAGCATCGGGGAGAACCCGTATTCGATAGAAAATTCTTCTCCCACACCTACATTTTGCTATTTGCCTCCATTAGAATGCGCGCCAATTCAGGGCGGAGGAGACCAGCCCGAGCAAGAACGCAGCGCCACGGGGGTGCGCCCCCGTGGCAGCCGCGCCATTTGCGGGCCGGCCGCACTCCGGCACGGACCACGCCTGTCGACCCAGCCCTCCCCGACGTCCCGCCCTCCACATGTCCGGCCTCACCCTCTTCGAGATCGCCCTCATCGGGGCCGCCGCATTCGCCGCAGGCGCGGTGAACTCGGTCGCCGGCGGCGGCACCTTCTTCTCCTTCCCCGCCTTGCTCGCGATCGGCGTGCCGCCGGTGGTGGCCAACGCGAGCAACTCGGTCTCGCTGTGGCCGGGCAGCCTTGCCGGCGCATGGGCGTTCCGGCGCGAGCTCAAGCGCTTCTCGCGCAGCCTGCCGATGCTCTCGGTGATCGCCTTCGTCGGCGGCATCGGCGGCGGCCTGCTGCTGCTGGCCACTTCCAATGCCGCGTTCGCGCAGTTGATCCCCTGGTTGCTGCTGCTTGCCACCGTATTGTTCGCCTTCAGCGCGCAGATCTCCGCGCTGGTGAAAAAATGGAAGCCATCTCCAGAAGGGGTCGACGAACGCCATATCGGCCCGGGCGGCTACGTATTCCAGCTCGCGGTTTCCCTTTATGGCGGCTTCTTCGGCGCCGGCATGGGCATCCTGATGATCGCCGCGCTCGCCATCCAGGGCTTCAAGGACGTGCACGAGATCAACGCGCTGAAGAACTGGCTGTCTGCGGTGATCTACAGCGTCGCGGTGGCGACCTTCGTGATCGCCGACGCGGTGTCGTGGCCGCACACGCTGGTCATGCTGGTGACCGCGACGATCGGCGGCTACTGGGGTGCGGCGGTGGCGCGCAAGCTGCCGGCGCTGTGGCTGCGCCGCTTCATCATCGCGGTCGGCGGCGTGCTCACCGTCTACTATTTCGGCAAGACGCTCTGAGCGCGCCGATGCTCGCCGGTCTCTCCGCCGCGCTCGGCGCGGGCCTGCTCTGGGGCCTGGTGTTCCTCACCCCGCTGCTGCTCGCCGACTACCCGCCCTTCATGCTCGCGATCGGGCGCTACCTCGCCTTCGGCGTGCTCGCGCTCGGGCTGGCGTGGTTCGATCGCGCGGCGCTCGCCCGCCTCACGCGCGCGGACTGGATCGAGGCGGTCAAGCTCGCGCTGGTCGGCAACCTGGTCTACTACGCCACGTTGGCGAGCGCGATCCAGCTCGCCGGCGGGCCGGTGCCGACCCTGATCATCGGCACCCTGCCAGTGGTGATCGCGATCACCGCGAACCTGCTCGACCGCCACCACGGCGGCGGCGAGGACAGCGCGCCGTGGATCCGCCTCGCAGCACCGCTGGCGCTCATCCTCGGCGGCCTGTTCGCGGTGCATTCGGCGAGCGCGCACGCACTGCCCGCCGACGCCTCCGCCGACTACCTGCTGGGCATCGGCTTCGGGCTGTGCGCGCTCGCCTGCTGGACCTGGTATCCGATCCGCAACAGCCGCTGGCTGCGCGCACGCGGTGCCGGGCTGTCGCGCGCATGGGCGACCGCGCAGGGGCTGGCGACGCTGCCGGTGGCGATCGTCGCCGGCATCGGCTACTGGCTGTGGGACACCCGGCTCGCGCCCGGCGGAGCGGGCTTCGCCTGGCCGCTCGGGCCGCGCCCCGAGGCCTTCGTCGGCATGTGCATCCTGCTCGGCCTGGCCGCGTCCTGGCTCGGCACCCTGCTGTGGAACCGCGCCAGCCACCTGCTGCCGGCCGCACTGGTGGGCCAGCTGATCGTGTTCGAGACGCTCGCCGCGCTGCTCTACGCCTTCCTGTGGTACGGACGCTGGCCGGGCATGGCCGAGAGCGCGGGGATCGCGCTGCTGATCGCCGGGGTGCTCGGCGGCGTGCGGGTGTTCCGCCCGGGCGCTGCACGCCCCGCAGTGGACGGGGCTGCGTAGCGGAGCATCGGCGGTGGCCGTGCTGCCGGCTTGCACGGGCGTCCCGCCGGACACGGTATCATTCTGTTTTTTGCACTGCAGCAAACCGCTTGCCCACCGCCGATGGACCAACTCACCCGCATCATCCTCGAGGCCGGCCGCTCGGCGGTCGAGCTCTCCCTCTTCGTGCTGCTGCCGATCATGGTGGTGATGCTGTCGCTGATGCGCCTGCTCGAGGCGCGCGGTGTGCTCGACTGGGTGGTCGCCCGCCTGGCGCCGCTGCTGCGCCCGCTCGGGCTCACCGGGCTGGGCGTGTTCGCCGCGCTGCAGATCAACCTGGTGAGCTTCGCCGCGCCGGTGGCCACGCTCACCATGATGGAAGGGCGCGGCGCGTCCGACCGCCACCTCGCCGCCACGCTGGCCATGGTGATGGCGATGGCGCAGGCCAACGTGACTTTCCCGATGGCCTCGATGGGACTCGCCTTCGGGCCGGCGCTGGTGCTGTCGGTGCTCGGCGGACTGGCGGCCGCCGCGGTGACCTACCATGGCTTCGGCCGCGGCCTGTCGGCGGCCGAAGCGCCACTGGACGAGACCCTGCACCACCGCGTCGCCGACGACGCCAAGGGTGTGCTCGACGTCATCAACCGCGCCGGCGCCGAGGCCTTCAAGATCTCGGTCGGCGCGATCCCGATGCTGGTGCTCGCGCTGGTGGCGGTGATGGCGCTGCGCGCAAGCGGCGGCATCGACGCGCTCACCGCGCTGCTCGCCCCGCTGCTGCGCGCGTTCGAGCTCGACCCCGCGCTGATCCTGCTCACGCTCACCAAGTACATCGCTGGCGGCACCGCGATGATGGGCGTGATGGACGAGATGCTGAAGGCGGGCACGACCACCGTCGCCACCCTGAACGCGAGTGCCGGCTTCCTGATCCACCCCTTCGACGTCGCCGGCGTGGCGGTGCTGATCTCGGCCGGCCGGCGCGTGGCGGCGGTGTGGAGGCCGGCCGCGCTCGGCGCGATGGTCGGCATCGCGGTGCGCGCGGTCGGCCACGCCCTGCTGTAAGCTCGTTTCGCCTGCCTCCTCCGGCCCCCGTCCGGCGCCCCCGTTCGGCGCCCCCTTCCAGTGACTTCGCGAGGGACTCCGACCATGATCGCCGCCCTGACCCTGCTTCTCGTCTTCCAGCTCGTCGGCGAGGTGATCGCGCGCGCGCTGGCGCTGCCGATTCCCGGCCCGGTGATCGGCATGGCCCTGCTCTTCCTCGCGCTGCTCGTGCGCGGCGGTCCGGGCGAGGATCTGCGCCAGACCTCCGGCCAGTTGCTGCAGCACCTGTCACTGCTGTTCGTGCCGGCGGGCACCGGCATCGTCATCTACGGCGACCGCATCGCCGCCGAATGGCTGCCGCTGGTGGTGGCGCTGTTCCTCAGCACCTTCCTCGCACTGGCGGTGACCGCGCTGGTGCTCCAGGCACTCACCCACAAGCGCCCGAAGCCGACGACGGAGGCCGGCAAATGAACCCGAACCTCGAGGAAATCTGGGTCTATCTGTCCACCTCGCCACTCCTCGGGCTGACGCTGACCCTGCTCGCCTACCAGGCTGCATTCTGGATCTACAAGCGCGTCGGCTTCCATCCGATCGCCAACCCGGTGCTGATCAGCGTGGCCATCCTCGCCAGCCTGCTGCTCGCCACCGGTACGCCCTACCAGCGCTATTTCGACGGCGCGCAGTTCGTGCACTTCCTGCTCGGCCCGGCCACGGTCGCACTGGCGATCCCGCTCCACGCGCAGTGGCCGCGCCTGAAGTCGATGGCCGGCCCGTTGCTGATCGCGCTCGTCGCCGGCTCGCTGACCGCGGCGCTGTCGGCCTGGGGCATCGGCGCCCTGCTCGGCGGCAGCCGCGAATCGCTGATGTCGCTCGCCCCCAAGAGCGTGACCACGCCGATCGCCATGGGCGTGGCCGAGCGCATCGGCGGCCTGCCCTCGCTCACCGCGGTGCTGGTGATCAGCGCCGGCATCATCGGCGCGGTGGCCGGCCGCAGCGTACTGAATCGCCTGCACATCGGCGATCACGCCGTGCGCGGCTTCGCGATCGGCATCGCCTCGCACGGCATCGGCACCGCGCGCGCCTTCCAGGTCAGCGAGCAGGCGGGCGCCTTCGCCGCGCTGGCGATGGGATTGAACGGACTGATCACCGCGGTGTCCCTGCCCTGGATCATGCCCTGGGTGGAGCGGCTGTTCGCGAGCTGACGGCTGTCCGGGGCGCGCAAGACGCCAGAACAAACAGAATCCGACACGACCCGACGACGAGGGGCCGACCAAGTGCTGCACGCCATCTACCGCTGGCTCGACCGCAACCTGCTCGAGCTCGGCCGCGAGATGCGGCTCTCCTACCTGCCACCGCTGATGGTGTATTGCGCGGCGGGCGTCTCGGGCCTCACCGGCATCGTCGGCACCTTCTTCGTCAAGGACTACCTCGGCCTGTCGGCTGCCTTCCTCGCCGCACTCGGCTTCTGGGCCGGTATCCCGTGGGCGCTGAAGATGCCGATCGGGCATCTGGTGGACCTGCTGTGGCGCTACAAGGCCGGGCTGGTCTATCTGGGCGCCACGCTGATCGCCGCCAGCCTGCTGGTCATGATCGGGCTCATCGGCAACCCGGATGCGATGCGCGCGGTGATGCCGATCGAGGCCTGGTTCGTGCTGTCGGTGCTGCTGTCGCCGGTGGGCTACGTGATGCAGGACGCGGTGGCCGACGCCATGACGGTCGAGGCCGTGCCGCGGCTGGACGCGCGCGGCGAGCCGATCCCGCCGGAAGCAGTCCGCCTGATGCACACCACCATGCAGATGCTCGGCCGGGTGGCGATCATCGGCGGCACGGTGCTGGTGTCGCTCGCCAACGTGGTGATGTTCCAGGGCTCGGAGGCCCTGCCCGAGGTGGAGAAGGTCTCGATCTACCTGCGCATCTACGAGCTCGCGCTGATCATCCCGCTGCTGTCGGTGAGCGGCGTGCTGCTCGGCGGCTTCCTCAAGCGCCGCGAGGCGAAGCGGCTGGCCGCGCTCGGGCGCAGCCGCGCCGACATCGACCGCCTGCTCCACGATCCGGAAGAGAAGACCACGCCCAACGGGTGGATCCTCGGCGGCAGCGCGGTGTTCGTGGCGCTGACCATCACTGTCGGGCTGTCCGGCATCGAATACGGCCAGGAGATCATCTTCGCGGCCTCGTTCACCATCATCGGCTTCATGATCAGCCGCCTGCTGCGCGAGCTCTCGCCCGAGGCCGCGCGCACCCTGCTCGGCACGGTGATCATCATCTTCGCCTTCCGCGCCCTGCCCGGCCCGGGCGCGGGCGCGAGCTGGTGGATGATCGACGAGCTCGGCTTCGACCAGAGCTTCCTGTCGCGGCTCGACCTCATCACCAGCGCGCTGACGCTCGCCGGCCTGTTCCTCTTCCGCCGCTTCATGGCCGAGAAGTCGATCGCGCAGATCGTGATCTTCCTCACCGTCACCACCACCGCGCTGTCGCTGCCGATCATCGGCATGTTCCACGGCCTGCACGAATGGACCGCGGCGCACACCGGCGGCGTGGTGGACGCGCGCTTCATCGCCATCGCCAACACCGCGCTCGAGTCGCCGCTCGGCCAGGTGTCGATGGTGCCGATGCTGGCCTGGATCGCGAACTCGGCGCCGCCGCACCTGAAGGCGACCTTCTTCGCGGTGATGGCCTCCTTCACCAACCTCGCGCTGTCGGCCTCGCAGCTCGGCACCAAGTACCTCAACCAGCTCTACACGATCGCGCGCGAGGTCAAGGACGCCGCCACCGGGGCGATCACCACGCCGGCCGACTATGGCGAGCTCGGCGCGCTGCTGGTCTCGGTGACCGTGATCGCGCTCGTGCTGCCGTTGGCAGCCATCCTCCTCACCCGCCTCGCCGGCCTGCGCAGCGCCTGAGCCCCCGCGCGGGCCGGAAGGCCGGAGATCGCGACTCGCGTCGCTCCTACGGCGCCGTTCCGGAAACGCGGTGGCCTTCGTACGAGCGTCGCGAGTCGCGATCACGGCGCAGCCCCGGAAGCGCAGCCGCTCTCGTGAGAGCGACGCAAGTCGCGATCGCAGCACCACCCCGGAAGCGCAGCCGCTCTCGTGAGAGCGACGCAAGTCGCGATCGCAGCACCGCCCCGGAAGCGCAGCCGCTCCCGTGGGAGCGACGCAAGTCGCGATACACCGTAGCTCGAACGCGAACGATCCCGCGCGATCGGTTCGCTGCGCCGGCTCCCGCCGACTGCGATCGCCCCGGCGGATTGCCTTCGCACCGCGACAGGCACAGACTTGAGGGCATCCGCATTCAATCGCAAGGGAGGCACACGATGACACCCAGCTCGGTTCACGACATCCGCAACCTGGCCCTCTTCGGCCACGCCGGCAGCGGCAAGACCACCCTCGTCGAGGCCTTGCTCGCCGCCGCCGGCGAGATCGGTGCGCCCGGCAGCGTGGAGCGCGGCGATACGGTCGCGGACTTCGACCCGCAGGAAAAGGCGATGGGCCACTCGCTGCACGCCGCGCTTGTGCACCTGGAGTGGGCGGGCCACTGGATCAACCTGCTCGACACCCCGGGCCTGCCCGACCTGTGCGGCCGCGCCCTGGTCGCGCTACCCGCGGCCGACACCGCCGCGGTGGTGATCAACGCCGCGGCAGGCATCGAGAGCGGCACCCGGCGCATGATGGACGCCGCGAAGGGCAAGTGCCGCATGATCGTGGTCAACAAGATCGACGCCCCGGGCGCCGACCTCGGCGCGCTGATGGACGCCATCGCCGCCACCTTCGGCCGCGAGTGCCTGCCGATCAACCTGCCCGCAGCCGACGGCAGCCGCGTCATCGACTGCTTCTTCGCGCCGGACGGCAGCGCCGCCACCGCCTTCTCCAGCCCCTCGGCCGCCCACGACGCGATCGTCGACCAGGTCGTCGAGCTCGACGAGGCGCTGATGGCGCAGTACCTCGAGCAGGGCGAGTCGCTCGACCCCGAGCAGCTCCACGCCCCCTTCGAGCAGGCCCTGCGCGAGGGCCACCTGGTGCCGGTGTGCTTCGTCTCCGCGCGCAGCGGCGCCGGCGTGCGCGAACTGCTCGACATCCTCGGCAAGCTCGCCCCCGACCCCACCGAAGCCAACGTGCCCGCCTTCCTCAAGGGCGAGGGCACGGCGGCGCAAGCGGTCGAGGTCGCGCTCGATGCCGAGCGCCACGTCGTCGCCCATGTCTTCCAGATCGCCAACGACCCCTACCGCGGCAAGCTCGGCCTGTTCCGGGTGCATCAGGGCCAGGTCACGCCCAACTCGCAGCTCTACATCGGCGACGGCCGCAAGCCCTTCAAGGTCGCCCACCTGCTGCGCATGCAGGGCAAGAACACGGTCGAGACCCAACTCGCGGTGCCCGGCGACCTGTGCGCGGTGGCGCGCGTCGACGAGCTGACCCGCGACGCGGTGCTGCACGACTCGCACGACGAGGACTACTACCACCTCGCCCCCGCCGCCTGGCCGCAGCCGGTGTTCGGCCTCGCGCTGATGACACGCAAGCCGGCCGACGAGCAGAAGCTCTCCGAGGCGCTCGCCCGCCTGATGGAAGAGGACCCCTGCCTCGAGGTCAGCTTCGATCCGCGCAACCGCCGCACCGTGGTGCGCGGCCTCGGCGAGCAGCACCTCAAGATCGTGCTCGAGGAGCTTTCCACGCGCTGGAACCTGCAGCTCGACACCGCCACGCCGAGCATCCCCTACCGCGAGACGATCACCGTGGTGGCCGAGGCACGCTACCGCCACAAGAAGCAGAGCGGCGGCGCCGGCCAGTTCGGCGAGGTCGCGCTGCGCGTCGAGCCGCTGCCGCGCGGCGCCGGCATCGAACTGGGCGACGAGGTCAAGGGCGGCACGATCCCGACCAACTTCATGCCCGCAGTCGAGAAGGGCGTGCGCCAGGCACTCGCCGAAGGCGCGCTCGCCGGCTTCCCGCTGCAGGACCTGCGCGTCGTGGTCACCGATGGCAAGCATCACGCGGTCGACTCGAACGAGGTCTCCTTCGTTACCGCCGGCCGCCATGCCTTGCTCGAAGCCGTGCTGGGCGCGCGTCCGATCCTGCTCGAGCCCCTGCTCGACGTGCAGGTGAAGGTGGCGGATGCGCTCTTCGGCGAGGTGAGCGCGGAGCTCGCCGGCCGCCGCGGGCGCCTGACCGCGACCGACAGCCCGGCGCCGGGGTGGACGCTGATCTCGGCGCGCGTGCCGATGGCTGCTCTGGAAGGCTTCGAGAGCCGGCTGAAGGCGATCTGCGCCGGCGAGAGCGAGTTCGTGCTCGAGGCCGGCGGCCACGAGCCGGCACCGCAGGACGTCCAGGCCGAGCTGGCGCGGGTGTTCTCCAACGGCAACGGCAACCACTAAGAAGGCCCGCAGCGCCCGACTCCGCGAGGGGTCGGGCGGGCCGCCTGCGACTGGAATGGAACTCGACGAACGCCAGCGCGCCTACTGGCGCAGCAATCTCCGCCTCACCTTCACGCTGCTCGGCGTGTGGTTCGGCGTGACCTTCGTCGGAGGATATTTCGCCAGCGCGCTCAACACGGTGAGCTTTCTCGGCTTTCCGCTGGGTTTTTATCTGTTCGCCCAAGGGGCGCTGCTGGTGTATCTCGCGATCATCGTGATCTACGTGCTCGCCATGAACCGGCTCGACCGGCGCTACCGCTTCAACAGCCGGCACTAAAGGCCGGCGCCCGCTCGCAGGGCATGCGGCGTACTTCAGTGCTCTGCAGAGGGCTTGCCTTGCTCGACCTTCTTGCGCCGCGGCACGATCGGGTGCGCATGCCGGCCGAGCGCGAAATCCAGGAAGAACTTCATCCAGATCGTCACCCCCGCGCTCGCGGTCCAGGTGTCGAAGTCCATGCTGCCGGTCACGATGCCGAGGATCACGAAGACGATCACCCCACCGCCGATCAGGTTGATCGCAAGCGTGTAGGGCGCATAGCGCTCCGGGTTCGGCGGCGGCATGCCGCCCTTCAGCGCGACCTCGGAGAAATCCCGCCTGAACAGGATCCGCCACGCCCGCCGGAACCAGAAGAAGGCGATCGGGAACAGGGCGAGGAACAGTATCCAGTTGAGGGCGATGCTTGCGTTGAGGATCATTCTCGACTCCAGCATGGGCGGCGAGTCGATCGCCGTCCTGCACGGTACCACTTTCCGGAAATAAAAAGCCCCGCCAATCCGACCGGCGGGGCTCCGTCCGCACCATCCGGCGCGCGCCGGATGGTGCTGCCCGACAGTTGCCGGACGCTGCTTAGTGGGCGCCGTCCACCAGCTTCGAACCGCGCGGGATACGCACCGACTCGACCATGTGCTGGATGTGCTCCGGCGGCTCCTTGGTCACCTTGTCGACCACGACCGCAACGATGAAGTTCACCATCGCACCCACCGCACCGAAGGCTTCCGGCGTGATGCCGAAGAAGCTGTTCGGGCCGCCGATCAGGTCGATGAACTCGGTGCCCTTCACGAAGAAGATGCCCTTGTGCGCGAACACGTAGAACAGCGTGACGAAGAGGCCGGCCAGCATGCCCGCGATCGCGCCTTCCTTGTTCATCTTCTTGGAGAAGATGCCCATCATGATCGCCGGGAACAGCGACGAGGCGGCGATACCGAAGGCCAGCGCGACCGTACCGGCGGCGAAGCCCGGCGGGTTGAGACCGAGGTAGCCGGAGATCACGATCGCGACCGCCATCGAGATCTTGCCCACCAGCAGCTCGTTCTTGTCGCTGATGCTCGGCGCAAACACGTTCTTCACCAGGTCGTGCGACACCGCGGACGAGATCGCCATCAGCAGACCGGCGGCGGTCGACAATGCGGCAGCCAGACCACCCGCGGCGACCAGCGCGATCACCCAGTTGGGCAGCAGCGCGATCTCGGGGTTCGCCATCACCATGATGTCGGCGTTCACCGTGAGCTCGTTGCCCTTCCAACCCGCGGCCGCGGCCTTGGCCTTGGCATCGGCGTCCTTGGTCTTGTCGTTGTAGTACTGGATGCGGCCGTCGCCGTTCTTGTCCTCGAACTTCAGCAGACCGGTCTTCTCCCAACGCTTCATCCACTCGGGGCGCTGCTCGTACTGCAGGCTGGACTCGGTGGCGTACAGGTCGGCGTTGGCCTTGACCGTGGCCGGGTTCACCGCCAGCTTGCCTGCGGCGTTGGTCTCGAGACCGACCGCCGAGTTCACCGTGCCGTGCAGGTTCAGCTTGGCCATCGCGCCGACCGCAGGTGCAGTGGTGTACAGCAGGGCGATGAAGATCAGCGCCCAACCCGCCGAGCTGCGCGCGTCCTTCACCGTCGGAACGGTGAAGAAGCGCATGATGACGTGCGGCAGGCCCGCGGTGCCGATCATCAGCGACAGGGTGTACATGAACATGTTGAGCGTGCTGCCCGGGATCGAGGTCGTGTACTGGTCGAAGCCCAGATCCTTCACGATGAGGTCGAGCTTGGCGAGCAGCGAGACATCGGTGCCGGCCATGGTCGACCCGAGGCCGAGCTGCGGCAGCGGGTTGCCGGTGAGCTGCAGCGAGATGAAGAAGGCCGGCACCAGGTAGGCGGCGATCAGCACGATGTACTGCGCGACCTGGGTGTAGGTGATGCCCTTCATGCCGCCGAACACCGCGTACAGGAACACGATCGCCTGGCCGATGTAGATGCCGGTGTCGCTCGAGACGCCGAGGAAGCGCGAGAAGGCCACGCCGACGCCAGTCATCTGACCGATGATGTAGGTCAGCGACGCGGTCAACAGGCACACCACCGCCACCGTCGAAGCCGTCTTCGAGTAGAAGCGGTCGCCGATGAACTGCGGCACGGTGAACTTGCCGAACTTGCGCAGGTACGGCGCCAGCAACATCGCCAACAGGACGTAGCCGCCGGTCCAGCCCATCAGGAACAGGCCGCCGCCGTAGCCCATGTTGGCGATCAGGCCCGCCATGGAGATGAAGGAAGCCGCCGACATCCAGTCGGCCGCCGTGGCCATGCCGTTGGTGATCGGGTGCACGCTGCCGCCCGCGGCGTAGAACTCGCTGGTGCTGCCGGCGCGCGCCCAGATGGCGATGCCGATGTACAGCGCGAACGAGGCGCCGACCACCAGGTAGGTAACGGTTTGGAGATCCATAATCCTCTTACTCCTCGTGGACGTCGAACTGGCGATCGATGTCGCCCATCTTCTTCGCGTACCAGAAGATCAGCGCGATGTAGATGTAGATCGCGCCTTGGTGGGCGAACCAGAACCCGAGCGGATAGCCTCCCAGCGAGATGCTGTTGAGCGCGGGCGCAAAGAGGATGCCGGCACCGAACGAGACCACGAACCAGATGATCAGGATCTTGGTCAGGAGTCCCAGTGTGGCTTTCCAATAGCCTGAAGCACTGTTGTTTTCCATCATGTCTCCTCGTTATAAGTGAAACACCTGCCACCACACGGGCGAAGGCTGGAGACAGCTCCGGACCATGCAGCAGTGGGGCGATTATAGAAAGATCAGTCTTACTTATCCCTTACAGAGGCGTAAGGAGCGAGGCGCAAGACGCAAGGTACAAGCAAGAAAAAACCCGCCGGCTCCGGGGGGAGCGGGCGGGTTCGTCACCGCCGGCAGAGGCGCCGGCCGGTTCCGCGCCTACATGCGCGCGATCATCGCGTCGCCGAACTCCGAACACGAGACCTCGTTGGCGCCTTCCATCAGGCGCGCGAAGTCGTAGGTGACCTGCTTGTCGGCGATCGCCGCCTCCATGCCCCGGATCACCAGGTCGGCCGCCTCCTTCCAGCCCAGGTGGCGCAGCATCATCTCGGCCGACAGGATCAGCGAGCCCGGGTTCACCTTGTCCAGCCCGGCGTACTTGGGCGCGGTACCGTGGGTGGCCTCGAAGCAGGCGTACTGGTCGGAAATGTTGGCGCCCGGCGCGATGCCGATGCCGCCCACCTGCGCGGCAAGCGCGTCCGAGATGTAGTCGCCGTTGAGGTTGAGCGTGGCGATCACGTCGTACTCGGCCGGACGCAGCAGGATCTGCTGCAGGAAGGCGTCGGCGATCGCGTCCTTGACGAGGATCTCGCGACCGCTCTTCGGGTTCTTGAACTTGCACCACGGGCCGCCGTCGATCGGCTGCGCGCCGAACTCCTCCTGCGCCACCCTGTAGCCGGTGTCGCGGAACAGGCCCTCGGTGAACTTCATGATGTTGCCCTTGTGCACCAGGGTCACACTCTTGCGGTCGTTGTCGATCGCGTACCTGATCGCGGCGCGCACGATGCGGGTCGTGCCCTCGATCGACACCGGCTTGATGCCGATGCCCGAGGTCGCCGGGAAGCGGATCTTCCTGACCCCCATCTCGCCCTGCAGAAAGTCGATGACCTTCTTCGCGCCCTCGGACAGCGCCTGCCATTCGATGCCGGCGTAGATGTCCTCGGTGTTCTCGCGGAAGATGACCATGTCGGTCAGCTCGGGCTGCTTGAGCGGGCTGGGCACACCCTTGAAGTAACGCACCGGACGCACGCACTGGTAGAGGTCGAGCTCCTGACGCAGCGCCACGTTGAGCGAGCGGATGCCGCCGCCCACCGGGGTGGTCATCGGGCCCTTGATCGACACCGAGTAGGTCTTCAGTGCGTCGAAGGTCTCCTTCGGCAACCACTCGTCGGGACCGTAGATCTGCGTCGACTTCTCGCCGGCGTAGACCTCCATCCAGTGGATTTTCTTCTTGCCGCCGTAGGCCTTGTCCACCGCCGCGTCGATCACCTTGATCATCACCGGGGTGATGTCGACGCCGATGCCGTCGCCCTCGATGAAGGGGATGATCGGGTTGTCCGGAACGGCCTGCCCCGGGACGATCTTCTGGCCGCCTGCGGGTACCTTGATCTTGGATTCGCTCATGCCTGCTCCCTCCCTCAATGGCCGCGGATGGATTCCACGACGCTGCTGTGGTCGAACTGCCACGGGGACGTCCGTCGGACGACGGACCGGAAGGCTGCGACGGCATGCGGGACACGCTGCATCTCGCCGCACAGCCCCCTATCCGAGGCCGATTATGTCCCAAAGATCCGCAGGTCGAAAGGAAGCGGCGCAGCATGGCTGCGCCGACCGGGACACGGCCGGTGATACCATTTCCGACGTGTTCGACACCGCCGCGGCTGCGACGGCGGGATCCTCCGGAGGGGTTCGATGGACGTGCAGTCGGGAGAAAGCCCGATCGCGCAGGCGATCGCACAGGCGCTGGTGGAAGGCTTCAACAAGCACTACCGCATCTTTCGCGAGACCTCGCGCCGCGCCAAGGAACTCTACGAGGCCGCGCTGTGGCAGAAGCAGCTCGACGCGGTGCGCGAGCGCGTGCAGTTCTACGACGACCGCGTCGACGAGACGGTGCAGCGACTGCACGACGAGTTCGACGCCGACTCCCTCGACGACAGCACCTGGCAGCAGGTCAAGCTGCAGTTCATCGGCATGCTGATCAACCACCGCCAGCCCGAGCTCGCCGAGACCTTCTTCAACTCGGTCACCACCAAGATCCTGCACCGCAGCTACTTCAACAACGACTACCTGTTCGCGCGCCCGGCGATCTCCACCGAATACATCGAGTCCTACCCGCCGGTGTACTCGAGCTACTACCCGCGCGACCGCGGCCTGCGCGCCACCGTCCGGCGCATCGTCGAGGACTTCGACTGGCAGCGCAGCTTCGAGGATCTCGACCGCGACGTCGACTTCGTGCTGCGCGCGGCGCGGGCCCACCTCGGCGAGTGGCCGGCGATGGAGGTCAACTGCCAGATCCAGGTGCTGTACTCGGCCTTCTATCGCAACAAGACCGCCTACATCATCGGCAAGACGGTCAATGGCTACCAGGAAAGCCCGTTCGCGATCGCGGTGCGCCACAACGAACGCGGCCTGCTCCACCTCGACGCGCTGATCCTCGACCCGTGGCGGATCTCGGTGCTGTTCTCGCTGTCGCGCGCCTACTTCCTGGTCGACATGGAGGTGCCCTCGGGCTACGTGCAGTTCCTGCGCTCGATCATGCCCAACAAGCCGAGGAGCGAGCTATACACCATGCTCGGCCTGGGCAAGCAGGGCAAGACCATGTTCTTCCGCGACCTGGTCTCGCACCTGCGCCACTCCAACGACCAGTTCATCATCGCACCGGGCATCCGCGGCCTGGTGATGCTGGTGTTCACGCTGCCCTCCTTCCCCTACGTGTTCAAGATCATCAAGGACGTTTTCGGCGCCTCGAAGAACATGGACCGCGCCACGGTCAAGCGCAAGTACCTGATGGTCAAGCACGTCGACCGCGTCGGGCGCATGGCGGACACGCTGGAGTTCTCCTACGCGGCGCTGCCGCTGGCGCGCTTCCACCCCGAACTGCTGGAAGAGCTGCGCACGCTCGCACCGTCCTCGTTCGAGATCGACGGTGACAAGGTGATCATCAAGCATCTCTACATCGAGCGCCGCATGATCCCGCTCAACCTCCACCTGGAAAAGGCGAGCGAACCGGAGTTGGAAGAGGCGGTCAAGGAGTACGGCAACGCCATCCGCGAGCTCGCCATCGCCAACATCTTCCCCGGCGACATGCTGTGGAAGAACTTCGGCGTCACGCGCTACGGTCGCGTCGTGTTCTACGACTACGACGAGATCGAGTACATGACCGACATGAACTTCCGCAAGATCCCGCCCGCGCCCTACGAGGAGATGGAGATGTCGGGCGAGCCGTGGTACTCGGCCGGGCCGATGGACGTCTTCCCGGAGGAGTTCGCCACCTTCCTGCTCGGCGTGCCGCGGGTGCGCAAGGCCTTCCTCAAGCACCACCGCGACCTGCTCGCGCCGAAGTTCTGGCAGGAAGCGCAGCGGCGCATCCGCGAGGGCTACGTCGAGGACTTCTTCCCCTACCCGGTCGAGCTGCGCTTCTGCAAGCTCTTTCCGCCGGCCGCGGGCGCAGCTTCAAGCTGAGCGCCCGCCCGGGAGCCGGCCGGCAAGCGCTCAGGCCGGCGCGCCGGCGATCACCGCCTCGTCGCTGCGGCTGTCGCCGCGGCTATCGACCCAGCGCGCCACCAGGCGATCGCCCGCGGCCGCCCCCTTGAAACGGAAGCGCAGGAAGGGGTTGGCCGAAACGGATGGGCCGAAGTCGGCGCCGAAGACGAGGCGTTCGCCGTGGTGGACCTCCAGCCGGGTGATGAAGTGCGCGGGGATGATCGCGCCCTTGTCGTCCTTGCGCTGGCCGCTCTCCATCGGATGAGGGACCTGCATGCGGACGTCGGCGACGCCGTCGCGGACGTCCGCGCGGATGCGCATCGGGTTTGTCATGGAGTCGCTCTCCTGTGCCGGCGCGGCTCAGCCGCAGCCGCTGATGGTGACGATGACCGCCTTGCGGGCGATGTGGAAGCGGCCGTTTGCCCGCACCAGCGCGACCACGTCGGCACTCTGCGCCATTTTCAGCCGGGTGATCACCTCGGGCTGGGTGCCCTCCGGGATGGAGAACACCGCGGCAAGCGGGAAGGGATTTTTCTCGACCAGGATCGCGATGCGGTCGGTGCCGGGCAGGCGGCTCTTCACCTCGACCGAGACGGCGTTGGCGACCTCGGCGATGTCGGGGGCGGCGAGACTCAGCTCGGCGCTCGCACTGGCCTCCTGCGCCCCCAGCGCGGCGAGCGCCGCGTTCAGCTCGCGGGCGTCGAAACCGGGCCGCGCGGCGGCGGCCTGCGCCTGCGCGGGCGAGATCAGACCGGCGGTGGCAAGCAGGCCCAGCACGCCCAAGCCCCCGACGGCATGCAGCAATTGTCTTCGTTTTTGGTCCATCCGGCTCTCCTGCAGGGTTCGCATGGCGGCAGCGCGTGGCCGCCGCGTGCGGCAATACTCGCACACCCGGGACCGCTCTGGCGCAGCGCAGCATCGTCCATCCGGCGAGCACGCCGTCGCGCGTCGAGCGCGGCTTGGCGTGCTTCCGGTCGAAATCGACGCCGAGCGCGAGCACGTCCTCCGGCGCGAGACCCGCCGCCACACTCGCCATGGCGTCGCTCCTGCGCACAGCGTGGCGGCTACGCGGTGCCCGCCTCCTTCCAACCGAGCTCCAGGATCCACGGCGCCGGGCCGGCCGCGAGCGCGGCGCGCACGTACTCGACCGTACGCTCGGGCAGGGCCCCGGGCGCGTGCCATTCGAGGCGATCGCACTTGTGCGGCTCGAGGATGGCGGGCTCGCCACTGAAGCGCTCCGCGGCGAGGAAGAAGTCGATGCGATTGGTGTCCGAGCGCCGATGGACGACACCCAGCCAGGCCAGCTCGCCCTCCTCGACCTCCAGCCCGGTCTCCTCGCGCAGCTCGCGCCGCGCCGCCGCGCGCACCGACTCGCCCGGCTCCACGTGTCCCCCGGGCAGGCTGAAGAGGCCGTCGAAGAAACCCGTTCCGGCACGGCGCATCAGCAGCACGCGGCCCTCGCGCCGGCACAGCACATGGACGCCGGTAGGAATCCCTGCGTGCATCAGTGCTTGCCCGTGCTGCCGAAGCCGTCCGCCCCGCGCGAGCTCTGCTCGAAGCCCTCGACGAAGTTGAAGCCGACCTGCAGCACCGGCACCACCACGAGCTGGGCGATGCGCTCCATCGGCTCGATGGTGAAGCTCGCGCGCCCACGGTTCCACACCGAGACGAAGATCTGCCCCTGGTAGTCGGAGTCGATCAGCCCGATTAGGTTGCCGAGAACGATGCCGTGCTTGTGGCCGAGCCCGGAGCGTGGCAGCACCATCGCCGCCAGCCCCGGGTCGGAAAGATGGATCGCGAGGCCGCTCGGCACCAGCGTGGTCTCGCCCGGGTGCAGGGTGATCGGGCCGGGCAGACAGGCGCGCAGGTCGAGCCCCGCGGCGCCCTCCGTGGCGTAGGCGGGGGGATGGGTCTTGAGGCGCTCGTCGAGCAGCTTGACGTCGATTCGGTGCATGTCGGCTCTCCTTGCCGGCGGGCGGCGCGTGCCGGCCCAGCCTGTCGTTGCGTTTGCGCTCAGCGCCCGCGGGCCGGCAGCAGGCCGGCGAGGTGGGCGACGATGCCGCGCGCCACCTCGGCCTTGGCCGCACGCGGCAGCGGGTGGCGGCCGGCGTCGTCGTA
>NZ_AMXD01000067.1 GCF_000310185.1 Thauera aminoaromatica S2 | reverse complement strand
GCCTGCAAGGCCGCGCGCGCGGCGGGCGTCGCCGGGCCGTTGCCGAGCGCGACCGCGATGTTGCGCAGCCAGCGCGCGTGGCCGATGCGGTGGATCGGGCTGCCGGCGGTGCGCTCGGAGAACTCCGCCGCGGTCCACGCGAAGAGCTCGGCCAGCCGGGCGCCGTCGAGGCCCTGGCGGGGGGCGAAATCGGGCTCCCGGCCAAGCTGGGCGAAGCGGTTCCACGGGCACACGAGCTGGCAGTCGTCGCAGCCGTAGATGCGGTTGCCGAGCAACGGGCGCAGCTCCTCGGGGATCGCGCCGTGCAGCTCGATGGTGAGGTAGGAGATGCAGCGCCGTGCGTCGAGCCGGTAGGGCGCGACGATGGCGCCGGTGGGGCAGGCGTCGATGCAGGCCGTGCAGCGCCCGCAGTGCGACGCCACCGGCGCGTCCACCGGCAGCGGCAGGTCGGTGAGGATCTCGCCGAGGAAGAACCACGAACCGGCGGTGCGATCGAGCAGCAGGGTGTGCTTGCCGCGCCAGCCCAGGCCCTTGCGACTGGCGTGCTCGACTTCGAGGATGGGCGCCGAGTCGGTGAACACGCGGTACTGGTGCGGCACCTCCGCGCTGATGCGGTCGGCGAGCTTCTGCAGGCGGTTGCGCACCAGCTTGTGGTAGTCGCGGCCGAGCGCGTAGCGCGACACATAGGCGCGCTCGGGGTCGCCGAGCACGTCCATGGCCGGCGCGGCATCCGGCCAGTAGCCCATGCGCACGCTGATCACGCGCACGCTGCCGGGCAGGAGTTCGGCGGCGCGCGCGCGTTTCATGCCGTGGCGCACCATATAATCCATGTCCCCGTGAAAGCCGGCCTCCAGCCAGGCGACCAGGCCGGGTTCGGCGTCGGCGAGATCGACCCCGCCCACGCCGACCGCGTCGAAGCCGAGTTCGCGCCCCCACTGTCTGATCCGCGCAACAAGTGCCGCACCGTCGAGGACGGTCCCGTCGACCGCCGCCCCGTCCGGCGTCGGCAATTTTGTTTCCATTTGTCAGAGGTCCCTATGATCGAGTCGATCCAGACTGCCGATGATAACGGCGCGCGCCTGCAGGCGCATTTGCCCGACGAGGCGGCCACCGTGGCGCTTGGCGGCGCGCTCGCCGGCGTTCTCGCGCCCGGACTGCAGATCTGGCTGCAGGGCAACCTGGGCACCGGCAAGACCACCCTCACCCGCGGCCTGCTGCGCGCGCTCGGCCACGAGGGCAAGGTGAAGAGTCCGACCTACACCTTGATTGAACCTTACGTGGTTTCTAGCTTAAACTTATATCACTTTGATTTTTATCGCTTCACCTCGCCCGACGAATATCTCGACGCGGGGCTGGACGAATACTTCGCCGGTGAGGGCGTCTGCATCGTGGAATGGCCGGACAAGGCCTCGCCCCATCTGCCCTCTCCCGACGTCGAAATCGTCCTGCAGGCCGGTGAATCCGGGCGGGATGTGGCGATCAGCGCAAACACGGAAGCGGGGCGAACATGCGTGATCGGACTGGTGAAAGCTTTGCGGGGCGCGGACCCGGCGCCCGGGACGACCTGAGTCTCGGCCAGACTCCGGGGCTTGCCGCCGCGGCCGAGGCCTTCGCCGCGGGGCGCATCGATCGCCGCGGCCTGCTCAAGTTCGCCGGCGCCTCGCTCGCCATGCTGGTGAGCCCGGTCGGGCTGGCGAGTTCGGCAAGCCTGCTCGCGGTGCGCGTATGGCCCTCGGCCGAATACACCCGCATCACCCTCGAGGGCTCCTCGCGCCTGCGCCACAGCCACATGCTGGTCGAGGACCCGCAGCGCCTGGTGGTCGACCTCGAGGGCGTGCAGCTCGACAGCGTGCTGCAGTCCCTGCCCTCGAAGGTGCTCGACTCCGACCCCTACATCCGCCTGATCCGTGCCGGGCAGAACCGGCCGGGCGTGGTGCGTGTGGTGATCGAGCTCAAGGCGGCGATCAACCCCCAGGTGTTCACCCTCGACCCGGTCGGCAGCTACGGCCACCGCCTCGTGCTCGACCTGCACCCGACCGAGGCCCACGATCCGCTGATGGCGCTGATCATGAAGGACTCGCCGATGGACGCCGCGATGGGCGACGCCGGCGGCAACACCGCCGCGGTGGCGCGCGAGGAGCCGCGCGAGCCGGTGCGCCGCGGCAAGCGTAACGAGCCGGCGGTCGATCGCCTGTACACCGTGGTGCTGGACGCCGGCCATGGTGGCGAGGATCCGGGCGCGATCGGTCGTGGCGGCAGCTACGAGAAGGACGTCACGCTGTCGATCGCCCAACGCCTCAAGCGCAAGATCGACGCCATGCCCGGCATGCGCGCGGTGCTCACGCGCGACGGCGACTACTTCGTGCCGCTGCACCAGCGCGTGGCGCGCGCCCGCCGGGTGCGCGCCGATCTCTTCGTGTCGATCCACGCCGACGCCTTCGTTCGCCCCGAGGCCAACGGCAGCTCGGTCTATGTGCTCTCCGAGCGCGGCGCCTCGAGCTCGGCGGCAAGCTGGCTGGCGCAGAAGGAGAACGATGCCGACCTCGTGGGCGGCGTCAACCTCGCCCGCCAGGACGGCCACATCGCCCGCACCCTGCTCGACCTGTCGCAGACCGCCACGATCAACGACAGCTTCAAGCTCGGGCGCGCCATGCTCGGCGAGCTCGGCACCATCAACCGGCTGCACAAGCCCGAGGTGGAACAGGCCGGCTTCGCGGTGCTGCGCGCACCCGACATCCCCTCGGTGCTGGTCGAAACCGCCTTCATCAGCAACCCGCAGGAAGAGCGCCGTCTCAACGACGAGGCCTACCAGGACAAGATGGCGATGGCGCTGATGCGCGGCGTCAAGCGCTATTTCGAGGAGCACGCCCCGAGCGGGCCGACCCGCGTGGCGCGGCTCGACTGAGGGCGAGCGCACCGCCCGCATCCCGAGCAAGTCTGCCCGCAAGGCCCGCAATAGCGGGCTTTGCCGCTATAATCGCGGCTTTTTCAGGCGCTTATGCAGGTTCACCGCGGGATTCCCGAGCAGGCCGACACGGCTGCGGTGCTCACCATCGGCAACTTCGATGGCGTGCATCTCGGCCATCAGGCGCTGCTTTCGCTGCTCACCGACAAGGCCCGTGCGCTCGGCCTGCCGGCGGTGGTGCTCACCTTCGAGCCGCACCCGCGCGAATACTTCAGCCCCGCCGACGCCCCTGCCCGCCTCGCCTCGCTGCGCGAGAAGCTGCTGCTGCTTTCCGCCGCCGGCGTCGACCGCTGCCACGTCTGCCGCTTCGACGCTCGCTTCGCCGCTCAGCCCGCGCAGGCCTTCATCGACGACATCCTGGTGCGCGGCCTCGGCGTGCGCCATCTCTTCATCGGTGACGATTTCCGCTTCGGCGCCCGCCGCCAGGGCAACTTCGCGATGCTGCGCGCGGCCGGCGCCGAGGGCGGCTTCGGGGTCGAGTCCATGCCCACGCTCGCCGTCGCGGGCGAGCGGGTGTCCAGCTCGGCGGTGCGGGCCGCGCTCGCGGAGGGCGACCTCGCCCACGCCGCGCGCCTGCTCGGCCGCCCCTACAGCATCGCCGGTCGCGTCAGCCACGGCGACAAGCTCGGCCGCCAGCTCGGCTTCCCGACCGCGAACATCCAGATGAAGCACCGCCGCCCGGCGCTGGGCGGTGTCTACGTGGTAAGCGTCGAAGGCCTCGCATCCGGCCCGGTGGCCGGCGTCGCCAACATCGGCCTGCGCCCGACCGCGACCGCGAACGGCCGCGCCCGCCTCGAGGTCCACCTCTTCGACTGGACGCAGGACTGCTACGGCGCCCACATCCGCGTACATTTCCTGCATCGCCTGCGCGCCGAGCAAAAATTCCCCTCGCTCGACGCGCTGCGCGCGCAGATCGCCCTCGACAGCCAGACGGCCCGCGACTGGCTGGCCGCGAACCCCCTGCCCGCCTGAAGGCCCGACGAACCCCGCCGATCCCACCGACTTCCGATCCCGCCATGGCCGACTACCGCAAGACGCTCAACCTGCCCGACACCCCCTTCCCGATGCGTGGCGACCTGCCCAGGCGCGAGCCGAACTGGATCGCCGACTGGCAGCAGAAGAAGCTCTACCAGCGCATCCGCAAGGCCAGCGCCGGCCGGCCCAAGTTCGTGCTCCACGACGGCCCGCCCTACGCCAACGGCAGCCTGCACATCGGCCACGCGCTGAACAAGATCCTCAAGGACATCATCGTGCGCTCGAAGACGCTGGCCGGCTTCGACGCGCCCTACGTTCCGGGCTGGGACTGCCACGGCCTGCCGATCGAGCACAAGGTCGAGGTGACGCACGGCAAGAACCTGCCCGCCGACCGCGTGCGTGAGCTGTGCCGCGCCTACGCCGCCGAGCAGATCGAGATCCAGAAGGCCGACTTCATCCGCCTCGGCGTGCTCGGCGACTGGGACAACCCCTACCGCACGATGGACTTCGCCAACGAAGCCAACGAGATCCGCGCGCTCGCCGAGATGACGAAGAACGGCTACGTGTTCAAGGGCCTGAAGCCGGTGAACTGGTGCTTCGACTGCGGCTCGGCGCTGGCCGAGGCCGAGGTGGAATATGCCGACAAGCCCTCGCCGACGATCGATGTCGCGTTCCCGGTATCCGACGCGGACGCCGGCACTCATTTGCGTAAACTCGCCGCCGCATTCGGCCTGGCCAGGCTCGACAAGCCCGCCGCCGCGGTGATCTGGACCACCACCCCGTGGACCATCCCCGCCAACCAGGCGCTCAACGCCCACCCCGAGTTCGACTATGCGCTGGTCGATGTCGGCGATCGTCTGCTCGTGCTCGCCAGGGAACTCGTCGAATCCGCGCTGCAGCGCTTCCAGCTCGCAGGCACCATCATCGCCACCGCCAAGGGCGCGGCGCTCGAACGCATCGAGTTCCGCCACCCCTTCTACGACCGCGTCTCGCCGGTGTATCTCGCCGAATACGTCGGCATCGACGCCGGCACCGGCATCGTGCACTCGTCGCCAGCGCACGGCGTGGACGACTTCAACTCGTGGCACGCGTACGGCCGCAGCAACGACGAGATCCTGTCCCTGGTGACGGGCGGCGGCCAGTACGTGTCCGACCTTCCCTTCTTCGGCGGCATGAACATCTGGAAGGCCAACCCGGCGATCGTCGACAAGCTCGCCGAGGTCGGCGCCCTGCTCTCGCACGGCAAGATCACCCACAGCTACATGCACTGCTGGCGCCACAAGACGCCGCTCGTCTATCGCGCCACCGCGCAGTGGTTCGTCGGCATGGACAGGGTCGCCGCCGACGGCTCCACACTGCGCGAGCGCGCGCTGCGCGCCGTGGAGGCCACCAAGTTCTACCCCGCGTGGGGCCAGGCGCGCCTGCACGCGATGATCGCCAACCGCCCCGACTGGTGCATCTCGCGCCAGCGCAACTGGGGCGTACCGATCCCCTTCTTCCTGCACAAGGAGACCGGCGAGCTGCATCCGCGCACCGTCGAGCTGATGGAGGAGGTCGCGCTGCGCGTGGAGCAGGAGGGCATCGAGGCCTGGTTCAAGCTCGATGCCGCCGAGCTGCTCGGTGCCGAGGCCGCGCAGTACGAGAAGATCAGCGACACGCTCGACGTCTGGTTCGACTCCGGCACCACGCACAAGCACGTGCTGCGCGGCTCGCACAACGACGGCCACCCCGAAGGCCCGCGTGCCGACATGTACCTGGAAGGCTCCGACCAGCACCGCGGCTGGTTCCACTCCTCGCTGCTCACCGGCTGCGCGATCGACGGCCACGCCCCCTACCGCAGCCTGCTCACCCACGGCTTCGCGGTGGACGGGGCCGGCCGCAAGATGAGCAAGTCGCTCGGCAACGTGGTGGTGCCGCAGGAGGTCACCGGCAAGCTCGGCGCCGAGATCCTGCGCCTGTGGGTCGCGTCCACCGACTATTCCGGCGAGCTGTCGATCTCGAAGGAAATCCTCGACCGCGTGGTCGAGGTCTATCGCCGCGTGCGCAACACCCTGCGCTTCCTGCTCGCCAACACCGCCGACTTCGACATCGCCACGGACGCGGTGCCGCTCGAACAGTGGCTGGACATCGACCGCTACGCGCTCGCCTTCACCCGCCAGCTCGCGCAGCAGGCCGAGGCCGACTACGCGAAGATGGAGTTCCATCGCGTCGTGCAGGCGCTGCAGGTGTTCTGCGCCGAGGACCTGGGCGCCTTCTACCTCGACATCCTGAAGGATCGCCTGTACACCACCGCCGCCGGCAGCCTGCCGCGTCGCGCCGCGCAAACCGCGCTGTGGCACATCACGCAGACGCTGCTGAAACTGATGGCGCCGATCCTGTCCTTCACCGCCGAGGAGGCCTGGACGGTGATCCACCCCGGCAAGGACGAGGGTACGCAGGATAGCGTGATGCTGCACACCTTCCACGCCCTTCCCGCGCAGGAAGGCGAAGCCGGGCTGATCGCGCGCTGGGAGACCATCCGCGCCGTGCGTGCAGAAGGCCTCAAGGTCATCGAGGCGCTGCGCACCGAAGGCAAGGTCGGCGCCTCGCTGCAGGCGGAACTGGAGCTCGCGCTCACCGCCGACAAGTTCGCCGCGATGGCCAGCCTGGGCGAGGACCTGCGCTTCGTCACCATGACCTCGGCGGCCACCCTGTCCGAGGTGGCCCGCGCCGAGGACGAGCGCGTCGTCGCCACCCCGAGCGCGGCGCAGAAGTGCGAGCGCTGCTGGCACTACGTCGACACGGTCGGCAGCGACGCCGAGCACCCCACCCTGTGCGGGCGCTGCGCGAGCAACCTGTTCGGCGAAGGCGAAACCCGCGCCCATGCCTGAGGCAGCCCGCACGATGACGACACCTCACCCGACGCCGCACGCGCGCAGTGCGCTGTCTCTGATGCTGCCCTGGCTGATCCTCGCCGTGGTGGTCGGCGTGCTCGACCAGGTCACCAAGCAGATGGTGATGGCGAATCTGCGCCTCGGCGAGCTGGTTCCGATCACAGGCTTCTTCGATCTGGTGCTGGTGTTCAACACCGGCGCCGCGTTCAGCTTTCTCGCCGACCACAGCGGCTGGCAACGCTGGTTTTTCACCATACTGGCCTTCGGCATCAGCGCCTGGCTGCTGACGCTGATGCACCACCATCGCCACGAAAAGCTGCTGCCGACCGCCTTCGCCCTGATCATCGGCGGTGCGCTCGGCAACGTCTATGACCGCCTCGTGCATGGCGCGGTGGTCGACTTCCTGCACTTCCACTACGCCGGCTGGAGCTGGCCGGCGTTCAACCTGGCCGACTCGGCCATCACCGTGGGTGTCGCGATGATGCTCTGGGGCCAGTTCTTTGGCCCCAAAGCCGGCGACCCGCCCCGACCGGGAGCACCATCTTGAGCGAAGCGATCCAGGCCAACAGCCTCGTCACCCTGCACTACCGCATCTCGCTGCCGAGCGGCCAGCCGCTGATCAGCACCTTCAACGCCACCCCCGCCACGCTGCAATTGGGCGCCGGCGAAATGCTGCCGGCGATGGAGCGGCTGCTGATCGGCCTGATGCCGGGCACCCACCACATCTTCGAACTGGCGGCAGACGAAGCCTTCGGCCCCTATCGCGACGAGCTGGTCGAGCGCGTCAAGCGCGAACACATGCCCGACGAGGAGATCGAAGCGATGAGCATCATGGAGTTCACCGCACCCGATGGCTCACGCTACTCCGGCCTGGTGCGCGAGATCGACGCGCAGTCGGCGCTGATCGACTTCAACCACCCGCTGGCGGGCAAGGCGATCCGCTTCGAGGTGCAGGTGATCGGAATCTCCTGAGCGCCGCCCGCGACACCCCACAGAGACGAAAGATGAACGACAAGGAAATCCTGCTCGCCAACCCGCGCGGCTTCTGCGCCGGGGTCGAGCGCGCGATCGAGATCGTCGAACGCGCCCTGAAGCGCTACGGCGCGCCGATCTACGTGCGCCACGAGGTCGTGCACAACAAGTTCGTCGTGGACGACCTGCGCGCCAAGGGTGCGATTTTCGTCGACGAACTCGACGAGGTCCCTACCGGCAATACGGTGATCTTCTCGGCCCATGGCGTCTCGCTCGCGGTGCGCGAGGAAGCCGAGCGCCGCGGGCTGCGCGTCTTCGACGCCACCTGCCCGCTGGTGACGAAGGTCCATGTCGAGGTGGCGCGCATGCGCGACCAGGGCAAGGAGATCGTCATGATCGGTCACAAGGGCCACCCCGAGGTCGAGGGCACGATGGGCCAGGTCGACGGCGGCATCCATCTGGTCGAGACCCCGGCCGACGTCGCCGGCCTGCAGGTGGCCGACCCAGAACAGCTCGCCTACGTGACCCAGACCACGCTGTCCGTGGATGACGCGGCCGCGATCGTCGATGCCCTGCGCACCCGCTTCCCCCGGGTCGTCGGCCCGAAGAAGGACGATATCTGCTACGCCACGCAGAACCGCCAGGACGCGGTGAAGTTCATGACCCCGTACGCGGACGTGGTATTCGTGGTCGGGTCGAAGAACAGCTCCAACTCCAACCGCCTGCGCGAGGTCGCCGCGCTGCGCGGCGTGCCCGCCTACCTGATCGACAACGCCGCCGGCATCGACCCCGCCTGGATCGAGGGCAAGCGCCGCATCGGCGTGACCGCGGGGGCCTCGGCGCCCGAGGTGCTGGTGGCCGAGGTGATCGCGCGCCTGGAAGAACTGAGCGGCGGCGCGGTGCGCAACCTCGACGGCGTGCCCGAGCGCGTGACCTTCGCGCTGCCCAAGGAGTTGCAGGACCCGCGCTGAAGCTTCGGAGCAAGGCGGGAGAGAATCGCGCCTTGCGTCGCTTCTGCAAGGCGGCGGTCGAGTCGCGTGTACTTGGCGGTCGAGTCGCGTGTACTTTCCTGTGGGAGCGACGCAAGTCGCGATCGTGGCGCCTTGAATCGGCGCCGCGCGTGATGGAATGCGCGAGCCGCAGGTCGCGCCTCGCTTCTCTCCGCTTCACCCGCCGATGTGCGGCTCCATGATGCGCCGGTAGAACTCGTGGAAATGCTGCATGCCGTCCTCGAAGGGCGACTGGTAGGGGCCGACCTCGTTGCGCCCCTCCTTCAGCAGCGCCCTCCGGCCGCGATCCATGCGCTCGCCGATCTCGTCGTCCTCGATCGCAGTCTCCATGTAGGCGGCCTGCTCGGCCTCGACGAACTCGCGCTCGAACTCGACGATGTCCTCCGGGTAGTAGAACTCCACCACGTTGGTCGTCTTATCCACATCCGTCGGAATCAGCGTGCTCACCACCAGCACGTGCGGGTACCACTCCACCATCACATTCGGGTAGTAGGTGAGCCAGATCGCACCATGCGTCGGCTTCTTCTCGCCGTAGTAGTCGATCACCGCCTTGTGCCACTTGGCGTAGGTCTCCGAGCCCGGCTTGGCGAGCGAGGTGATGCCCACCTTCTGTACCGAATACCAGTCGCCGAACTGCCAGCTCAGGTCCTTGCAGGTCACGAAGTTGCCCAGTCCGGGGTGGAAGGGCACGACGTGATAGTCCTCCAGATAGACCTCGATGAAGGTCTTCCAGTTGTAATTGCAATGGTGGACCTCGACCTTGTCGAGCTTGTAGCCCGAGAAATCGAATTCGCCCGCCACCTGCATCCCGGCAAGGTCGGCGCTCGCCGAGCGCGGGCCCTTGAAAAGCAGGCCATTCCAGCGTTCGAGCTCGTCGCGCCTGAGGCCCAGGCAGGGCTTCTCGGGGAAGTGCGGTGCGCCGAGCAGGTTGCCCTGGCGGTCGTAGGTCCAGCGGTGCACCGGGCAGACCACGAGCTTGGTCGTGCCGCTGCCCTGCAGCATGATCGCCTGGCGGTGGCGGCAGACGTTGGACATCTGGTGCACACCCGCCTCGGTGCGGAACAGCAGCTTGGCGTGGTCGAGCCACTCCAGCGAGCGGTAGTTGCCGACCTCGGGAACCATCAGCTCATGGCCGACGTACCCCGGACCGGCATCGAAGAGGAGTTTCTTCTCCAGTTCGAAAACCTGCTGGTCGAAGTACCACGAGACAGGCAGCTGGGAGGCTGCCTGGGCCAGTCGAGCCTTGGAAGCGATGTCGGACATCCCCGAACCTCCTCTTGCGGACAAGAAATCCGGAAAAATAAAGGGTTTAGTGTAAGACACCCCCCGTTTGACCGCCATACCCGCCTTCGGTTATTTTTCCGCTTTTGCCGCGCCAGATATCGATCCATGCCAAAGTCGGCATCCTCCCCCAAGTCGTTCGAAGCGGCGGTCTCCGAGCTCGAGGCCATTGTCCAGGAAATGGAATCCGGCAATCTGCCGCTCGAGGATGCCCTCGCGCGCTATCAGCGTGGCGTCGGCCTGCTGCGTCACTGCCAGACCACGCTCAGCGACGCCGAGCAGCGCGTGCGCATGCTCGAAGGCGACGGCCTCACCGATTTCCCGACCGAACCGACCCGCGACGGCGACGAGGCAGGCGCATGAACACAGACAGCAAGCTCCCCTCCTTCTCCGAATGGACGGCGCAGATCCAGCAGCGCACCGAGGTCGCGCTCGCCGGCGTGCTGCCCGATGCCGCGATCGCCCCGCATCGCCTGCACGAGGCGATGCGCTACGCGGTGCTCGGCGGTGGCAAGCGCGTGCGTCCGCTGCTCGCGCATGCGGCCGGCGCACTCGCCGGCGCCGCTGCCGAGGACCTCGACCGCATCGCCTGCGCGGTCGAGCTGATCCACGCCTATTCGCTGGTGCACGACGATCTCCCTTGCATGGACGATGACGTGCTGCGTCGCGGCAAGCCTACCGTGCATGTCGAGTTCGACGAGGCCACCGCCCTGCTCGCCGGCGACGCGCTGCAGACGCTGGCCTTCCAGGTGCTCGCCGAGCGTCCGCTCGGCACGGACCCCGCGAACCAGCTCGCGATGCTGAACCAGCTCGCCATCGCGTCAGGCTCGCGCGGCATGGCCGGCGGCCAGGCGATCGACCTCGCCTCGGTGGGCAAGCGGCTGGGGCGCGAAGAGCTCGAGTTCATGCACATCCACAAGACCGGGGCGCTGATCCGCGCCGCGGTGCTGCTCGGCGCGCGTGCCGGCGGCACATTGGGTGCCGACGAGCACGCACGCCTGGACCACTACGCCAAGGTCGTGGGCCTGCTCTTCCAGGTGGTCGACGACCTCCTCGACGCCGAGGCCGACACCGCCACGCTGGGCAAGACCGCGGGCAAGGACGCCGACAACGACAAGCCGACCTACGTGAGCCTGCTCGGCCTGGTCGACGCCCGCCGCCTCGCCGAGGAGATGCTCGACGAGGCGCGCGCCAGCCTGCGCCCCTTCGGCGCGCGTGCGCTGCGCCTGGAGCAGCTCGCGGACTACATCGTGCATCGCGCCTTCTGATCGCGCCTGACTGCGGCCCCCAAGAACAACCCAAAAGCCGGATCCCCCATGGCCCCCTACCCGAACCTGGAACGCGTCGGCTGTCCCGCCGACGTCCGTGCACTCGATCGCCGCGAACTCGGCGCCCTCGCCTCCGAATTGCGCGCCTTCCTGATCGAGTCGGTATCGAAGACCGGCGGCCATCTGTCCTCCAACCTCGGCACCGTCGAGCTGACGATCGCGCTGCACCACGTTTTCAACACCCCTCACGACCGCATCGTGTGGGACGTCGGCCACCAGACCTACGGCCACAAGGTGCTCACCGGCCGCCGCGAGGCGATGACCGGGCTGCGCCACTTCGGCGGCATCTCCGGCTTCCCGCGGCGCTGCGAGAGCGAGTACGACACCTTCGGCACCGCACACTCCTCCACCTCGATCTCGGCTGCGCTCGGCATGGCCGTGGCGGCGCGCGCACGCGGCGAGGACCGCCACGCGATCGCGGTGATCGGCGACGGCGCGATGTCGGCCGGCATGGCCTTCGAGGCCCTCAACAACGCCGGCGACATGGAGAACCTCAACCTGCTGGTGATCCTCAACGACAACGAGATGTCGATTTCGCCACCGGTGGGGGCGCTCACCAAGATCCTCGCCCGCATGATGTCGGGCTCGACCTACAACACCGCGCGCCGGGTCGGCGAGAAGGTGCTCGGCGTCGCCCCGCCGGTGGCCGAGCTCGCGCGCAAGGTCGAGGAGTACGCCAAGGGCATGATCGGCCCGGGCACGCTGTTCGAGGAGTTCGGCTTCCACTACTACGGTCCGATCGACGGCCACGACCTCGACGCACTGATTCCGACCCTGCAGAACCTGCGCAAGCTCAAGGGACCGCAGTTCCTCCACGTGATCACCCGCAAGGGCCAGGGCTACAAGCTCGCCGAGGCCGACCCGGTGCTCTACCACGGGGTGTCGAAGTTCGATCACACCGCCGGCATCCAGACCGGCAAGGGCGGTGGCAAGCTCACCTACACCCAGGTGTTCGGCGACTGGCTGTGCGACATGGCCAAGGCCGATCCGCGCATCGTCGGCATCACCCCGGCGATGCGCGAGGGCTCGGGCCTGGTGCGCTTCGCGCAGGAGTTCCCCGAGCGCTACTTCGACGTCGGCATCGCCGAGCAGCACGCGGTCACCTTCGCCGCCGGGCTGGCCTGCGAGGGCTTCGTGCCGGTGGTGGCGATCTACTCGACCTTCCTTCAGCGCGCCTACGACCAGCTCATCCACGACGTCGCGCTGCAGAACCTGCCGGTCGTGTTCGCGATCGACCGCGGCGGCCTGGTGGGCGCCGACGGCGCGACCCACCATGGCGCCTTCGACCTCTCCTTCCTCAGCTGCGTGCCCAACATGGTGGTGATGGCGCCCTCAGACGAGGACGAATGCCGCCAGATGCTCTACACCGCGGTGCAGCATGCGGGCCCGAGCGCGGTGCGCTATCCGCGTGGCGGCGGCAACGGCACCGCGCCCCGGGCACAGATGCGCGCCCTGCCGATCGGCAAGGGCGAGGTCGTGCGCCGTGGCCGCGGCATCGCCCTGCTCGCCTTCGGCAGCCTGCTCGGAGTGGCGCGCGAGGTCGCCGAGACGCTCGACGCCACGGTGGCCAACATGCGCTTCGTCAAGCCGCTCGACGTCGAGCTGGTGGCCGAACTCGCCACCAGCCACGACCTCATCGTCACCCTCGAGGAGAACGCGGTGATCGGCGGCGCCGGCGCCGAGGTCTCACGGCTCGTCGACGGCCTCGCCACGCGCCCACGCGTGCTGCGCCTGGGCCTGCCCGACCACTTCATCGACCACGGCGACCAAGCACAACTGCTCGCCTCGGTCGGCCTCGATCAGGACGGCATCCTCGCCAGCATCGCACGCGCGACCGGAGCCCCGGAGCGCGCCTAAAGGTTGAGCATTTTTGTCGGGAAAGATAAGATCGCCAGCAAAGTGCAACACGATTGCACTTTGCTGGCGGCTCCGGCACGCCCATTCCCCCGACCACCCGCAGGGAACCTGCCCATGAACACCCCCAACGCAATCGCCATCCCGGACGTGCAGAGCAGCGCCGACAGCCGCCGGATCGCGATCGACAAGGTCGGCATCAAGTCGATCCGCCACCCCATCAAGGTCGCCGACAAGCGCGGCGGCGTGCAGCACACGGTGGCCAGCTTCAACATGTACGTTGGTCTGCCCCACAACTTCAAGGGCACCCACATGTCGCGCTTCATCGAGATCCTCAACGGCCGCGAGCGCGAGATCTCGGTGGAGAACTTCGAGCCCATGCTGCGCACCATGGTCGAGCGCCTCGAGGCCGAGACCGGCCACGTCGAGATGAGCTTCCCCTACTTCATCAACAAGACGGCGCCGGTGTCCGGCGTGCAGAGCCTGATGGACTATGAGGTCTGCTTCATCGGCAGCATCGGCGAGGGCGGCGCCTACGAGTTCACCATGAAGGTCGTGGTGCCGGTGACCAGCCTGTGCCCATGCTCGAAAAAGATCTCCGCGTACGGCGCGCACAACCAGCGCTCTCACGTCACCGTCACCGCGGTGCTCAACGACCACCTGTGGATCGAGGAGATGGTGCAGATGGTCGAGGCCCAGGCCTCGTGCGAGGTCTTCGGCCTGCTCAAGCGCCCCGACGAGAAGTGGGTCACCGAGCGCGCCTACGACAACCCCAAGTTCGTCGAGGACATGGTGCGCGACGTCGCCGGCCAGCTGAACCGCGAGCCGCGCATCGACGCCTACGTGGTCGAGTCCGAGAACTTCGAGTCGATCCACAACCACTCCGCTTACGCGCTGATCGAGCGCGACAAGCGCGGCGGGGCCTGACCCCCGCCCCTTTAGCGGGGCCGTGTCGCGGGTGCGCTCGGGCACGCACGCCCGGCGCCGCGACGCGATGGTCGCAAGCGCGTCGGCGGAGTAAGATAAGCGTTTTCTGAAATAGGAGAACGCATGATGTCCAAGTCCCACGTCCAGATCGTGAGCGATGTCTCCAAGGCGCTCGCCACGCTGCGCAAGGAGATCCCCGAGACCATGCAGGGCTTCGGCGCGATGGCCAAGAGCTCGCTGCAGGACGGCGTGCTGAGCGAGCTGCAGAAGGAACTCATCGCACTCGCGATCGCCGTCACCCAGCGCTGCGACGCCTGCATCGGCTTCCACATCAAGGCGCTGATCCGCCTCGGCGCGACCCGCGAGCAGATCATGGAGACCCTGGGCGTGTGCACCTATATGGGCGGCGGCCCGGCCCTGATGTACGCCGCGGAAGCGGTGCGCGCCTACGAGGAGATGCTGCCGCAGGCCAGGTGAGCGCAGCCCGGGCCCGACCGCGGCCGCCTTGCCCGTCCCGATGCGCCGGGTCGGGGCCGGCGACGGGATCTCTTCACTTTACCCCCCGCAAAAAACTGTTCACTTCCCGGAAAAAAACACTATAATGCCGACCTTCGAGCGGAGAGGTGGCAGAGTGGTCGAATGTACCTGACTCGAAATCAGGCGTAGGTGCAAGCCTACCGTGGGTTCGAATCCCACCCTCTCCGCCAATTTAAACTTGAAGTTGCGGGAACAGTCGTTATAATCCCGGTTCTTCGCAGTGCAGCAAGAAGCGCCCGTAGCTCATCTGGATAGAGTACCTGGCTACGAACCAGGGGGTAGGAGGTTCGAATCCTTCCGGGCGCGCCAAAAAAAGCCTTCCGATTTCGGGCTCTAAACGATTTCGGCAACGCGCCCGTAGCTCATCTGGATAGAGTACCTGGCTACGAACCAGGGGGTAGGAGGTTCGAATCCTTCCGGGCGCGCCAGTTTCGAAAAACGCCGACTCTTCACCGGGTCGGCGTTTTTTTTCGTCCTCCTTTTCCGTCCCTCCTCGTCGCATCGGCGCGCCCCCGCCCGATACCCGAGCGGCCCATCCGGGACCCGCCCGGATGCACCGCGCCGACCGCTCAGGACACGCACACCGCCCCGCCCTGCCGCACCGGCTCGAGGAAGGCGCAGACGAGTTCGATGACCGCGGCCGGACGCTCGCGATGCGGCACGTGGAAGGTGTCCGGCAGGATCGCCACCTGCGCCGGGCCCGCGGAGAGCTCGCCGATCGTCTCGGGGTGCACGCTCGTGCCGTACTCGTCATGCATGCCATGGATGGCCAGCACAGGGCAACGCACCTGCGGCAGCACCGACCTCAGCGACCAGGCCGCGAAGCCGGGATGCAACCAGCTCTCGGTCCACGCATCCAGCACCCAGCGCGCCTTGTCGCCGTGATAGCGCGCCAGGCGCTGCAGCTGCGATTCATCGACGAACTGCTCCTTGGCCTCGGCGATGCTGCTCAGGGTGAGGTCCTCGGGGAAGACCTGGGCCGACTCGGTGATCAGGGCGTCGCAGGCCCCGGCAAATGCAGCCGCGCAATTCACCGCCATGCCGCCGCCGACGCTGTGGCCGAACACCACGAAGCGCTCCAGGCCGAGCTGCTCGCGCACCGCCGGAAAATACGCCTGCGCCTCCTCGGCGATGAAGTCCAGCGCCGGCAGCGCCTCGCGCGCATCCGAGCGGCCGAACCCGAGGCGGTCGTAGGCGATCACCCGGCGCCCGCTCGCGGCGCTCAGCTCCGCCGGGAAGTCGCGCCACAGCTCGACACAGCCGAGCGAGTCGTGGAGCAGCACGATCGGGCTCGCCGGCCGCTCGCCGGCCGCCCCGGACGGGGTCCATTCCCGCGCGAAGATGCGCCCCTGCGGATGATGCACCCACGAGTCGCGGGGCTGGGTTTCGGAAGCTCGGCTTGGGCTCATCGTTTCGTCGTCTCCATGTATTCATTTTCCGCGTGTTCGCGCTCCGGCGAGTTCTGCCGGAGCACCAGGCCATACGATTCCGTATTGAACACGGCGCCACATTCTTTCATCCTTGGGAGATCCGTCAAGTGCGGGCGCAGCATCCGCGGGCAAGCTCGGTTAAGCTGATGCCCTCGCGGTCCTCACCCATTCGTCCATGTCCGACACCCACGCACTGCTCGGCCTGCCAGCCGGCGCGAGCGCGCAACAGATCAAGCGCGCCTTCCGCAAGCTCGCCATGCGATGGCATCCCGATCGCAATCCCGACCCCGCCGCCGCCGATCAGTTCAGGCGGCTGCGCGATGCGCACGACCGCCTGCTCGCCGCCCTGCTCGAAGGCAAGGAGAAGGCACACGAGGACGCGGCTGCCACCCAGCCTCCGCCGCAGCGCGGCGCGGACCGCTGGCAGACACTGGAGATCAGCATCGAGGAGAGCTTCACCGGGGCGCGGCGGACGGTCGAGGTCGAGCGCCGCAGCCCCTGCGTGCTGTGCGGCGGCAGCGGCATCGAGAAGCTCAGCGTGAGCCGCCTATGCACACCCTGCCGAGGCTCGGGCCGCTTGCACGGACCTGCGGGGCTGGAGCGCTGCCCGGACTGCGAGGGGCGGGGCTATCGCAACACGGGACCGTGTGGCGGCTGTGGCGGCAGCGGGGAACAAATGCAGACTCGTCATCTCGAGGTGCTCATTCCACCCGGGGTGGTGGACGACGACGAACTGCGTCTCGCCGGCGAGGGCGAGGCGCACCCCGAGCCGCGCCATCGCGCTGGCGACCTGCACCTGCAGATCCGCCTCGCCAGTCATCCGCTGTTTCGCCGCGAGGGCCGCGACCTGGTGCTGCGCCGCCCGGTCAGCGCGCTGCGCCTGCTGATCGGCGGGACCCTGCGCGTGCCCCACCCGACGGGCGTGCGCAGCATCGAACTCGAGCCCGGCCTCGCCCATCCGCGCAGCCTGCGCGTACCCGGCGCCGGCTTTCCGGCGCACGGCCGGCGCGCACGTGGCGACCTCGTCGTGGAGTTCGAGCCCGAACTCCCCCACGCCCCCGAACGCTCGCTGCACGGCCTGATCGACGAACTCGACCGCGCGCTCGCCGCGCGCGCCGAGCACCACTTCCCCGAGCTCGCGCGCTGGGAGTCGGTGTGGCTGGACGAGCACTGAGCGCGGGTGCAAGCGGCGGAGCGGGACGGCATCGCACACGGCACGGCCCCGCCAGGAGGCGGCTGGCGCGGGCCGCAAGGTCGGACCCGCGCCAACCGCCGATCGCCGCTCAGAGCGGCGCTTCGATGCGCTCGATGCCACCCATGTAGGGCACCAGCGCCCGCGGGATCACGATCGAACCGTCGGCCTGCTGGTGGTTCTCCAGCACCGCAACCAGGGTGCGCCCCACCGCCAGACCGGACCCGTTGAGCGTGTGCACCAGCTCGTTCTTGCCCTGCGCGTTCTTGAAGCGGGCCTGCATGCGACGCGCCTGGAAGGACTCGCAGTTCGAGCAGCTGGAGATCTCGCGGTATGTGTTCTGCGCCGGCAGCCACACCTCGAGATCGTAGGTCTTCGCAGCCGAGAAGCCCATGTCGCCGGTGCACAGCGTGATCACCCGGTAGGGCAGCTCGAGCTTCTGCAGGATGGCCTCGGCGTGGCCGACCATCTGTTCGAGCGCCTCCTTGCTCTTCGCCGGCTCGACGATCTGCACCATCTCGACCTTGTCGAACTGGTGCTGGCGGATCATGCCGCGCACGTCGCGCCCGCCGCTGCCCGCCTCGGAGCGGAAGCAGGGGCTATGCGCGGTAAGACGGATCGGCAGGCTCTCGAGCGCGAGCACCTCCTCGCGCACGCTGTTGGTGAGCGTGATCTCTGCGGTCGGGATCAGGTACTGCTCGAGGCCCTCCTCGTCGCCGCCGCGCAGCACCCAGAACAGATCCTCCTTGAACTTGGGCAGCTGACCGGTGCCGTAGAGCGCCGAGCCATTGACGATGTAGGGCGTGTAGCACTCGGTGTAGCCGTGCTCGCGGGTGTGGGTGTCGAGCATGAACTGCGCGAGCGCGCGATGCAGGCGCGCCACCGGACCGCGCAGGAAGGCGAAGCGCGAGCCCGACAGCTTGGCGCCGGTCTCGAAGTCGAGGCCGAGCGGAGCGCCGAGGTCCACGTGGTCGCGCACCTCGAAGTCGTAGGCGCGCGGCGTACCCCAGCGCCGCACCTCGACGTTGCCGGTCTCGTCTGCGCCCGCCGGAACATCGTCCTGCGGCAGGTTCGGCAGGGTGGCCAGGAAGGCGTTGATGCGCTCGAGCAGCATCGGCAGGGCCTGCTCGCAGGCCTTGAGCCCGTCGCCGAGCTGGGCGACCTCGGCCATCACCGCGGAGGCGTCCTCGCCCTTGCCCTTGAGCATGCCGATCTGCTTGGACAGCGCGTTGCGGCGGGCCTGCAGTTCCTGGGTGCGGGTCTGCAACTGCTTGCGCTCGTCCTCGAGGGCCTGGAAGGCGGCGGTGTCGAGCTGCATCCCGCGCGTGGCGAGGCGTGCGGCGACGTGGTCGAGCTGGGTGCGGAGAAGCTGGATATCGAGCATCGGAAACGTTCCTGAAAAGCGATCGGCAAAAGTTGATGCGGATTCTCGGAAAACCGTCGCAGGCGACTGATTACATGGCGGGGTCGCGCGACAAGACCTCGCGCTTCGCAAAATCGGCTTTCTTAATCAACGACTTGGTTCTGGTTCTGAATTTCTATCGAACTTGTAAAAGCGGATCGGTCCACTATCCTTGAGTTGACAACAAAGCCGCATCAGACGGCCCGGACCTGGAGGAAACGGCATGCTATCCATTCGCGACTGCCTGGACTACTGCGATCTCACCGACGAGGAGGTGTTGTTGATTGCCGAGCATGAGGACATCCCGGATGCCGCCGCCGCGCAGCTTTGCTGCGGGCTCGTGCAGACGCCGGAGGGCGTGCTGGCACTCACGCACTACATGCGCGAACTCATCGAGCGTGCCAATGCATGCGGGGACGTGCGCAAGGCCAAACTGGCGGCTTCCGTCTGCGAGCGTTTCATGAAGGATCATCCCCTCCCCCACTGATTCTCTCCTCGCCCGGCGTACCTTTGCTCGCCGGGACTTCGCGCGAGGCGCCGCCCGCAGATGGCGACGGCCTCGCGTATTGTTTTCCGCCCTCCGCCGCCTTGCGGTCGAGTTCGCGCAGCCAAGCGAGCTTCTGGCCGATCTTGCCTTCGAGGCCGCGCGGAGTGGGTTGGTACCACCCGGGCGACTGCATTCCCTCGGGGAAATAATTCTCGCCCGCTGCATAGGCCTCGGGCTCGTCGTGCGCGTAGCGGTAGGCCTTGCCGTAGTCGAGCGCCTTCATCAGCTTGGTCGGCGCGTTGCGCAGGTGCAGCGGCACCGGACGCGAGCCGTCGTGGGCGACAAAGGCGCGCGCGGCCTTGTAGGCCTTGTAGGCGGCGTTGGACTTGGCCGCGCAGGCCATGAAGATCGTCGCCTGGGCGAGCGCGAGTTCGCCCTCGGGAGAACCGAGGCGCTCGTAGGTGTGGCAGGCATTGAGCGCGATCTCGAGCGCACGCGGATCGGCCAGGCCGATGTCCTCCACCGCCATGCGGATCAGCCGCCGGCCGAGGTAGAGCGGATCGGCGCCGCCGTCGAGCATGCGGCACAGCCAGTACAGCGAGGCATCCGGATCCGAGCCGCGCACCGACTTGTGCAGGGCGGAAATCTGGTCGTAGAAGGCCTCTCCGCCCTTGTCGAAGCGGCGCAGGTTGCGCGACAGGGCCTGGTCGACGAAGGTGGCGCTCACCGGATCGACCTTGGCGGTCTCGGCGGCAACCTGGACCTGTTCGATCAGGTTCATCAGCCTGCGCGCGTCGCCGTCGGCAAAGCCGATCAGGCGCTCGCGCGCATCCTCGTCGAAGCCGAGCGTCGGGCAGGCGATCGCGTGCGCGCGCTCGAACAGGCGCAGCATGGCATCGTGGTCGAGCGACTCCAGCACATACACCGCGGCGCGCGACAGCAGCGCGGAGTTGACCTCGAACGAAGGGTTCTCGGTGGTGGCGCCGATGAAGGTCACCAGGCCCTGCTCGACGTAGGGCAGGAAAGCGTCCTGCTGCGCCTTGTTGAAGCGGTGCACCTCGTCGACGAAGAGGATGGTGTGGCGACCGCGCGCCTTGGCGGCCTGGGCCTGCTGGATCGCCTCGCGGATCTCCTTGACCCCGGAGAACACCGCGGACAGGGCGACGAACTCGGCGTCGAAGCCGCGCGCCATCAGCCGTGCGAGCGTGGTCTTGCCGACGCCGGGCGGGCCCCACAGAATCATCGAGTGCGGCCGGCGCGACTCGAAGGCCAGTCGCAGCGGCTTGCCCGGTCCCAACAGGTGTGACTGGCCGGCGACCTCGTCGAGGGTGTGCGGCCGCATGCGCTCAGCGAGCGGCACCTGCGGCGGCTCGAGGGCGTCGAACAGGTCGGTCATGCGGAGCCCCCTTGCAGACGGCCCATGGACTCGGGGATCGATTGCGGCGTGCGCACGCGTGCGTGGGGAGTCAGCGCGCGCCGGGCAGTTCGCCGATCACGTCGGCGCCTGCGGGCGGCTCGAAGCGGAAGCGGTCCTCGGCGAGCACCGGGTTGGCGCGCAGGCGGGTGAAGCGGATCACCGTGGTCTGGCCGAAGTGGTCGCGCATCTCCATACGCCGCAACTGGCCTTCAGCCAGCCCGATGCGCAGCGACTCGAAGCCGCTCTCGGTGCGCTTCGGACGCGCCTCGGCCCAGGCCAGACCGTCCCGCTCGCCGGCGTCGGCGAGCTCGAAATTGTCGTCGAGCGCGCCGCTGCCGAACAGGATCGCCGCCGGGGTGGCGCCGAGCGCCTCGCCGATCGCGCGTACGGTCACCTGGTTGAGGTCGGGATCCCAGGACCACAGGGTCTTGCCGTCGCCCACCAGCACCTGGCGATAAGGCCGGTCGTACTCCCAATGGAAGCGCCCCGGGCGGGCGTAGGCGAAGCTGCCCGAGGCCTCCTGAGGTCGGCGCCCGGACTGCGCGGTGACGACCTGCTCGAACTCGCCCTCCGCGCTGCGCGCGCCGGCGACGAAGTCGCGCAGCTGCTGCACGCCACCCGCCGCCGTGGCGCCCAGGGCCGCCAGCGCGAGCACGACGCCCGCC
>NZ_AMXD01000066.1 GCF_000310185.1 Thauera aminoaromatica S2 | reverse complement strand
CTCAGCGCGGTGGGCGACTCGGTGACTGGCGCCGGCTTCTTCACCACGGGCTTGGGCGTCGGCTTCTTCACCATCGGCGGGGTTGGCGGCGTGGGCTCGGGCGGGCGCGCCACCGGCCGAGGTTCAGGCGGGCGCGGCGGCTCTACGACGGGTTCGGGAGGCGCCGGTAAGGGCTCGGCGACCGCGGGCGCTGCGATGAGTGCGACCTGGATCGGCATCAACTCGGCGGGCACGGGGCGCTCGCCGGCGAGCCTGGCGAGCATCGCCAGCCCGCCGAGGTGGGCGGCGACGATCAGGCCGAGGAGGGCGCCGCGCCGCAGCGGCGAGCTCCCGCGCGCTGCCGCGGTCGGGCGCGGAGCGACTTCCGCTCCGGAGGCAGGGGCGCGCATGGGCTGCGCCTCAGGATCCGTGGACAGCGACGGCGAAGGGGAAGGCAACAGCGACAATGCTTGGGCAGCTGGGTGCATCGGGGCGGAGGCGACGAGCCGCCTCCGCGGAGGCAGCGTTGGGTTGGTCGGGAGCGATCGGGCGGGCCGGGATCAGGAGGCGCCGGGGTCCATCTGCGACTGCAGGTAGTTCTGCAGGCCGACGCTGTCGACCAGACCGAGCTGCGTCTCCAGGTAATCGATGTGTTCCTCGGTGTCTTCCAGGATGTGCTCGAAGAGCTCGCGCGACACGTAATCCTTGCTGGACTCGCAGTAGGCGATCGCCTCGATCAGGTTGGCGCGTCCGCCGAGCTCGAGCTTGAGATCCCCCTGCATGCATTCGGGCACGTTCTCGCCGATCAGCAGCTTGTCGAGATTCTGCAGGTTGGGCAGCCCCTCCAGGAAGAGTACGCGCTCGATCAGCATGTCCGCGTGCTTCATCTCCTCGATCGACTCGTCGTACTCGTGCTTGCCGAGCCGCGTGAAACCCCAGTTCTTGTACATGCGCGCATGCAGGAAGTACTGGTTGATCGCGGTGAGTTCGATGGTGAGCTGCTTGTTGAGGTACTGGATGACTTTCTTGTCGCCTTTCATGTTGCCTCCAGGGATGCGGTGAATGCCGGAGCGATGCCTGCGAACAGCGCGGTCACGCCCGGGCGGGGCGTGGCGGGTACGGCCGAGCGCAGGCACTCGTGCGCGCAGCGGGCGCAGCGACCACACTCTGCGGTCACGCCGAGCGAATGGCGCAGGTCGCGCAGGGTCCGCGCGCCCTGCGCCGCGGCGTGGTGGATCTGGCGTTCGGTGACCGCGTTGCATACGCACACGTACATAGTCTAGCCTCCTGACGGGGTTTTGCCCCGATATGGCATCGCCTGGAAGGTCATTTGGTGAGGATCAGCTTGCCGTTGCGCGTCGTGCGCAAGATGTACTCGCTGCCCTCGTGCTCGATCCGCAACTCGCGCCGGCCGCCGAGGAGCTCCTTGCTGGTGAGCAGGGGGCGCCGCTGTGCAGTCGAATCCGCATCGGGCCGGCTGGCCGGCATGGCGGCGGAAACGGGGAATTCGCAAGGTTGCATGATCGAACGACGTTAAAAATACGAATGATTCGCATTAAATCACGAGTCGCCGACGCATGCAATGCCGGCGCGCATCCGCTGCCCGCTGGCTTCACTCCAGGAGCATCAGGACGTTCAGGGGCTGGTTGGCGGCAGAGGCGGCAGGCAGGTAGGCGAGCGCGTTCGGGTCGGCGAGCACGCGGCCGAGCGCGTCGGCCGCGTCGGCCGCCTCGTGGGGCGGATGGGCGCGCCCGGTGAAGACCATCCGCGACCAGTAGGCGCGGATCTGGCTGGGGTTCTTGCCGGTCAGGCGCTGATAGAAGAGGTCGCGTTCGGCGCCAGCCGGCAGGTCGAGCAGGCGGACGCCACGCCCGTCGGGCAGGGTGGTGCGGCGGCCGAGGTAGAGCTGGGCGGCGGTCTCGCGGTCGACTTCGGCGATGCCTCCGGCGTGGGCGCTGACCAGGACGACGCCTTGCGCGTGCGCTCCGGCCTGCCAGAGGGCGAGCACGAGCGTCAGCATCGGCGCGAGGCCGAGCCGTCGGAGCAGGCGCGCCGGATCAGAACACCACATCGACCGACACGCTCAGCAGATTGATGCTGCGATCGTCGAGACCGGGGGCGAAGGGGTTGCCCCGCGCGATGAAGCTGCCGTGCGCGCCGCGATCGGTTTCGATGTGGCTGAATTCCGCCTTCACCGCCGAATTCGGCGTGAAGTCCCAACGCGTGCCGAGGGTCACGCTGCGCTGGGCCTGGTTGCGCGAGCGGTTGAAGACCGCGACCGCTGCGGCGCTTTGTGGCGAGTCCGCCAGCCCGGGGTCGGCCAGCGGCGCGTCCTGGCGCTGGCGGGCGAGACCGAAATAAGGCATCCATGCGCCGAAGCGCCGCCCGACCGCGACATAGGCTCCGGTCGCGCTGTTGACGAAGGCGTCCGCCTGCAGGCGCCCGAGCTCGGCGATCACCCGCCAGCGCCCGTCGTCCCACTGCATGCCGAGGGAGCTGAAGCTGGCGTGGGCACCCTTCCCGCTCAATCGCGCCTGCAGGTCGGGCGGGATCCGCCAGGTGTCGACGAGGTCCCGGTACGACTGCGAGGTCCGGATCACCGCCAGCTCCGCCTCCGCGTGGCTCGCGCTGAAGCTCAACTCGTCGCGCTCCAGCGTCACGGTGAGGCCGCGCAGCCGGCGCAGATTCGCGCGTCCGCCACCGATCACGGGGATGCGGCTGCTGCCAAGATACGGGTGCAGCTCGATGAAGGATCCGCCGATCGGGCTGCGATGCAGCAGGTCGATGCCATCCATGTCGGCGAAGGGGTTGAGCGCGTAGACCTCTGCCGGCGGGCGGACCCAGGGCTGGCTGTAGTTGATGTCGGCGGTCTCGGACAGCATGAAGAAGGGGCTGCGCAGGCGCCCGGCACGCACGGTCAGCGCGGGGCTCAGGGCGTGGCTCAGGAAGGCCAGGGCAGGCCGCGGCGTGTAGTCGCCGCGCTGGGTCTCGCGCGTCACGACCTGCAGCACCGCTCCGGTGCCGTCACCGGACTGCCAGCCGAGCTGTACCCCGAGCACCGAGTCCGGCCCGGTGTCGACGCGGTTGCCGCCCGGCGCGTCGATCCCGACGCGGGCGAACTCCAGGTCGTCCGCGCGGCTGTAGACCGCCCCGGCGGTCGCGAAGCCCGACACCTGCAGGTCGGGTGCGGCGCCCGTGCCGGGGCTGGACGCCAGCGCGGCGATGCCGGCGAGCAGCAACAAGGTGCGGCGAGGGGTCATCGGCGCTCCGGAGCGGGATTGTGCAAGCGGTTGAAGGTGGCGTCGCGGTCGAGCGGCCGCGAGAACAGGTAGCCCTGTCCGAAGTCGCAGCCCATCGCGCGCAGGATCTCAAGCTGGGCCTCATCCTCGATGCACTCGGCGACGACGGTCATGCCGAGGTCGTGGGCGAGTTCGATGCTGTGCCGCACGATCGCGCGCAGGCGCTGGTCGTACGGCAGCGAGCGCACGAAGGAGCCGTCGAGCTTGACCTGGTTGCACGGCATCGTGTGCAGGTAGCTCAGCGTCGAGTAGCCGGTGCCGAAGTCGTCGATGAGGATGTCGAGTCCGGCGGCGCGGAGGGCATGGAGGTGGTCGATCGCCGGGCCGTCCGGATGGGCGAGCACGCTCTCCGTGACCTCGAAGCGGATGCGTTCGCGCGCCACGCCGACACGGTCGATGGCGGCGAGCAGTTCGGCGGCGAGATCCGGGCGTGCGAGCTGGCGCGCGGACAGGTTCACGCTGACGCGCAGCGGCGCGTCGGCTGGCAGCCGGCCCGCCCATTCGCGCAGGTCGGCGCACACGCGCTCGAGCACGAGCGTGCCGATGTCGTGGATCAGGTCGAGCGCCTCGGCGAGCGGGATGAACTCGCCCGGCGAGAGCAGGCCGAGCGTCGGGTGCGGCCAGCGCACCAGGGCCTCGAAGCTGGTCGTACGCAGGTTCGCGAGCTCGACGATGGGCTGGTACCACACCTGCAGCCCGCCCTGGGTGAGCGCCTTGCGCAGTTCGGCCTCGACCTGCAGCGCGCGCACCGCGGCGGCGTGCATCTCGGTGTGGAAGAATTCGATCGGCCCCCGCTCGCTGCGACGGGCCTTGTGCAGTGCGTTGTCGGCATCGCGCAGCAGCGATTCGGCGTCCTCGCGCTCGTTGTCGCTGATGGCGACGCCCACCCGGCAGCGCGGGTGCAGTTGCTGACCGTCGTCGTCGGGTGCGAAGGCCGGCAGCGCGACCAGCTGCTCGCAGATGCGCAGCGCGTCGATCGAGCTCTCCACACCGTTGAGCAGCACCGCGAACTGGTCACCCCCCACCCGCGCGCACACGTCGCCATCGCGCATCAGGGCCGCGATGTGGGCACCGATCCGGCGCAGCAGTTCGTCGCCCACGAGGTGCCCGTAGCTGTCGTTGACCAGGCTGAAGCGCTCCAGGTTGATCGCCAGGATTGCGATCTGGGTGAGGTCCCCGCGCCGGCGCTGGGCAAGCGCGCGGTTGGCGTGCTCGATGAACATTGCCCGGTTGGGCAGGCCGGTGAGCCCGTCGTGCAAGGCATCGTGCACCAGCTGCTGTTCGGCGCGCTTGCGCAGGTCGATGTCGCCGAGCGAACCCGCCATGCGGTAGGCATGCAGGTTCTCGTCGCGATCGGCGACTCCGCGCATCAGCACCCAGCGGTAGGCGCCGTCGGGCAAGCGGACGCGCAGTTCCATGATGAAATGGTTGCTGTCGCCCTTGAGGTGTTCGACCAGGCGCTGGCGGTAGGCGTCGCGCTCGTAGGGGTGGAGGTAGGCGAGCATGTCCTCCGGCCGGTTCGACAGGGTTCCCGGCTGGACCCCGAGGATCTGGCAGAAGCGCTCGGAGTAATAGACGTCGTCGGCGTCGATGTCCCAGTCCCACAGGCCGTCGTTGGACCCGCGCAGGGCCAGGGCATGGCGCTCCTCGCTCGCCCGCAGGCGCACCGCCGTATCCTGCAGCTCGGCGATCCGGTTCTGCAGCGCCTCGGCCATCAGGTTGAAGTGGTTGGCGATCACCGCCAGCTCGTCCTTGCCACGCGACTCGACGCGGTGCGCGAGGAAGCCGTTGGCGATCGCACGACTGCCCTCCAGCAGCAGGCGCAGGTTGCGGGTGAGCAGATAGCCGAGCGAGGAGAGCAGGACGAAGGTGAGCAGGATCTCCGCGATCGCGATCGCCAGGCCTTGCTGCATGATCGCCTCGCGGGCCGCGGCGAGTACCGAGACCGAGACTCCGAACTGCAGCACGCCGACCTGGTTGCGCGGCAGCAGCAGTTGCCGGCGCACATGCACGAGGTCGTCGGCGAGCAGGGTCTCGAAGAAACGGTGGCGTTGTTCGTCCGGCTCCGGCACCTGCTCCAGCCCGGGCATGCCGGCGCTCACCAGCAGATGACCGCGCGCGTCGCGGATGCGCACATAGAGCAGGCCTTCGTCGGCGTCGGCAAGAAGCTCGCCGAGCACGTCCTCGAGCCCGTCGAGCCGGCCCTGCTCGCCGTAGGCGGTGGCCATCGCGTGCAGCATGCTCGCGGTCTGACCGATCGTCGTCTCCAGGCTCGCCGACATTGCGTTGTTCATCAGCCGCACGCTGTTCGCGAGCAACATGCTCAGCAACACCACCTGCACCACCGTACTCGCGAGCAACAGGCGGATGCGGATCGACGAGGGGCAGAGGGCGAACGAGCTCGGCGATGTTTCGGGCGGCACGCGAACCTCAGCGCCGGGCGAGCCTGCGCACCGCGGACGAGGCTGCGATGCTGCCGTTGGCAGCGAAGCTCTCCAGGTTGGCTTCCAGGCGGTCCGGGTCGTACAGATAATTGACCATCAATCCCCAAGACTGGCGCAGGCCCTTGTCCGAGCGGTCGGCGAGCCAGTTCAGGCGCTCGATGCGGGCACCGTTGCCGAGGTGGAAGCGCGCCACCGTGTCGACCGGGCGGTCGCCGCGGCGTGCCTCGCTCAGGTAGCGTGCGCCCAGCCGCAGCAGGGGCTCGCGCAAGGACTCGGCGAGCGCCTCGTCCTCGACCCACGCCGGGTCGCCGGCGAGCACCGCGGCGAGGCCCGTCGAGTCGACGCCTTCGATGCCGAGCGTCGCCAGGCGCTTCCAGTCGGTGGCGGTGAAGGCCTCGGCGAAGGCCTCCGGGTCGCGCTGCGCCCAGCGCACCAGGCCCGGCATCGGCGACAGCGTGGCGAAGGTCTTCAGGCGCGGAAAGTCGCGCTTGAGGTCGTCGATCACCCGCTTGAGCAGGAAGTTGCCGAAGCTCACCCCGCGCAGGCCCTTTTGCGTGGCGCTGATCGAATAGAAGATCGCGGTCGTCGCCCGGCTCGCATCGGCGAGCGGCGCCTCGATGTCGAGCAGGCGCTGCACGTCGTCGGCGATCTCCTCGAGCAGTGCGACCTGAACGAAGATCAGCGGCTCGAGCGGCATGCGCGGATGGAAGAAGGCGTAGCAGCGGCGGTCGGAGTCGAGCCGGTTCTTGAGGTCCTTCCAGGAGCGGATCTCGTGCACCGCCTCGTACTCGACGAGCTTCTCGAGCAGGGCGGCGGGCGAACTCCAGGTGATGCGCTGCAGTTCCAGGAAGCCGACGTCGAACCACGCCGACAGGCGCGTCTCGAGCTCGCGGTCGAGCGGCTTGAGCAGCGGATCGTCGGCGATGAAGCGCAGCAGGTCGGCACGCAGGTCGACGAGGAACTTGACCCCCTGCGGGATCGCGTTGAACTGGGTGAGGATGCGCAGCCGGCGCGAGCGCAGCGCGGCGCGCAGCTCGGCTTCCGCGTCCCATTGCCGCGGCGTGCCGACCGCGGCCTGGTAGGCGGCGTGCGCCTGCGCCACCCGCGCCGGATCGGGGCCGAACTCGTGGGCGATCAGGCGCAGGAAGGCGTGGCGGCCGACGTCGTCCAGGCGCAGATAGGTCTCGGCCAGGCGGGCGGCACGCTGGCGCGTCGATACTTCGCCGCCGCGGCCCTCGGCGCACTCCTGCAACTGCGTGCGCAGGCGCTCGAGGTCGCTCTCATCCGGGGGCTTGCCCAAATGCGCGGCGCTCGCGACGAGCTCGCGAACGCGGTTCAGCCCCCGGGAGACCAGTCCTGCACCGCCCATGTCGTCCTCCTGTCCGATTCAGTTCGGATATCGTGCTTACATGATAGCCCGCTTTGGGGAGTCGCTTGTGCAGCCTGCGAATGGACTGTGTGCGATATTCACGTCCCTGCCGCAGCCCCGCCTACCTTCCGGTCCCGCGCGTGCGCGCGGCGGCGAGCATCAGCAGCCCGGCGAGCACCATGGGCACGCAAAGCCATTGTGCGGTGGACAGGCCGAGCGACAAGGTGCCGAAGATGCCCGGATCGGGCGTACGGAAGAACTCCGCGACGAAGCGCAGCGCGCCATAGCCGACCAGGAACATCGCCGACACCGCGCGCAGCGGGCGCGGGCTGGCCGAGTAAGACCACAGCAGCAGGAACAGCAGCAAACCCTCGCCAGCGGCCTGGTAGAGCTGCGAGGGATGGCGCGGCAGCGCATCCACCCAGGGGAAGATCATGGCCCACGGCAGCTCCGTTTCCGCCGGCCGGCCCCACAGTTCGCCGTTGATGAAGTTGCCGAGCCGCCCGGCCGCCAGCCCGGTCGGCACCAGCGGCGCGATGAAGTCGGTGACCTGCCAGAAGCCCTTGCCGTGCCGGCGACCGTACAGCCACATCGCCACCAGCACGCCCAGGAAGCCGCCGTGGAAGCTCATCCCGCCCTTCCACACCGCGAGGATCTCGCCCGGGTGTTGCAGATAGTAGCCGGGCTGGAAGAACAACACCTCGCCGAGGCGCCCGCCCACGATCACCCCGATCACACCGTACATCAGGAGGTCGTCGATCCCCTGCTCGTCCCAGCCCAGTTCCGGACGGCGCCGCGCGTGGAGGCGGCCGAGCACGACGAAGAGCACGAAGGCGACCAGGTACATCAGCCCGTACCAGCGCACCGAAAGCGGGCCGAGGGAGAAGGCGATCGGGTCGAATTGGGGGTGGACGAGCATGGAGTGTGCGAGGCGCGAGGCGCGAGGTGTGAGGTGTCAGGTGTGAGGCGCCGAGCGCAGGGCTGCCGGCCTTCAGTCGAACTGCTTGCGGAACTCCGCGAACGCTCCGCGCAGTGCCTCGAGTTCCTCGCGCAGACGGCGGACCTCGTCCTCGAGTTCCCCGATGCGCCCGCGCCCGCCGCCTGCCGTGCCGACGGACTGCGCCTCGGCCATCTCCTGCACCGCGGCGTCGCCGCCGAGCAGGTGAACGTGGCGGGTCTCCTTGGTGCCGGGCGCACGCGGCAGCTCGGCGACCAGCGGCGGGTACTTCTCGGCCAGGTGCTCGAGCACGGCATCTACCGCGGCGACGTCGTCGAAACGGTGCAGGCGCTCGCAGCGCTGGCGCAGCTCGCCCGCGGTCTGCGCGCCGCGCAGCAGCAGGATCGCCAATACGGCCTGTTCGGCCGGCGGCAACGAGTGGCGCAGGCGGACCAGGTGCTCGTACTTGGCCACGCGCGCGCTCTGCTGGTCGCGCTTGGACACCAGGCGGCGGACGATCAGGCGGTCGACCGCGTCCTGCACCTCGGCCTCGGACAGGCTCATCACCGGCTCGCGCGCGGTGAGCTGGTTGCATCCGGTGGTGATGGCGTTGATCGACAGCGGATAGGCGTCGGGGGTGATGAAGGACTTCTCGATCAGCACGCCGAGCACGCGGATCTCGGCCGGGTCGAGGTCGAAGCCGGCCTCGGTCGTGGGGGTCGTGTCCTGCATGGAGCCTCCTGCGGTGTCGGACTTCGGATGATACGCCAGCCGGATCGTCCGCCCCACCGCGGCGTCCCCGCATGCACCGCAGCTTGCCGACGCTCGCCCCACGCGCGTTAGAATCGAACCCTTTCCCGCCGATTTCCCGGAGCGCCCCATGCCCCAGTACCGTTCCCGCACGTCCACCGCCGGCCGCAACATGGCGGGCGCCCGCGCCCTGTGGCGCGCCACCGGCATGAAGGACGGCGACTTCGAAAAGCCGATCATCGCGATCGCCAACAGCTTCACCCAGTTCGTGCCCGGCCACGTGCACCTGAAGGATCTCGGTCAGCTCGTCGCGCGCGAGATCGAGTCCGCCGGCGGCGTCGCCAAGGAATTCAACACCATCGCGGTCGATGACGGCATCGCCATGGGCCACGGCGGCATGCTGTATTCGCTGCCCTCGCGCGAGCTCATCGCCGACAGCGTCGAGTACATGTGCAACGCGCACACGGCGGACGCGCTGGTGTGCATCTCGAACTGCGACAAGATCACCCCGGGCATGCTGATGGCCGCGCTGCGCCTGAACATCCCGGCGATCTTCGTCTCCGGCGGTCCGATGGAGGCCGGCAAGGTCAAGTGGGAAGCCAAGGTGATCTCGCTCGACCTCGTGGATGCGATGGTCAAGGCGGCCGACAAGTCGTGTTCGGACGAGGAAGTCGACGCCATCGAGCGCTCGGCCTGCCCGACCTGCGGGTCGTGCTCTGGCATGTTCACAGCCAACTCGATGAACTGCCTCACCGAGGCGCTCGGCCTGTCGCTGCCCGGCAACGGCACCACGCTCGCCACCCACGCCGACCGCGAGCGCCTGTTCAAGGAAGCCGGCCGCCGCATCGTCGATCTCGCGCGTCGTTACTACGAAAAGGACGACGCCTCGGTGCTGCCGCGCTCGATCGCCAGCTTCCAGGCCTTCGAGAACGCGATGAGCCTGGACGTGGCCATGGGCGGCTCGACCAACACCGTGCTGCACCTGCTCGCCGCCGCGCGCGAGGCCGGCGTGGACTTCACGATGAAGGACATCGACCGCGTCAGCCGCCGCGTGCCCTGCCTGTGCAAGGTCGCGCCCGCGATCGCCGACGTGCACATCGAGGACGTGCATCGTGCCGGCGGCATCATGTCCATCCTCGGTGAACTCGACCGCGCCGGCCTGCTGCACACCGATGTGCCGACCGTGCACAGCGCGAGCCTGGCCGAAGCCCTGGACAAGTGGGACATCAAGCGCACCGAAGACGAAGCGGTGCACACCTTCTTCCGTGCAGCGCCGGGCGGGGTGCCGACCCAGGTCGCCTTCAGTCAGGACCGGCGCTGGAAGTCGCTCGACGCCGACCGCGAGCACGGCATCATCCGCAACAAGGAACATGCCTTCACGGCCGACGGAGGGCTGGCCGTGCTCTACGGCAACATCGCCGAGAAGGGCTGCATCGTGAAGACCGCCGGGGTGGATGAATCCATCTGGAAGTTCACCGGCAAGGCCAGGGTGTACGAGAGCCAGGAAGACGCGGTGGAGGGCATCCTCGGCGAGCAGGTGCAGGCGGGCGACGTGGTGGTGATCCGCTACGAAGGCCCGAAGGGTGGCCCCGGCATGCAGGAGATGCTCTATCCCACCTCTTACCTGAAGAGCCGCGGCCTGGGCGCGCAGTGCGCGCTGCTCACCGACGGACGCTTCTCGGGCGGCACCTCGGGCCTGTCGATCGGTCATGCTTCGCCCGAGGCGGCCTGCGGCGGTGCGATCGCGCTGGTCGAGGACGGCGACACGATCGAGATCGACATCCCCGCGCGCCGCATCCACCTCGCCGTCGCCGACGCCGAGCTCGCCCGCCGTCGTGCCGCGATGGAGGCGAAGGGCAATGCGGCCTGGAAGCCGGTGAAGCGCGAACGCGTGGTCTCCGCCGCGCTGCAGGCCTACGCCGCGCTCACCACCTCGGCCGACACCGGCGCGGTGCGGGACGTCACCCAGGTCCAGCGCTGATCGACCCCGGCCGATTGACCCGTCATCGGCCGCTCACTACCATCGACGCCATGGATACCGAACTCGCACAGCTCGAAGCCCAGCTCGAGCACCTGATCAGCCACTACGAGCGCCTGAAGGCCGACAACGCCGCCCTGCGCGGTCGCGTCGTGCAGCTCGAGGGCGAGAATCGCCGGCTCTCCGACAAGGTCCGCGTCGCCGCGGACCGCCTCGCGGGCCTGCTCGACAAACTGCCGGAGGCTTGAAGCGATGTCCGCCGATCACCTCGACATGATGCTGCTGGGCAAGGAGTACCGCATCTCCTGCACGCCCGAATCGCGCGACGAACTGCTCGCCACCGTCGCCTTCCTCGACGACAAGCTTCGTGAGATCGGTGCCCGCACCGGCTCCTCCGGCGAAAAGCTGGCGGTCATGACCGCGCTCAACATCGCCCACGAGTTCCTCCTGCACCAGCGCGGCAACGGGTTTGACATGCCGGGCATGAAGCGTAGAATCGGTCTCATGAAAGCGCGCCTGGACGGTGTTCTGGGGCAGCAGGACAAGCTTTTCTGAAGGCAGTTCGAGCAGTACCGGTCAATCCCCTGCAGTGTTCGTCGAAGTCGTAGATTCCTTGAACCAATAGTCGAGAGACTCGGTCGCCAACCATCGATGCCGCTGGTGTGAACGCCCCTCGCCGGGTGATCCTGAAGCGGAAGGGACGCGACCTCCCTGAACCCAAGGTTCAGGATGCCCGGCGGAGACGGCACAGGCGGGGGGCCTTACAAGAGGGCGCGGTGAGCGATCACCGCGCCCTCTTCACGTCCACGCGCCCGACACCTCGCTCCCTGCGCCTCACGCTCATGCTGCACTGCAAACTCTTAACGCAATCTTTACGCATGGCCGCCTAGTATCCGCAGCGTCCATACACAGTCTCGCGGCGTTTGCCGTCCTTGTCGCGATGCAAGCCTATTTCCCCGTCCTCGGTGTGCTCGGCATGATGCTGATGCTGTTCGGGCTGGTGATGGGCTTTCCGCTCGCGGTGTCCTTCGCGCTCGAAGACGGTGCCACCGAGGCCTACGACCTCGCCATCCTCGCCACCTTCGCGACCGGGCTGCTCATGTGGGCCGCGGGCCGGCGGGCGCGGCGCGACCTGCACGTCTCCGACGGCTTCCTGCTCGTGGCCGCGACCTGGCTGATCACGCCGGTGTTCGGGGCGCTGCCGCTGCTGTTCTACCTTCCGGAACTCTCGTTCACCGACGCCTACTTCGAGGCCGCCTCCGGGCTCACCACGACCGGTGCCACGGTGCTTACCGGGCTCGACACGATGCCGGTGTCGATCAACCTGTGGCGCTGCTTCATGCACTGGGTGGGCGGCATGGGCGTGATCGTGCTGATGGTCGCGGTGCTGCCGCTGCTGGGCATCGGCGGGCGGCAGATCTTCCGCGCCGAGACGCCCGGGCCGATGAAGGAGTCCAGCCTCACCCCGCGCATCGCCGAGACCGCCAAGGGCCTGTGGGGCGTTTATGTAGTGCTCACCGCAGGCTGCACCCTCGCGCTCTTGCAGGCCGGCATGGCGCCGTGGGATGCCGTGATCCATGCCTTCTCGATCATGGGGCTGGGCGGCTTCTCCACCCGGGACGCCAGCCTCGGCGCCTTCGACAGCGTGCCGATCGAGACCGTCACCATCGTGTTCGCGCTGCTCTCGGGCATCAACTATGCCACCCACTACCTCGCCCTGGTGCGGCGCACGCCGCGCCCCTACGGCGAGGACCCCGAGCTACGCTGGTTCTTCGGCGTGCTCGGGGTCACCGTGGTCTTTCTGACCGTGTATCTGCTCGAATCGGGCGCCTATCGGGATGGCGCGCTCGCGTTCCGCCACGTCTCCTTCCACGCCGTCTCGCTGGCGACCTCGCTCGGCCTGGCGACCTACGACTACACGGTGTGGCCGATGTTCGCGCAGGTGTGGATCCTGTTCCTGAGCAGCTTCGCCGCCTGCTCCGGCTCGACCGGTGGCGGCATCAAGATGATGCGCGCGATCATCCTGTACAAGCAGGTTCACCGCGAGATCGTGCGCTCGCTGCATCCGAGCGCGGTGGTGCCGCTGCGTCTGGGCAGGCAGCCGGTGTCCGACAACGTGCTGCACGCGGTACTCGCGTTCAGCTTCATGTACATGGTCAGCATCGTCAGCCTGACGCTGATCCTCGCCGCTTCCGGGCTGGACCTGATCACCGCGTTCTCGGGCGTGGTGGCCTGCATCAACAATGCCGGGCCAGGGCTGGCCGCGCTGGGGCCGGCGGGCAACTACCAGGGCTTGGGCGATTTCCAGACTTGGGTGATGAGCTTTGCGATGATTCTCGGCCGCCTGGAGATCTTCACCCTGCTGGTGGTGCTGACGCCGGCGTTCTGGCGGCGCTGAGCGGCTCGGGCACCAGCCGGTAGCCCACGCCGGGTTCGGTGAGGATGTGGACGGGCAGGCGCGGGTCGGGTTCGAGCTTGCGGCGCAAACCGGCCATATAGACGCGCAGGTAATGTGCGTGCTCGACGTGGTTCGGGCCCCAGGCGCCGGTCAGCAGCTGGCGCTGCGTCACCACGCGACCCGCTGCGGTGGCGAGCAGGCCGAGCAGGCGGAACTCGATCGGGGTCAGGTGGACCGGCGCGCCGCCACGCGTCACCCGGCGCTGCTCGAGGTCGAGTTCCACGTCGCCGAAGGCGATGCACGCCGTGGCCTGCGGCGGACGCAGCGCGCGGCGCAGCAGGGCGCGGACGCGGGCGAGCAACTCGGCGACGCCGAAGGGCTTGGCGAGATAGTCGTCGGCGCCGGCGTCGAGCGCCGCGACCTTGTCGGCCTCGTCGCTGCGCGCCGACAGCACCAGCACCGGCATGCCGCTCCATCCGCGCAGCTCGGCCAGCAGCGCCGTGCCGTCGCCGTCGGGCAGGCCGAGGTCGAGCACCAGCAGGTCGGGCCGGCGGCTGGCGAGCTCGATGCGGCCGCGCTCGAGCGCGGCGGCCTCGCGCACCGTGCAGCCCTCGGATTCCAGCGCCGCGCGCACGAAACGGCGGATGCCGGCCTCGTCCTCGACCAGCAGCACGACCGGGGAGGGGGGCTGGGCGCTCTTCATTGTGGGGGCGCTCCGGCCTCGTCCTCGGGAGGCGGTCGGTCCGGCTGGGGTGGCAGCGGCAGCTGCAGCACGAAGCAGGCGCCGCCGCCGGCGCGGTTGTGTGCGCTCACGCTGCCGCCGTGTGCCGCGACGATGGCGTGCACGATCGCCAGACCCAGCCCGGTGCCGGCATCGCCGGTCGCCGTCGTTGCGTCGGCCGCGCCGCGCGGATGGGGGGCGCGCACGAAGCGCTCGAAGATCGCCTGCTCGCGCCCCGGCGGCAGGCCGCAACCGTCGTCGCACAGACTGATGCGGATCCAGCCGGCGCCGACCTGCGCCGCCAGCACGATGTGCCCTCCCTCCGGGGTGTGCGCGATCGCGTTGTCGAGCAGGTTGCACACCACCCGCTCCATCAGCACCGCGTCGGCGTGCAGCAGTGGCAGTTCCTCGGGCAGCTCGAGCGCGAACACGTGCGCGCGCAGGGCGTGGGCGCGCGCCTGCAGCGCGCTGCCGAGCAGCTCGTCCACCGCCAGCCAGTCGAGCGCGAGGCGCGGCGCCCCGGATTGCAGGCGGGAGAGGTCGAGCAGGTCGCGCGCGAGCGCATGGGTGCGCAAGGCCTCGGCGCGGATCGCCTCGGCCAGCTCGGCCTGCGCCGGCGGCAGCGGCGGTCCGGCCAGCGGGAGCGACTCGGCGAGTCCGGCGAGTGCGGTCAGCGGCGTGCGCAGGTCGTGCGACAGCGAGGCGAGCAAGGTGTTGCGCAGGCGCTCGGTGTCGGCGGCGAGGCGCGCCTGTGCCGCCTCTTCCGCACGCGCCTCGGCAGAGTCGCGTTCGCGGCGCAGGCGCGCGGCCAGCTCCGCGGTGGTCAGTGCCACCGCGAGCAGCACGGCGAAGGTCAGCAGGTACTGCAGGTCCGAGACCGCCAGCGTGAAGTGCGGATGCACGAAGAAGAAGTCGAACAGCGCCACCGCCAGGAAGGCGGCGAACACGGCCGGTCCGCGACCGAGCCGGATCGCTGCGAACAGCACCGCGAGCGGGAACAGCATGGCGATGTTGGCGAGATCGAACTGCCCGAGCAGCGGCGCACCGACCAGCGCCACCGCACCCGCCGCCAGCGCGGCGAGCAGGTAATTGCGCAGCGGGGCGCGGTCGGGAAGGCGGTCGCGTGGTGTCGGCAGGGCCATGCCGCGATGGTACCAGCGTGCCCATCCCGCCGCGTCCGCGCCGGCCCCGCCCGGGAGGATTCCCACGGTCCGCTTGCACTGCCCCTCGGCTTTGACCGATAGTTCCGCTCCTTGCGCACTGCAACACGCGGCGTGCCTCGAACCCGAACGGAAACGCAATGACCTTCGACCTCTGGTGGCTCGCCTACCCGGTGCTCGGCGCGGCGGTGGGCTTCTTCGCCGGCCTGCTCGGTGTGGGCGGCGGCGGCATCATGGTGCCGATGTTGACGACCTTCTTCCTTGCCCAGGGCTTCCCGCAGTCCCAGGTGGTGCACATGGCGCTCGGCACCTCGATGGCGGCCATCGTGCTGACCTCGGTGTCCAGCCTGCGTGCGCACCACGCGCGTGGCGCGGTGCGCTGGGACGTGGTGCGCGCGATCACGCCCGGCATCCTCGTCGGCACCTTCGCCGCCACTTTCATCGCCGCGCGCGTGTCCACCGTGCCGCTGGCGATCTTCTTCGCCGTCTTCATGGCCTACGTGTCGATCCAGATGCTGCTCAACATCAAGCCCAAGCCCGCGCGCGAGCTGCCCGGGGGACTCGGCATGAGCGCGGCCGGCCTCGGCATCGGCGGTGTGTCGGCGCTGGTCGCGATCGGCGGCGGCTCGCTGTCGGTGCCCTTCATGACTTGGTGCAACGTCAAGATGCAGAACGCGATCGGTACCTCCGCGGCGATCGGCTTGCCGATCGCGCTCGCCGGCACGGTCGGCTACCTGGTCAATGGCTGGGGCGCACCCGACATGCCGGCGCTCACCTTCGGCTATGTGTACCTGCCGGCGCTGGTGCTGGTCTCCGTGGTCAGCACCTTCTTCGCCCCGCTCGGCGCGAAGCTGGCCCACCGCCTGCCGGTGGCGACGCTGAAGAAGGTGTTTGCCGGGATGCTGGTCCTGCTGTGTGCCAAGATGCTGCACAGCATCTTCGCCTGAACGAACTCGCTGGACGAGTCTGCCGGAGACTTCCATGAGCTGGACGATGTGGCTTGGCTTTGTTGCCGCCGCACTGGTGATCGCGGTCTCGCCGGGACCGGGCGCCGTGCTGTCGATGTCGACCGGCCTGCGCTACGGCTACACCGCCGCGCTGCGCGCGATCACCGGCCTGGAGATCGCGCTGTTGCTGCAACTCGGCGTCGTGGCGCTCGGCGTCGGTGCGGTGCTCGCGACCTCGGAGACGGCGTTCGCGGTGGTGAAATTCGCCGGCGCGGCCTACCTGATCTGGCTCGGCGTGCAGAAGTGGCGCTCGCCGCCCGAGCCGATCGACGGGGACGGCGAGGGCGTGCGGGTGCAGTCGCGCCGCCAGCTCTACGCTCAGGGCATCCTGGTGAACCTGACCAACCCGAAGGCGATCGTGTTCATCGCCGCGCTGGTGCCGCAGTTCATCGTGCCCGACCGGCCGCAGTGGCCGCAGTTCGCGATCATCGGCGCAACCATGGTCGGGGTCGACGTGATGGTGATGTCCTGCTACGCGCTGCTCGCCACGCGTTTCCGCCCCCTGCTGCGCGACCCGCGCCTGCTGCGCCTGCAGAACCGCCTGTTCGGCGGCCTCTTCGTCGGCGCCGGGGCGATGCTGGCGGCCTCGAGCCGCTGAGCTGCCCCGGGTCCGGGCCGGCAATGGGCGATGGCGCGAACGGCGGCGCCGCAATCGCGGCTTGCGTCGCTCCCGCAAGAACGCTCCGCCGCCCCCGAGCCCCGGTAGGAGCGACGCAAGTCGCGATCCCCCGCGCCCCGAGACCCGCCGCCGCTCCGTGGAAACCGATCCGGTTCAGCGCTCGGGTGCCGCGAGTGCCTTCTGCAGCGTCGCCAGGTTGGCGCGCATCATGCGTACGTAGCTGGGCGCCGGGCCGTCGGCCTTCGACAGTGCGTCGGAATACAGCGTGCCGCCCACGACCGCGCCGCTTTCGCTGCGGATGCGCTCGATCAGGCGAGGATCGGCGATGTTCTCGATGAACACCGCCGGCACCTTTTCCGCCGCGAGCTGGCGGATCAGGCCGGCCACGCCCTTGGCGGTGGGCTCGGCGTTGTTCGCCACGCCGACGGGCGACAGGAAGCGGATGTCGTAGGCGCGCGCGAAGTACCCGAAGGCCGCGTGCGAACTCACCACCTTGCGGCGCTCGGCGGGCAGCGCCGCGAAGGCGGCACGGATCTCCGCGTCGAGCGCCTCCAACTCGCCGTCGTAGCGTGCGGCCGCGGCGCGGTAGGTGGCCGCGCCGTCCGGGTCGGCGGTGGCGAGGGCGGCGGCGATGTTGGCGACGTAGCGGCGCACGTTCGCCACGTCCTGCCAGGCGTGCGGGTCGACCGCCTTGCCCTTGCCATGATCGTGGCCATGGTCGTGCCCGTCGTCGCGCCTCATCTCCAGCGTCGAGATCCCCGCGCTCGCCACCACCACCGCCCCCTTGAATCCGCCGGCGCGCGCCAGCCGCGTCATCCAGTCGTCGAAGCCGAGGCCGTTGACCACCACCAGCGCAGCCTTGCCGATCTCGCGCGCGTCCGAGGGACGCGGCTGGAAGGCGTGGGCGTCCTCGTCGGGACCGACCAGGGTGCGCACCTTGATGCGCTCGCCGCCGACCTGGGCGACGAGGTCGCCGAGGATGCTGAAGCTGGTCGCCACTTCGAGCGCCTGGGCGTGGACGCTGCCGCCCAGGAGCAGGGCGGCGCAGGCCGCGAGGGTGCGCAGGCGGCGCAAGCGGTAGGGGAATCTCATCGTCGTCGGGTCCGGGTTGAAGAAAGGAAAGAAGGTGTACTCGAGCCGCAGGGCCCCACCGCGGATTTCCGCCGCAATCGCATTCGTAGGAGCGACGCAAGTCGCGACTCCGGTCGCAGGGCGGTCGCTCGTGTCGGCGACTGACCAAGCGCTGCGATCGCGACTTGCGTCGCGCCCACAAGAGCCATCACGTCTCCGCGTCGCTCCTGCCGGAGCAGTCGAGCTGCCCGCAGGCGACATCGGGCCTCACGACTCGAGGTGGTGCCGTACCGGCAGGCGTCCGGCGAGCAGGCCACCGGGGGCCGCGAGCAGCGACACGAAATAGACCACGCCGCACACCAGCACGATCGCCGGCCCGGCAGGCACGTCGGCATGGAAGGACAGCAGCAGCCCGCTCGCGCCGCTGCCGAAGGCGAACAGCACCGCGAGCAGCAGCAGCATCGGCAGGCCGTTCGTCCACAGGCGCGCCGCGGCCGCGGGCAGGATCATGATGCCTACCGCCATCAGCGTGCCGAGCGCGTGGAAGCCGCTCACCAGGTTCACCACCACCAGCATCAGGAAGCCGTAGTGCGCCACCGGCGACCACCGGCTCACCCCGCGCAGGAAGGCGGGGTCGAAGCACTCCATGACGAGCGGGCGGAACAGCAGCGCCAGGCTCGCCAGGGTCACGCTGGCGATGCTCGCGATCAGCAGCAGCGAGGCGTCGTCGAGCCCGAGCACGGAGCCGAAGAGGACGTGCAGCAGGTCGAGGTTCTGCCCGCGCAGCGACACGATCATGACCCCCGCGGCGAGCGAGAGCAGGTAGAAGGCGGCCAGGCTGGCGTCCTCCTTGAGCACCGAGGCGCGCGTCACCAGCCCCGCGGCGAACACCACCACCAGGCCGGCGACGATGCCGCCCACCGTCATCGCGCCCAGTGACAGGCCGAAGGCGAGGTAGCCGAGCGCGGCGCCGGGCAGGATGGCGTGGCTCATCGCGTCGCCCATCAGGCTCATGCGGCGCAGCAGCAGGAACACGCCCACCGGCGTGGCGCCGAGCGCGAGCGCCAGGCAGCCGGCGAGCGCGCGGCGCATGAAGGCGAACTCGGTGAAGGGGGAGATGAGGAGGTCGAACACTGCGAAGGCCTGGTTTGCTGGCGCGGGTTGCGGATTCAGTGGCGGGGAAGGCCGCGGCGCGGACGCGGCGCGGTGTGTGCCGCGGGGTGCGGATGGGCGTGGCCGTGGCCTTCGTCGTGCGCATGTCCATGGTCATGCGCGTGCGGATGTGCCGCCGCATCGGGCGCCACCGCGACTGTCAACTCCTCGATGTGGCATTCGTGCGCGAGCTCGTCGAAGGCTTCCGACAGGCGGCGCGCGCGCGCCAGGCGCTCGGGCGTCAGCACCTCGGCGGTGGGGCCGAAGGCCACCGGCTCGCGCGACAGCAGCAGTGCGGTCGGAAAGTGGCGGCGCACCTGCTCGAGGTCGTGCACCACGGTGAGGATGGTGCGGCCCTCGTCGTGCCAGCCCAGGATCAGCTCCACGAGATCGTCCACCGTGCGGCTGTCGATGGCCGCGAAGGGCTCGTCGAGCAGGATCAGCGGCGCGTCCTGCAACATCAGGCGGGCGAAACGCGCGCGCTGCAGTTGGCCGCCCGAGAGCGATCCGATGGGGCGCGACTCGAAGCCCGCCATGCCCACCGCCTCGAGCGCGGCGCGCACGCGTCGGCGCTGCTCGCGCGAGACGCCGCCGAAGGCGCCGATCTCGTGCCACAGGCCCATCGCGACCACGTCGAACACCGACACCGGGAAGCTGTGGTCGATCTCGCCGCGCTGTGGCATGTAGGCCAGTCCCCCCGCGGGCAGCTCGGGCAGCAGGATGCGCCCGCCGATCGGCCGCAGCTCGCCGGCGAGGCCCTTGAGCAGGGTGGATTTGCCTGCGCCGTTGGGGCCCACCACGGCGACGAGCGCGCCCGCGGGAATCTCGGCCGACAGGTGATGCACCGCCGGGTGGCGGTCGTAGCCCAGGGTGAGGTTGTCGAGGCGGATCATCGGCAGCGCGAGGCGGTTCATTGCAAGGCCCACAGCACGGTCGCCCATAGCAGCGCCAGCGCGCCGGCGACCAGGGCGAGGCGCGCGGCCAGGCCCGCGCCCAGCAGGCTACGTGCCGGGAAGGGGCGCGTGTCGTCGTCGGCTTGGGGATCGGTGCCGTGCAGGACGGGGGGCGCGCGCTTCATCGTTCCTTCCTCTCCACGCCCTCGCGGCCGCAATCGGCGCACGCGCCATGCAGCACCAGCTCGGCGCGTGCGACCGCGAAGCCGGCGGGCAGGGTCGGCGCGGCGGCGGACACGTCCTCCAGGCACACGATCTGGCCACAGCGCTCGCAGTGGAAATGGGCGTGGCGGTGGTCGCCGTCGCGGCGGATCTCGAAGCGCCAGGCGCGTTCGCCCCCCGCGATTCGCTGCGCAATACCCTGTTCCACCAGCCAGTCGAGCGCGCGGTAGAGGGTGACACGGTCGTGGGCGATGCCCGCCCCGTCGAGCGCGGCGCCGAGCTCGTCGTGCGAGAGCGGATGGGCGCTGCGCTGCAAGGCCTGGATCACCGCCACCCGCGTGCGCGTGACGCGGCCGCCGCGTGCGGCGATGAGCTCGCGGGCAGCGTCGGTGGCGGCAGGGTGTTCGTGCAGGGGCATATCGAAGCCTGTTGCGGCGGGGCGCGGGGAAACGGCTCTTGTGGCAGGGTGGTCGCTTTTGATGCAACATTGTAGCATTAGACTTGCGTGCCCCGCGCTGCATGGTTTTCAGCACTCGTCACGCGCCCCGAATCGCTTGTCTCCACTTCCCACGACCATGCCAGCCTGCTTGCGTCCGATCCTCCTCTCCAGCGTCATCGTCCTGGCCCTCGCGCTCCCTGTCGCCGCGCCGGCACAGCATGCGCATGGCGCACACCAGCACGGCGTCGCCGAACTGACCGTTGTACTGGAAGGCCGCATGTTGCAGCTGGAGCTGATCTCGCCGCTCGACAACCTCGTCGGCTTCGAGCATGCGCCGGCGAACGAGACGCAGCGCGGTGCGCTCGCCGATGCGGAGCGCCTCCTGCTCGACAGCGAGGCGGTGTTCGCGCTCCCGTCGGAAGCTGGCTGCGTGATCCGTGAGGTCGGCATCGAATCGCCGTGGTGGGACAGCGGGCGCGAACACGGTCGGGGCCAAACACGCGACCACAACCGGCCGGCCCGCGGCGATCACGAGGACATGGTGGCAAGCTACGGTTTCGAGTGCGCGCATCCCGAGGCGCTGCGTCGGCTGGAGTTGCGCGTCTTCAAGCACTTCCCGCGCCTGCAGCGCGTGCGCGCCGAGTTCGCCACCCCGCGCGGCCAGGGGGGCGGTGTGCTCACCTCGGGCGCCGCCGCGCTCGCGCTGTGAGCGCGGCAGTGCGAGCGCACCCGACGCCGGCGGTGCGCATCTCCGGCCTGCGCTACCGCTGGCCGGGCAGCGCGCAGGACTGCCTGGCGATCGACGCGCTGCAGCTCGGCGCCGGTGAGCGCGTCTTCCTGCGCGGGCCGAGCGGCAGCGGCAAGACCACGCTGCTGTCGCTGGTCGGCGGGGTGATCCTGCCGCAGGCCGGCACGGTCGAGGTCGGCGGGCAGGCGCTCGGCGCGCTGTCGGCGGGCGCGCGCGACCGCTTCCGTGCCGACCACGTCGGCTTCGTGTTCCAGCTCTTCAACCTGCTGCCCTGGCTGTCCGCGCGCGACAACATCCTGCTCGCCTGCCGCTTCGCGCCGCAGCGGCGCGCGCGTATCGCGGCCGCGGGCAGCATGCCGGCTGCCGAGGCGGCGCGCCTGGCGGCGCGGCTCGACCTC
>NZ_AMXD01000065.1 GCF_000310185.1 Thauera aminoaromatica S2 | reverse complement strand
CTGGGCGGCGCTGCGCCGCGCCGCCGAGCAGCGCCGCAAGCCGGCGCGCGTGCTGCCGATCTTCGGCTCGGACGTGGTCGGCGAGTGGGTGCGGCGCAGCCGCATGAACCTCGACGCGGCCGGGCTGGCCGACTGCGTGCGCCTGGACCGCGCCGACGTTCTCGAGCGCACGCCGCCGGCCGCCGCGGGGGTGATGGTGGCGAATCCGCCCTACGGGGTGCGTATCGGCGAGGCGGAGGAACTCCTCGCCTTCTATCCCCGCCTGGGCGACGCGCTCAAGCAGCGCTGGGGCGGCTGGCGCTGCTATCTATTCAGCGCCGACCCCGAGCTGCCCAAGCGCATCGGCTTGAAGGCGAGCCGGCGCACGCCGCTCTTCAACGGCGCGCTCGAATGTCGCCTGTTCGAGTACCGCATGGTGGCCGGCAGCAACCGCGAGCGCACGCCGCGTCCGCAGGAGTAACAACGCGCGCGGCGTCCCGCCCTACAGGATGCCGAGGTTCTGGATGCCGCCGCCGGCCGCGAGGGGGTCGCCGTGGCGGCTGTTGAGCTTGATCTGCAGGCGCAGGTCGTTCACCGAGTCGGCGTTGCGCAGCGCGTCCTCGTAGCCGATCAGGTCGTCCTCGTAGAGCTGGAACAGCGACTGGTCGAAGGTCTGCATGCCGAGCTCGCGCGAGCGCTTCATCACGTCCTTGATCTCGGGCACGTTGCCCTTGAAGACCAGGTCGGCGATCAGCGGCGAGTTGAGCATCACCTCCACCGCCGGTACGCGGCCCTTGCGGTCCTTCATCGGCAGCAGGCGCTGCGAGACCATCGCGCGCAGGTTCAGCGACAGGTCCATCAGCAGCTGCTGGCGGCGGTCTTCCGGGAAGAAATTGATGATGCGGTCGATCGCCTGGTTGGCGCTGTTGGCGTGAAGGGTGGCCAGGCACAGGTGGCCGGTCTCGGCGAAGGCGATCGCGTAGTCCATGGTCTCGCGGTCGCGGATCTCGCCCATCAGGATCACGTCGGGCGCCTGGCGCAGGGTGTTCTTGAGCGCAGACATCCAGGACTCGGTGTCGATGCCGATCTCGCGCTGGGACACGATGCAGTTCTTGTGCTGGTGCACGAACTCGATCGGGTCCTCGATGGTGATGATGTGGCCGTAGGTGTTCTCGTTGCGGTAATCGACCAGGGATGCGAGCGAGGTGGTCTTGCCGGTGCCGGTGCCGCCGACGAAGATCACCAGCCCGCGCTTGGCGAGCGCGATCTCGGTGAGCACCGGCGGCAGGCCGAGCTCCTTGAAATTGGGGATCTTCTGCGGGATGGTGCGCAGCACCAGGGCGACGCGGCCCTGCTGCACGAAGGCATTGGCGCGGAAGCGGCCGATGCCCGCCGGCGAGATGCCGAAGTTGCACTCCTTGTGGGTCTCGAAGTCGGCGGCCTGGCGGTCGTTCATGATCGCGCGCGCCAGCTCGGTGGTGTGCTGCGGCTGCAGGATCTGGTTCGACTGCGGCACGATGCGGCCGTCGACCTTGATCGCAGGCGGGAAGCCGGCGGTGATGAAGAGGTCCGAGCCGTTCTTCTGCAGCATCAGCCGCAGCAGGTCGTGCATGAACTTGAGGGCCTGGTCGCGTTCCATGGTCTGCGTGCTCCTGCCCGGGACGGGCGGGTGGATGCCGCTCAGGCGGCGAAGCTGTCCTTGTTCTGCGCCTTCACGCGTGCTTCCGCGGCCGACACGACGTTGCGCCGGACCAGGTCGACGAGGCACTGGTCGAGGGTCTGCATGCCGATATTCTGGCCGGTCTGGATCGAGGAATACATCTGCGCGATCTTGTTCTCGCGGATGAGGTTGCGGATCGCCGGGGTGCCGATCATGATCTCGTGCGCCGCGACCCGGCCCTGGCCGTCCTTGGTCTTGAGCAGGGTCTGCGAGATCACTGCGCGCAGGGATTCCGAAAGCATCGAGCGCACCATGTCCTTCTCGGCCGCGGGGAAGACGTCGACGATCCGGTCGATGGTCTTGGCCGCGGATGAGGTGTGCAGGGTGCCGAACACCAGGTGGCCGGTCTCGGCGGCGGTGAGGGCGAGGCGGATGGTCTCGAGGTCGCGCATCTCGCCCACCAGGATCACGTCGGGGTCCTCGCGCAGCGCAGCGCGCAGCGCGTTGTTGAAGGACATGGTGTCGCGGTGCACCTCGCGCTGGTTCACCAGGCAGCGCTTGGATTCGTGCACGAACTCGATCGGGTCCTCCACGGTGAGGATGTGGCCGTACTCGTTTTCGTTCACGTAGTCGAGCATCGCCGCCAGCGTGGTGGACTTGCCCGAGCCGGTCGGCCCGGTCACCAGCACGATGCCGCGCGGCTGGTGGGCGATCTCCTTGAAGATCTTCGGGCAGTTGAGCTCCTCCAGGGTCAGCACCTTGCTCGGAATGGTGCGGAACACCGCGCCTGCGCCGCGGTTCTGCTGGAAGGCGTTGACGCGGAAGCGCGCGAGGTTGGGCACGGCGAAGGAGAAGTCGCACTCCCAGGTCTCCTCGAGCTGCTTGCGCTGCGCGTCGTTCATGATGTCGTACACCATGGCATGCACCTCCTTGTGCTCGAGCGGCGGCAGGTTGATCCGGCGCACGTCGCCGTGCACGCGGATCATCGGCGGCAGGCCGGCGGAGAGGTGGAGGTCGGAGGCCTTGTTCTTGACCGCGAAGGCGAGCAGTTCGGTGATGTCCATGGTATTCCGGCGCAAATGGCGACACGGCCGCCTGCGCGGGCGGCGCTCGGGGTCGGCCTCGGGGTGGGCGATGGAGCGATGCTATACTTTTGCCGCCCCGAAATCCCAGGAAATAGGCCACGGACCATGACGACGATCGCTGCACGCCTCGACGCGGTGCGCGCCCGCATCGCCGCCGCCGCACGACATGCCGGGCGCGACCCTGCGGACGTGAAGCTGCTCGCGGTGAGCAAGACCTGGCCGGCGGAGGCGGTGCGCGAGGCCGCCGCCGCCGGGCAGCGTGCCTTCGGCGAGAACTACGTGCAGGAAGGCGTGGACAAGGTCGAGGCGCTGCGCGCGCTCGGGCTCGAATGGCATTTCATCGGCCCGCTGCAGAGCAACAAGACGCGCCCGGTGGCGAACGCCTTCGACTGGGTGCATGGCATCGACCGCCTGAAGATCGCCGAGCGCCTGTCGGCGCAGCGCGACGTGCATCTGCCGCCGCTCGACGTATGCATCCAGGTCAATGTCAGCGGCGAGGACAGCAAGAGCGGCGTGGCGCCGGACGAGGCCGGCGCGCTCGCGCACGCGGTCGCCGCCCTGCCGCGGCTGCGCCTGCGCGGCCTCATGTGCATCCCCGAACCGAGCGCGGACGAGGCCGTGCTGCGCGCGCGCTTCGCCGTGCTGCGCGGGCTCTACGACGAGCTGCGCGCCGCCGGACTCGCGCTCGACACCTTGTCGATGGGCATGTCGCACGACCTCGAGCCGGCGATCGCCGAGGGCGCGAGCATCGTGCGCGTGGGCACGGCGATCTTCGGCGAGCGTGCCCGAACCGCGCCGACCCCGACCCCTACGGCCTGACGCGCGTCCGCGTGTGCTCCGGCCCCAACCAGCAGGTCCATCCATGAAGATCACCTTCCTCGGCGGCGGCAACATGGCCACCGCCCTCATCGGCGGCATGCTCGAGCGCGGCTTCGCCGCCGCCGACCTCCAGGTCGTAGAGCTCGGCGAGGCGGCACGCGGCGCGCTCGCGCAGCGCTTCGGCGTGCGTGCGGTCGAGTCCTTCGACGACGCGGCGCTCGCCTGCGACGTGCTCGTGCTCGCGGTCAAGCCGCAGCAGATGAAGGCTGCGCTGGCACCGATCGCCGGGCGCCTGTGCGGCCAGCTCGTCATCAGCATCGCCGCCGGCCTGCGCCTGGCCGACCTCGGGCGCTGGCTGGGTGCGCCGGGTGCGCCCCATGCCCGCCTGGTGCGCTGCATGCCCAACACACCGGCGCTGATCGGCGCCGGCGTCACCGGCCTGTACGCCGACCCTTCGGTGGACGCCGCCGGCCGCGAGACCGCCGGGCGCATCCTGGGCGCGGTCGGCAGCACGGTGTGGGCCGACGACGAGGCGCAGATGGACGCGGTCACCGCGATCTCGGGCAGCGGCCCGGCCTACGTCTTCCACTTCATCGAGGCGCTCGAATCCGCCGGGCGCAGCCTCGGCTTCGACGAGGCCGGTGCGCGCCGGCTGGCGATCGACACCGTGCTCGGCGCGGGGAGGCTGGCGGCGGGCTCGGAAGACGCCCCCGCCGTGCTGCGCCAGAAGGTCACCTCCAAGGGCGGCACCACCGAGGCCGCGCTCGCCAGCCTGGCGGCGGCCGGCTGGCACGACGAACTCGTCGCCGCGGTGCAGGCGGCCGAAGCGCGCGGGCGCGAGCTCGGCGCCGAACTCGGCAAGGACTGAACCATGCTCGCCAACATCCTCCTGCTGGTGATCGACGTCGCCGCCAGCTTCCTCACGCTGATGCTGCTCGCGCGCTTCTTCATGCAGTGGCAGCGCATCTCCTTCCGCAACCAGCTCGGCCAGTTCGTGGTCAGCACCACCGACTGGATCGTGCGCCCGCTGCGCCGCTTCATCCCCGGCCTGTTCGGCCTCGACATGGCGAGCCTGCTCCCGGCCTGGCTGCTTCAGGTACTGCTGGTGATGTTCGAGCTCAGCCTGCGCGGCGCGGCCTTCAGCGGCAACACCGCCGCCGTGCTCGCCGGCCTGTGGGGGGTGGGCCTGATCGAGCTGCTGCGCATGATGATCTACCTGGTGTTCGCGGTGGTGCTGGGCTCGGCGGTGCTGTCCTGGGTGAGCCCGCACGCGCCGCTGGCGCCGCTGCTGCACTCGATCGCCGCACCCTTCCTGCGCCCCTTCCGGCGCGTGATCCCGAGCATCGCCAACGTCGACCTGTCGCCGCTGGTGCTGCTGCTGGTGCTGCAGATCGTGCTGATGGTGCTCGCCGGCGCGCGCAACGGTTTCGCGCCGCTGCTGTTCGGGGGCTGAGCGCCGGGCGTCGAGATCTCGGGGGCTGAGTGCGGCGGGCGTTCAGCCTACGTTCTGCAGCGCGCGCTCCCAGTCGAGGACCACCCCGGGCAGCATGCCGACGGCGAGTGTCTCCTTCAGCTCGCAGATGTCTGGCGCGCCTAAGGCGCCGTCCTGCAGGCGATACACGGTGACGACGAGGTCCACCGGGTGCAACAGCCAGTATTCGCGCACGCCAACGCGCTCGTAGAGCTGGCGCTTGAGGATCAGGTCGTGGCCGGCGGTCGAGGGCGAGAGCACCTCCACCACCCAGTCGGGTGCGCTCCGGCAGCCGCGCTCGTCGAGCTTGCTCCGATAGCACACCACCACCAGTTCGGGCTGCATCACGGTGTCCACCTCGCCATCGGCTTCGCTGCCGTGCCGCAGGCGGACGTCAAAGGGGGCGATGAAGGGGCGGCAGGGTTTGCCTTCAAGCGCGTTGGCCGTTTTCAGGAACACCACGCCGAGGATTTCTTGATGGGCGCGCAGCAGGGCCGGCGCCATCGTGCAGGTGATGGCGTCGGGTGCAGGCGATATCGCGTAGGCGACGCCGTCGATCAGTTCGTGGCGCACGTCGCCCGGCCACGTCAGGTAGTCGGCGTAGGTGTGTGACCGTGTCTTGTGGACGGCCGGGTCCATGGTGATGCTCTCATCTGCCGTTTCCGACTTGGCAAGAACGGTGAATTCACGTCAATGCAAGCATGCCTTTTCAAGCAGTCGACCCACGTATCCCGAATCGTTCTTCATGAAGAGGATATTGACCTCGAGAAACTCCTCCAGGCTGCGGAAGCCGAAATTCCTTTGCAGTGAGCCGAACTGAGTCGGAGAGACGATGAAGCTCGAAAGGCTGACCTTGTCATCGCCCAGTCGTTTCTCGATGTCCTTGATGACCTTGCAGAATTGCACTTTGGGACTGGCGATTCCTTCGTGGATCAGGCCGTGTGGTTCGATGAAGACGATCTGCTGTCTGTCGCCGTCGAGGATCCATAAAATGAAATCCGGATAAAAGCTGCCTGCCTCGAAGAAGCCGATCCCCCCCCCGCGTGCCTTGTTGCGTAGCAGGAAGAACTCCTTTCCCGCAAACGCGGATTGGTTTTCGAGAAGGTAGGCGTGCAGATCCTTGACGAAGTCGAACTCGCTGTCTTTCAGGGCAACCGGACTGATCCTGATGCGCGTCGTCGGTCCGGCGCCGTCAGGCATGTGCAACAGTGGCGAATAGAGATGGATGCCACCCAGCAGAGCGTCGGGAGGCAAACCTCCCGGCCGCGATTTGTCGTGCAAGGGCGTCGCAGCGCTGGAGTCCTTGATCGATCGCGCTAGCGTTTCGACGTCGACTGCGAGTTGTTTCAAATCGGCGATCAGCGTCGACTCGTCGGCATCGACCATGATTTTCCAGTGATCGTCCGGCTTGGGCAGGTTATCGTCGGCCGCGGTGAGTTCGCGGTATTCGAGCCGCTGTTCGAAGAAGGCATCGACCTGGTGATTGAAAAACGCCTCCATCAGTCGTTTGAGCAAGGTCGTGACGATCAACTGCCATTGCCGTACGTCTGCCCATGCGCGAGGCTGCATGAGCGTGTCGGGCGCATGGAGGCGGTACCATGCACTGTGGCCGTCAGCGAAAAGCCTCGGCAGATCGTCGCGGTGGATCAGCAGGTTTTCGAACCCGCGCACGCGCTTGAACGCTTCCAGCTCGAAAAACACCGCGTCCCAGTCGATCAGGGCGAGTTGGTGGCTCTTGAACAGTTGCGTCTGTTTTGCCGTCGCTTCGGAAACATTCGCTATGCCGACCGCAAGGGCTTCTATTCGCGGATACCAGTCGAGCTCGATCTGTCGTGCTACAACCTTGGCGGGCAGCGGCAGTCTGAGAATGGGCAGCGGCGCGTCGAGCTTGTAGTTGTACTCCTTGCCGTTGTCCTTCTTCCGCTTCGGGCGAAGTACCTTCAGCCGGGTGCCGAAGTTCCGTGTCGTGTGCATCGGCATCTCGATCACTTCCTGACGCTCGTTGCCGGGCAGCCCTTCTGCTGCGAGGTAATCGCGGAAGCGCTGCATGAACTCGGCCTCGATGCCGAACACTTGCAAGGTCTCCAGCCAATGAATGTTGGCAGGCCTCGGGACATTGATGCGGGTGCAGCGGCTGCTGCGTTTGAGGCTCCAGTCGAAGCCTTTCAGGCGCACACCGCGGCCGAACAACTGGATGATCTGCGATCCTTCCGACTTGCCGACATGCATCAGCCCGAGGGTGGAAACTCGCCAACAATCCCAACCCTCGATGAATTTCTTCGCGCCAATGAGGATGTTCACGGGCGACTGGCTGTCGGACGCACCCGAAAACAACGGTCGGTCATCGAACTCGCTACTGGCAATCTCGACCTTTTCGGCCGGAATCCGCTCGCCAATGTGGTGCGCCAGCCCCTTGGAGTCGCCGACATTGATCAGCCCGAATGGCCACTCGGCATGGCCCACGCGCAGGTGGATCTCGCCGCTATCGCCCTTGATGCGCGTGATACGAAGAATGCCACCTGAGCGCGCCTGAAAGACCTCGCCAAGGATCGAGCCGTAGATCTCGTCCACCGTCCCGCCAGCGCCGAGCATGCTCTGCAAAACGGGGAAGCAGTTGGCGAAAATGTCGTTGCCCTCTGCGTCGACCATGCCATTGGCCGCGCCGGACTGTGTCAACAAGAGCTGGATGTCTTTCTTGCTGGTCGCAGGGTCGGCCAGAAACTCGCCGAGGAACAGGACGATCTTTGCCACGTCAGCGATCGCCGCCTTCTCGTCCTGGTTCGCACCGCCCGGTTTGCTGACGCTTCCGCCGACAAAGACCCACAGCGGCTTCTCCAGGTTGAAGGGGCGCAAGGCCAGCGCATCGCGGTCGTACAGGCGCAACTGCTGGAAGTAGGCCAGCAGGCAGGCGGTCAGGTATCGGCGCGTGTCGGCGCCTTCCTTCGCCAGGTTGAGGATGCTGTAGTCCTTGCCGAAGCCGTCCTCGTAGAAGTAGCGGTACGAGTAATCGAATAGCACGCTCTTCGCGTAGGTCTGGGTGATCGACTCGCTGCCAGCCGCTGCGACAGCTTGTGCGAACGTGGCGGAATACTCGAAGACGAAACCGCGCGCCGCAATCGCCTCACGCCGTTTCAGCCAACCGCTCTCCTCTTCGCTTCCCAGCCCGCGGTGGCCCTCATCGACCAACAGCAGGTTGTTGTCGCCGAACTCGGAGACCGCCACCGTGTTCTCGCGCCGGACTTCGCCCAGCTTGGTGATCTCGATGACGTCCACTCGCCCAAGGTCTGGTGAGCCGAGCAGGTCCGAGCGAAAGCGCTGTGAGGCAATTCCGTTCTGCCCCAGTTCCCGCAGATGCTGCTCGGTCAGCGATTCGTTCGGAGTGATCAGTACCGAGCGCGAGAACTCGTTCTCTCGGTTCGACAACTTCGCGTAATGCCGGAACTGGAGAACGTTGGCGTGCATCACGAACGTCTTGCCGCTGCCGGTCGCGTTCTGGAAACACAGGCGGTTGAGGTCGGCGACCGTGAAGGGCTCCACCGTCGTCGGTAGCCTCGCCGCCGTTCGCCACGCGTTGAAGCGCAGAAGGAATTCGTTGAGCGAGTCGAGCAGTTGTGCAGGCTGGTGGAAGAAAAGATCGAGGTAGCGTTCGGTGAAGATCAGCGACAGCCACTGGAAATACTTCCACACGATGCGGCGCTCGCCGCCGGCCTGCCGGCGGTCGTTCAGGGTCTTCGTGTGCGCGAGGATGTTGTCTTCATAGGCCGCAAGCTCGGCCGCCGACAGCTTCGCCGACGCCGGCCAGTTGGCATTCAGCTCGCGGAAGAAGCGGTGGCGCCCATCCTCGTGCAAGCCTTCCTTGTCTTCGTCGATGATCGTATGGGCCAGACGCCGGATCGGCGGGATGCTGCGCCCGTCGGCGTCCTTGTGCTCCGCCAGCGGATCGACGCCGAACTGTTCGATCATCCAGGCATTGAGCACCAGCTTGAAAACAAAGGGATCGGCTGTTTTTGCCGAGCCTTTCGCCTTCTTCCCCGTGCCGACTGTGCTGGCGTTCTTCTTGGTGATGGCCATGTGATTACGTATTCCGGTCAAGCGACAGCGGGCAGGTTTCCTGTTGGCTCGCCCAGACCTTCAAGCCTTGCGAGCCACTCACCGAAGTGCGGGCAGGCTGAGCGTACGGTGGCAAGCGTCGTCTTGTGAAGGATGGTGGGGCCGTCAGAAGTCTTCTTGAAGCTCGGGATCAGGCGCTCGATGCGTGCGGATGGGTGCGTCGCCGGATCGTTGTTGATTTCCTCCGGTGTTCCTGCCTGTTGCACGATGGCCGCCAGTGCGGGCGCCAGTGCCGGGTTGCCGAAATGTTCGGCGACGGTTTCCGGTTTGCTGAACAGCCAGGCCTCGAATTCGTGCAGGGCAAGAAAGGGAAGGAAGCGGGGCTGGTCGATGTCGTCCGCGAACGCTTGTTGCAGGCGAATGGCCTTGTCGTGCGCCGTTAAACCGGGTGTCGCCAGGACGGCTGCACGCCCGGGGAAGTCCTCCGGCAGTCCATAGAAATCCAGCAAGGTAGTCACGCGGGCGTTCCTGTCGCCCAGCAGTTCCAGGAGGTTCTGCCGGATCTTGGCATAGCTCGTCACCCCGCCCCGAAACGCGCCACCGCTCATGATCCGCTTGGTCCGCAACACAGTGACGCTGCCATAGACGCCAAAGGCGGCGAGGTGTGGAACCAGCGTGCGCTTGGCGAACACCTCCTCGGACTGGCCCTCCACCAGAATCAGCAGACGCGACATCAGGGGCGGCCTCCGATGATGTTCTTTTCCCACAGGTCGCCCACGCTGTAGTCGTTCATCCAGCTCGACAAGTCCTGCTCCGCCAGGCGGCGGAAATGGGTACGCAGGCCATCGTTGTCGGCGATGATGATTGCCTCGGGCGAGAACTGGTTGAGCAGCGTGACCGACTGCGTCGCCAGGATCACCTGGCTGCGCCTGGCTGCGGCCTCGATCATCTCGGACAGGATCGTGATGGCGAAGGGGTGCAGGCCAAGCTCCGGCTCATCGAGCAGGATCAGCGACGGCAGAGACGGCTGCAGCAGCAGCACGGCGAGGCAGATGAACCTGAGCGTGCCATCCGACAGCGAAAAACCGTCGAAATAGGCGTCCGAGCCCTTCTGCCTCCATTCCAGCTTGATCTTGTTCGGGTTGGTGCGCGACGGCTCGAGCGTGAAGTCGTCGAAAAACGGCGCGACCAACTGCACATGCTCGACGACGTGTCGGTACTCGGTCGGATGTGTCAGCTTCATCCAGTACAGGAAGGCAGCGAGGTTGGCCGCATCGGGGCGGAAGGCCCGGTTGTCGTCGATGTCCTGCGTCTTCTTCGCCGGGGCCGAACTTGATGTGTCGTGGAAGTGATAGACCACCCAGCCCTGCACGCCCTGCAACACGTGCTCGGCGACGCGCTGACCTTGTCCTGCCGTGCTGGCCGCGTCATGCAGGGCCGTTTCCTTGTGTCCTGCGCCGATCTGCAGACTCCATGGGCGCGGGTAGCGCACATCGTGGAAAAAGATCGTCTCCCAGTCGAAGACCATCGTGTCGCCGACCGCCGGTTTCAGGCAGAAGCTGTACGCGTTGCTCCCGAAGTCGAAACGGAAGGACATTTTCGGCGTGGTTTTCTCGCCGTGGTGCAATAGACGGTCCGGCCCGCCATGTTCGCCAACGTAGAGCTGCAACTGCTTCGACAGCACGGAATTCAGAAAGCGAAAGACGCCGATCAGGTTCGACTTGCCGGCACCGTTCGGGCCGATCACGACATTGAGGCGCTGCAGTTCCAGTTCGCAGCTCTCGATGGATTTGAACCCATCGACGGTCAGCTTGTTGAGCAGCGACATGTCAGCTCTCCTCTCCGGCCCACATCCGGCGGTGGAATTCTTCTTCGAGCAGGCGCACCTCGCCGTACTTGCCCAGATTCGGCAGGTTGTGCGTGCCGTTGATGTAGATGAGGTCGTACAGCGTCTTGTCCTCGCGCCGCGTCGGGTTCCACTTCATCTTCTGCGACAGGAAGGCTTCGAGCACCGCCGCGTCCTGTTCGGGGTCGTCGGTGAGCGTGCGCCACAGCACCAGCACGCTCTGGCGGTGCAGGTCGTCACCCGGCCGGGTGCGCACGTAGCCCTCCACGGGGCGGAACCACCATGCGCCATCCTCCGCCTCGGTCAGTGCCGTGGCCTGCAGGCGGGTATGCGCATCCTGTGGCAGCAGCGGATCGGGCTTGCGCACGAAGCTCGCCGTGAAGCGCCGGCCGGCGTGCAGCTTGTCGACGTGAAGGCCGATCAGCCAGTTGAAGGTCTCGACCAGGTCGACATTGCGCTGCTCGCGCTCGTCGGAGCCGGGCTTCTTGATTTCCAGTCGACACGCCGTCGGGTCGCGGAACTGGGCGACGTTGAGCAGGCTCTGGCTACCGTGTGTTTCGACCTCGAGCATGTAACGCAGCAGGTAGTCGCGCTGCATGGCTGGGTCCTTAATTTTAGCGGCCGTCTCGATATAGGGATTTAACGCGAGGTTGTTGAGGCAGTCCTCATAGGATTCGAGTCGAATATATTTGAAAGTGCAAGAAATCCCATTGTTAGACTTCGGTTTTCCCTCTTCCCAGTCTTGCGAGAATATTGCCTTTTTAATACGTGGCAGCAATACGCTATTAAAGTGTCCACCCATCTCGACTACGATGAATTTACGGTCAGTTCTTTCTTTTCGGTTTAAGTCTATGACCGCTTGTCCAGTTGTGCCAGATCCACCAAAAAAATCTAGAATATAGTCTTTTGGCTCTGTTGTTTGCTTAATAAAAGTCTCAATTAGTCCGGGGGGCTTTGGATTGTTTATGAGGCCTTTTTCTCCGAACAAAGACTCCAGTCTTGGCTCTCCGTCCGGGTATTGACGTATTACAGATGTAGCAACAACGCTGCTTACTTCATGCAAAAAATACTTGAGCTGAGGGATCGATTGCTCATCGTCCTTGAATGCTATCCGTTGATCCCGAAAATATGCTTCATACGACGGACGGCTTCCTATGGCCCTTCGAGGGAATGCCCATCCTCTTTTAGGGAACTGGCAAGGTCTCTTCGTTGTGGGATGTAAGGGCTGGTAAAAACGAAAGTTTTCAGAAGAAGGGTCCTTAATTGTTTCAGATTGCTTGCCAGATGGCATGGAGGGCTCAACTTCCCGCCATACCCAAATTCTGCATTTTCTTTCCGCGGCTATTTCTTCATCAACAAAATTGCCGTTGTTATCACGATATTCAGCGTATTTGTATGGATAGAGCCCTTTCCATGGGTCGCTTTTAATGGCGTCCTCTTTGGATTGGCCGCGGGACATGGCCTCGGAAATGTGTTCAATCTTATGGCTTTGATACAGATCCTTGAGGCGATCCTCGATGTAATGAATGGGCGGATATGTGGCTTGCAGCGATTCCACAAGCTCCATCACTTCGAAATAGCCCGGCTTCACATCCCGAAACATCTGCTTATCGCTCTCGACAGCCTTCAGATTCGCCGCGAAAACCTCAACATACTCATGCGCTGTCGAATAGGTTGGCGAGTTGTTGCTAACCGTGTCCCTAACCCATACAACCTCTTCGATACGATTTTCATGGCCAAAAGTTTGAGAAAGCTGCCATTCAAGACCAAAGCGCTCAATCTCATTAATGCTAGCAAATAGCACCCCCTTTTCGGAGAGATGTACTCGTGCGAGTCGCAAGCGATCAGAGATCATGCTAGCCCAACTCGAGCTAGAAAAAGCATCCTTGTAAAGAAATCCATCCTGTCCAGTGTTGTAGGGTGGGTCGATGTAGATGCATCGAACCTGTCCACTTAATTTTCGTCTTGTTAGTTGGAGTGCTTGAAAGTTTTCTGAATGAACCGCTAATCCACCGCATTGCTCATCGAGGTCTTCAAATTCAGCCAGAAGCCTTTGCCGAAAATTTTCCGGATAAAGGACGCTGTCAAGAACCAGAAAATGATTGGTCTTGAGAAACTCAACCGTCAGTGGCACCGAATATTTCGGTGTGGCCATATCTCCCTTGATCTCATCAATCGCGAACAGCCTCACCCATTCCTCGCGCTGCCGCTCATTGGCCGCGATCTCAGGGTAGAACTTCTCCGGGATGCGATCCAGCGTGATGCAGTAGTGCGTCTCGACGACGAACTTCTTCTTCAGCCAGAGTTTCTTCTGGAAGTCCTCGAGCTGGGCGAGGAAGTCGATCAGGCGCAGCGAGAGGATGCGGATGGCCTGCGCCTTCTCCAACGCCTCCTTCATGGCCTTCATGCGGGCGTCGCTCAGACCGGCCTGCACGTCGGCATCTTCACCGCCGACGAAGTCGTCGAGCTTGAGGACTTCGTTCTTCAGGTAGAAATCCAGCTCGCGCCGCAGGAAGCCGCCGAGGTCCTTGTGGATGAAGTAGTCCATGGTGTTGGTGGCGGTGTACTGGCCGATATACCGCGCGAGCAGGGGCTGCGTCTTGTCCTTGCCCTTGCCGACTTCGCGCGCCAGGACCTCGAAGTATTCGCCGGCCAGCGCGTTGCCGCTGCCGTTCAAACCTTTCAGCGCGTCGAGCACGGTTTGCACGAGTTGCTCGTTGCGGGTCGCCTGCCATTTCTGTTTCTGGCCCTTGGGAGGCTTGGCCGGATCGCTGCGGTAGTTGATGCGGACGACCAGTTCGCTGCCTTCCCACGCCAGCGGTTCGGCGGCGTCGAGTATGAAGTAACGCTCGTCCTTGTCGCTGGCCTTGACGTTGTTGTGAGCACCCTCCGCGGCGTCGACGACGCGGAAATGCACCTTGAGCGCGGCTCCGCCCGTGTCGGCGTCATCGAAAAGGCTGCGGCTGACGCCGCGCTCGTCCTTGTGCAAGGCCTTGCGCGGGTCGAAGCTGAAGGCGGCGAAGTTCTCCGTCGTCTTGATGTAGTACTGGTCCTTGTTCGCCCAGTGCAACACGACCTCTGCGCCGTCGTAAGGCACGGCATAGGTTTCCGCTCCGCCGGCCGCGCCTTTGCCGTAGCGGCGCAGGGACATGAAGTCGCCCTGGTCGTAGTAGCGCGAGAAGAAGCGATGGAGGTGGTCGTAGATCTCGGCGTTCTCGCCGCCGCTCAGGCGGATGACGTCGTAGCGCGCGCGTGCCTGCTGCACCTTGGGTGCGGCATCGGGGTCAGGGGCGCCGAACTCGGCTGCCTGCTGGCGTGCGGCTTCGTATTCCCGTCGGGCGTCTTCTTCATGGCGCGCGCCTCGATCGGCAAATACCTTGTCGATCAGTTGGTCGAACTCCGTTTCGAGGAAGGTTTCGAGCTGGTCGCGCTTGGCATGCATGATGCGGTAGAGACCGAAATCCAGATCGGGCTGGTCGAGCTGGAACATTTCCCGCAGCAAGCCCAGCAGGCGCTGCTTCTTTTCGTTGGTCTTGGTTTCGGCGGGCATGAAGCTTCTCGTAATGATCAAACCACCCTGAAGCGCAGGGTGAAGAGGGTTCGGGATTCGGTGTTCTGCTGGAGGCGTCGTTCAAGCTGCTCGATCAGGGCGTCGCGGCGCGCGGTGATCTCGTCCTCGACGGCGAAGATGTCCTGCCGTTGTCGTCGTTGCCGGCGCTCCAGCTCGCGCAGATCGTTCAGGACGGCGGATTGCGCTTCGAGTGTGGCCGCCTTGCGCGCGTCGCGCTTCAACTGCGCGATGCGCGCCTTGGTGTCGTGCAGGCCTTCCTCGGCCGCAAGCAGCTTGTCGTCGGCCCATTTTTCGAGCTTTTCGCGCTCTTCGTTGAAGAGTCGCTGATTCGACTCCAGCAGTTCGGCGATGCGCGCCTGGGTCAGACGTGCGGCGTTTGCCGCCAGCCGTTGCGGCGGATTATCGCCGACATGTGCCGGCTTGCCGACGGCCTGGACGGAAAAGAGCTTCTCGCAGGTTTCCTGATCAAGCGTCTGTCCATCGTCGAGCATGGCCGAGAACAGCAAGGACTCGGTGGCGTCGAAGCTCGTCACGGTCAAGTGCTCGAGCGTGAGCCAGCCGCGCTTGCCACGTAGTCGGTCGATCACTGAAATCCGCGTTGGATTGCTGGCGTAGTCGAAAATCAGCTCGGCCAGCGGGGTTTCGGCGTTCCTTGCCTGCTCGAGCACCCATTCGCCCAGGGGATGATTGAGGCGGTAGGCGTGTGCAAGCATGTCGGCCTGCTTGCCGCCGCGCACCAACTGATAGCGCCCGGCCGGCGCATCGGGGATCGGCGAGCATTTGAGCGAGAAGGCGTAGTGGGCTTCCTCGAAGCGTGTCCCGCACTGCGCAGTGCGTTCGAGGACATGGCGTGTCACCCCCCAGAACCAGCGGCCGATCTTGTCCAGCCGGGCTTCGGCTTCGTCCAGTCGCAGCCTCAGGCGGTCGTGCACGTCCTCGTCGAAGTGCTCGATCAACTGCGCGCGTGTCTCGCGCATGCGGTTGTCGATGTCTTCTTCCAGTTCCGCCTGCAGGGCGGCGAAGGCCGCCTCGATGTCTTCCGGCTGGCGGCAGATTTCGTAGATCTGCAGGATGCGGCGCTCGAAGTCGATGCCGCTCTCGATGCGGCCGAGCACTTCGTCCGATGCGCCGAAAACGCCCGAAAAAAGGCTGAATTTCTCGGTGAGCAGTTCCAGCACGCGCTGATCGGCCTGATTGCGGGTGTTTAGGAAGTTGATGACCACGACATCGAAGCGCTGGCCGTAACGATGGCAGCGGCCGATCCGCTGCTCGATGCGTTGCGGGTTCCAGGGCAGGTCGTAATTGATGATGAGCGCGCAGAACTGCAGGTTGATGCCTTCGGCGCCGGCTTCGGTGGCGATCATGATGTCGGCACCCTTGCCGTCAGTCCGGCGGAAGTGGTCGATCAGCGCGGTACGGCGATCCACCTGTGGCGATCCGGTGATGCGGTCGCTGCCCTTGTTGGCCTTCAGCCATTCCAGGTAAATGCGTGTCGCGTCCTCGCCCGTGTTGGTGCCGCTGAACGACACGAGTTTGCCTGTGTACCCGTTGGCGGACAGGAAGCGGGAAAGGTACTCCTGGGTGCGGCGGGATTCCGTGAAGATGATGGCCTTGCGTGGCGCGTTTAGCGCGGCCATCTTGCCGAAGCCCACTTGCAGCGCGGTCAGCAGCGCCTGTGCCTTGGTATCGGTCTGAATGCGCTCGGCTGCCTCGATGAAGGCTTTGATCTCGGAGATCTCGCCGCGTACTGCGGCCGGATCGAGGGTTGGCGGTGCGACGATCGTCGCCTCGTCGCACTCGGCCGTGTCGCCGGATTCCTCGAGGTAGTCGCCCTCGATCTCCTCCTCTTCGATCAGTTTTTCGAGCAGTGCGTCATCGAGGCCACCGGTTCCCGCGAGCATCTTTTCCAGCCGGTCGCGGATGGTCTTCAGTGTCGCTACGACCGCATGCGAACTCGATGCGAGCAGCTTGCGCAGGATCAGAGCGGTCAAATGGCGCTGCCGGCGCGGCAGGGCGTAGGAGTCCTCTTTGGCCAGAAAATCCGAGATGGCTTCGTAAAGCGCTTGCTCGTCATCGGTCGGATTGAAGGGCTGCGTCACCGCCCTGCGCTCGGTGTAACGGACGTATTCGAGCACCTGCTTGCGCAGCGTTCGCTTGGCAAAGGTCTGCAATCGATCGCGCAAAGCCGTGAGCGAGTTGCTCGCGGACATGAACTGTTTGCGGAAGGCTGCTTCGTCGCCGAACAGATGCTCGTCGAGCAAGGTGGAGAGCCCGTAAAGCTCCATCAGCGAGTTTTGCAGCGGTGTTGCGGTCAGGAGCAGTTTTCTGCGACCGTCGAAGGTGCGTCGCAGCGTCTGACCGGTGCGGTTGTTGGCGCGATGTGCGTTGCGGAGCTTGTGGGCTTCGTCGATCACTATCAGGTCCCAGGCAATCGCGCGCATTTCCAGTTCGAGCCTGGCCGCGAACTGGTAGGAGACGATGACGACCTGCTTGCCGGCGAGGCCTTCAAGGGTGGAAAGTGGCGTCCCGGCGCGAAGCTTGCGAAGGCTGACGGCATCGAACACCGTCGCTCGCAACGCGAACTTGTCCCACAGCTCTTGTGCCCATTGCTTGCGCAGACTGGCGGGGCAGATCACCAGCAGTCCGCGGCGACGTTCTGCCCAGTACTGACAGAGCACCAGCGCGGCTTCGATTGTTTTGCCGAGACCAACCTCGTCGGCCAGCAATACGCCCTGCTGGATCGGGTTACGCAGCGCGAACAGCGCAGCGTCGATCTGATGGGGATTCAGATCGACGCTGGCATCGAACAGCGACTGGGAAAGGCGATTGACTCCGTCAGCGTCGTGGCGCCGAGTCAGTTCGTATGCGTAGTATTTGGCGTGATACGCGGAGATCACTTGCGTTTCATGGGCTTTGCACTTTCTGCTGTTCGCTCAGCCCGTACATCACCTGGCCCTCGACCAGCGTGTAGCGCACCTTGCCGGGCAGCTCCATGCCGAGGAAGGGCGTGTTCTTGCCCTGGCTGCGGAGCCCCTCGCGGGTGATCGTGACGTGCGCGTCCGGGTCGAACACGCACACGTCGGCGCGCGCGCCCACCGAGAGGTGGCCGGCCTTGGTGATGCCGACGATCTTCGCCGCGTCCGAGGTGATGCGGGCCAGCCCGTCCAGCAGCGCCAGCCCGGCGCGGTCGGCCCACTTCAGCGTCAGCGGCAGCAGCAGCTCGAGGCCGGTGGCGCCGGGTTCGGATTCGGAGAACGGCGTCTGCTTGGCGTCGTCGTCCACCGGGGTGTGGTCCGAGCACAGCGCGTTGATACGGCCCTCGGCCAGGCCCCGGGCGAGCGCCTCGCGGTCGCGCTGGCTGCGCAGCGGCGGGACGAGGTGGCAGTTGGAGTTGAAGTAGCCGATGTCCATGTCGCACAGGTGGACATGGTTGATCGACACGTCGCAGCTCACGTCCATGCCCTCGGCGCGCGCCTGGTCGATGAGCGCGAGGCCGGCGGCGGAGGACAGGCGGGTGATGTGCAGGCGGGCGCCGGTGAGGCGGGCCAGTTCCAGGTAGGTGTACAGCGCCACCGTTTCGGCGGCGACGGGGATGCCGGAGAGGCCCAGCCGCGTCGCCACCTCGCCGTCGTGGGCGTGGCCCACCTGCGACAGGAAGGGCGCCAGCGGCTGCAGCCACACGCGGAAGCCGAAAGTGGCGGCGTATTGCAGCGCGCGCATCAGCACGGTGTTGTCCACCAAGGGCACGTTGGCCTGCGAGAAGGCGACGCAGCCGGCCTCGACCAGCTCGGCCATCTCCGACAGGCGCTCGCCCTCGAGGCCGATGGTGAGCGCGCCGACCGGGTAGATGTGGGCGCGGTTCAGCTTCTTGGCCCGGTAGGTCAGCATCTCGACCAGGCCGGGCTCGTCGAGCGCGGGGTCGGTGTCGGGCGGGATCGCCAGGCTGGTGACGCCGCCGGCCATCGCCGCTTCCATTTCGGATTCGAGGGTGGCGCGGTATTCGTAGCCGGGTTCGCGCAGGCGCGCGGCGAGGTCGATGAAGCCGGGCGCGACGACGAGTCCGCTGGCGTCGATGGTGCGCTCGGCGGTGAAGCCGTCGGGTGCACGGCCGAGGGCGACGATCTTGCCGCCCGCGACATAGACGTTCTGCACTGCGTCGGTGCGATTGGCCGGATCGACGACGCGGCCGTTGGAAATCAGGATGTTCATGCGTGGGTCCTTGTTCCTGTGCTGTCCGCGGCCTCAGCGGCTGCCGAGCATGCTCATCACCGCCATGCGCACGGCGATGCCGAAGGTGACCTGGGGCAGGATGACGGCCTGCGCGCCATCGGCCACCGCGGAGTCGATCTCCACGCCGCGGTTCATCGGGCCGGGGTGCATCACGATCGCGTCGGGCCTGGCGAGCGCCAGCTTCTCGGCGGTGAGGCCCCAGATCTTGTAGTACTCCTGCGGCGTGGGCAGCAGGGCGCCGTTCATGCGTTCGTTCTGCAGGCGCAGCATCATCACCACGTCCACGTCCTTCAGGCCCTCGCGCATGTCGTGGAACACGCGCACGCCGAGGCGCTCGACCTCGGTGGGCAGCAGGGTCCGGGGGCCGATGACGCGCACTTCGGGCACGCCGAGCGTGGTCAGCGCGGCGATCTGGCTGCGCGCCACGCGCGAGTGCAGCACGTCGCCGACGATCGCCACCGTCAGGTTGGTGAAGTCCTTCTTGAAGTGGCGGATGGTGTACATGTCGAGCAGGCCCTGCGTCGGGTGCGCATGGCGGCCGTCGCCGGCGTTGACCACGTGGATGTGGTCGCGCCCGGTGTTCTGCAGGTGCTGGGCGATCAGCATCGGTGCGCCGCTGGCGGCGTGGCGCACGACGAACATGTCGGCCTGCATCGCGCACAGGTTGTCGACGGTGTCGAGCAGGCTCTCGCCCTTGGCGGCCGAGCTGGTGTTGATGTTGAGGTTCACCACGTCGGCCGAGAGGCGCTTGGCGGCGATCTCGAAGGTGGTGCGGGTGCGCGTGGAGTTCTCGAAGAACAGGTTGAACACGCTCTTGCCGCGCAGCAGCGGCAGCTTCTTGACCTCGCGCTCGGCCACCTCGGTGAAGGGTGCGGCGGTGTCGAGGATGGCGTTCAGGATGTTGCGCGGCAGACCGTCTAGCGTGAGCAGGTGCTGCAGTTCGCCGTGCTGGTTGAGCTGGGGGTTTCGCATCGGGCGTGCCTCGGATTCAGCGGTGGGCAAGTGGAAAAGGGAGAGCGGGAGGTTCCGGCTCAGGCGCGCCGGGTCAGCATGAGGCCGAACTGTCCGGCCTCGTCGCGTTGCAGCTCCAGGTTCTGCTCGGGTGCGAGCGGCGCGGCCAGGGTGTGGGCACAGTAGCGCGCGGCCACCGGCAGCTCGCGCCCGCCGCGGTCGACCAGCACGGCGAGCTCGACCCGCGCCGGGCGGCCGAAGTCGAACAACTCGTTGAGCGCGGCGCGGGTGGTGCGGCCGGTGTAGAGCACGTCGTCGACCAGGATCACGTGCGCGCCGTCCACGTCGAAGGGGATTTCGGTCTTCTTCGGGCTGGCGTGCAGGCCCTTGCTGGCGTAGTCGTCGCGGTAGAAGGAGACGTCGATCGCGCCCAGCGGCTGGGCGATGCCCAGCTCGGCGTGCAGGCGCTCGGCCAGCCACAGGCCGCCGGTGTAGATGCCGACGAGCGCGGTGGCGGGGCCGACGTGGGGGCGGATCTGCTCGGCGAGCTGCCGGCACAGGGCTTCGGCATCAAGGTCTTTCATGGCGTCGTGTGTCCAGGAAGGTTTGCAGGAGGATGCGGGCGGCGGCGGCGTCGAGCACCGCCTTGCGCTCGCGCCAGTCCTTGCGGCCGGCCTCGGCGAGCTCGGCCTCGGCGGCGACCGAGGACAGGCGCTCGTCTACGGTGAACACGGGCAGGGCATGGCGGCCGCGGAGCTGGTTGGCGAAGCGGCGGCAGCGCGCGGTGAGCTCGTGCTCGCGGCCGTCCAGATGGGTGGGAATGCCGACCACCAGCGCGACCGGCCGCCATTCGGCGATGAGCCTGGCGATGGCGGCGAAGCGTGCGTCGTTCGCCTCGGCGTGCACGGTGGTGAGCGCGCTGGCCAGGCCGGTCTCGAGTTCGCCGCTGGCGACGCCGATGCGGGCGAGGCCGAAGTCGAAACCGAGCACGGTGCCACGCGCGGGGAGCGTGTCCGGGGCGGGCCGGGGGAAGCGGGTGTCCGCAGGGGACGGGGCGGCCGTGGCCGCCTCAGGCATGTCCGGCGACATCGCTCAGGTTGGTGAAGTCGATGCCGAGCTTCTGCATGGCGGCGACCAGGCGTTCCTCGGGCGGCAGCTCGAACACGATCTCGAGGTCGGCGGGGACGGTGAGCCAGGCGTTGTCGAGGAGCTCCTGCTCGAGCTGGCCGGCAGCCCAGCCGGCGTAGCCGAGCGTGACGATGACGTCCCTGGGTTCGCCACCGGCGCCGATGGCCTGCAGCACGTCGCGGCTGCTGGTGAGGCCGATCTCGTCGGTGACCTTGAGCGTGGAGTGCCAGTCGCCGAGCGGGCGGTGCAGCACGAAGCCGCGGTCGGTCTGCACCGGGCCGCCGAAATACACCGGCTGCGCGGCGAAGCCCTCGGCCTCGAGCGGCACTTCGATGCGCTCGAAGAGGCTGGCCAGGGTCATGTCGATCGGCCTGTTCACGATGATGCCGAGCGCGCCCTGGTCGTTGTGTTCGGCGATGTAGGTGAGCGTGCGCGCGAAGTGCGGATCGACCATGTTGGGCATGGCGATCAGGAAGTGGTGCGTGAAGTTGGCCGTGGGCGTTTCCATGCGCGGCATTCTACGCCGAACGCCGGTCTTCTTGGCGTGGGGGCGTGCGCGAGCGGGTCCTCCCGCCGTCGGGCGGCCGCGCGTGGTTTCTGTGGGAGCGACGCAAGTCGCGATTGCAGCGATCGGTCGCCGGCATCGTCGATTCCCTTCCTGAGTGGTGTGGCGTGCGGCGTGGGCGATCGCGTGCTGCTCCGATGCGGCCGCAGGGCCGGAGTGGCGGGCGCCGCCTGCACTCGCGGCCCTGCGCTTCGCTGCGGGCTGCCCTCGGCGCTCCTGAAGTTGGCGCCCGCCA
>NZ_AMXD01000064.1 GCF_000310185.1 Thauera aminoaromatica S2 | reverse complement strand
CCTCGACGCCGCGCGCCGCGGCCTTGCCGGCGGCGTCCGCGCCGGCGCGGAGCGCGCGCCGGGTCATCGCGGTGGTGGCGCGCTCGATGGCACGCAACAGGGGCGAAGGGCGGACGCGGCGGCTCACCACACTACCCTCCTGTCGCTGCGCCACCTCCTCCCCGAGGGAGGAGAGCGCCAGCCTTCGGGCGGCCGTGCAGACGTGCTCACGCCAGACGATCGTCGCAGGGCGCCGCGTTGCGCGTCCGTGCAGCGGAGGGCGAGTTGGCCGACGGCAGACTGGCCGACGGCGGATTGGCGGACCCAGCCGCGGCGAGGTCCGTTCGCGCCGCCCTCATCGGCCGCCGCGCTCCTCGCGCGCCACCGCGGCGAGCTCGCGCAGGTACCAGGCCGCGTAGCCGTAGCCGGCGAGCGCGACCAGGGCGGAATAAAGCAGCTCGCCTTCAAGCGCATGGCCGGCGAGCATGTTGGTGACGACGACGAAGCTCAGGTAGAGCGCGGCGACCATGCCGCCGAAGATGCGGATGAGGGCGAAGGTCTTGCGCTGCTTGAGGGTGGGCTGGGCCATGGGTAGACGGGGCGGGACAAGGAGACAGGCGGCAGGGTAGCCGATTCCGGCCTTGCCGGCATCGGCCGGGGGAGCGCAGCGCAACACTGCGCACAGGCGTGCTGGCCTACGGCGGCAACGCGCCGGATAATCGGTCGCCTCCAAGGCGCCCCCTTCACCACGCGAGGACCTCCGCGATGCACGCTCCGGTCTCCGGCAGCCCCGGGACGGCGCCCGCCGTGCCCTCCCCCGCCCTGTCGCTGTCGCCCGCCCTGCTCTTCCTGCTCGTCTTCGTCGAGGGCTTCGTCTCGCTCGGCGCCGAGATCCTCGCGCTGCGCCGGCTGGTGCCGCACGTGGGCAGCGCGATCACGGTCACCGCGCCGACGATCGCCTTCTTCCTGCTCGCGCTGGCGCTCGGCTACCAGGCCGGCGGGCAGGTGGCTGGCGACTACCTCGCGCGCGTGCGGCGCAACTTCCTGCTCGCCGCGGCGCTGATCGCGCTCGGGCTGGCGGGTCCGGTGGTGGAGCTGGCCTTCGCCCGGCTGCAGCCGGCACCGGTGGCCTGGGCGGTGGTGGTGTGCGGCGTGCTGTGCCCGGTGGCCTGGCTGCTCGGCCAGACCGTGCCCATCCTCACCAACCTGCTGCGCCACGAGCGCGTCGGCGCGCGCAGCGGGGCGGCGCTGTACTGGTCAACGCTGGGCTCCTTCCTGGGCGCGCTGACGCTGTCGATGGGGGTGATGCAGTGGCTGGGCGTGGGCGCGGCGGTGCTGGTGTGCGCCGGCCTGTTGCTCACAGCGGTACCGGCGCTCGGCCGCGCGGCTGGTGCGCGCCTGCCGTCGGCCGCGGCGGCGCTCGCGATCGCGGGCATGGCGCTGGTGGCCAACCTGGTGCTGCCGCAGCAGATCGAGACCGCCTACGCCACCTACCGCGTCGAGGCGGTGGCGATCCCCGGCTACGTGGCACCCGAGGTCCTGCGCATCAACAACTCGCCGGCCTCCATCCTCGACGCCGGCGAGCCGCCGCGCTACGCGCGCTACATCCGCCGCCTGCGCGACCTGCTGCTCGACGAGCTCGGCTTCCGCGGGCGCAGCGTGCTGGTGCTGGGCGCCGGCGGCTTCACGCTCTCGCACCGCGAGCCGCTCAATCGTTACGTCTATGTCGATATCGACCCCGCAGTGAAGGAGATCGCCGAGCGCGACTTCCTGCGCGAGCCGGTGCGCGGCGAGTTCGTCGCCGCCGACGCGCGTGCCCACCTGCGCGAGACCGCCGCGCGCCACGACGCGGTGGTGGTCGACGTCTACAGCGCGCTCACCAGCATCCCCGCCCACCTGGTCACGCGCGAGTTCTGGCGCGCCACCCGTGCCGTGCTGAAGCCGGGCGGCGTCCTCGCCGCCAACCTGATCCTCGACCGCGAGCTCGCCAGCCCCTACGCGCGCAGCCTGCTGGCGAGCATCCAGGCCGAGTACGGCGCGTGCGCGGTCGAGGTGCTGTTCCGCGACCGCCCGCAGGGCAACGTGCTGGTGATCTGCTCCGCCCCGTCCACGGCGCACGCGGCGCAGGAACCCGCCCTGCCCTACACCGACGAGCGCAACCGCGCCGACCTCGACGTGCTGCGCGGCAGCTGATCAGCCGTCCGACGCCGCCAGCCCGGCCTCGAACACGTCCAGCGCGACCGGCTGCCCGAACAGGTAGCCCTGGTAGGCGCGGCAGCCGTGCGCCGCCAGGAAGGCATACTGCGCCTCGGTCTCGACCCCTTCGGCGATCACGGCGAGGCCGAGGCTGTCGCCGAGGGCGAGGATGGTGCGCACGATGCTGGCATCGTTGGGATCGGACATCAGGTCGCGCACGAAAGACTGGTCGATCTTCAACTGCGCCAGCGGCAGGCGCTTGAGATAGGCGAGCGAGGAGTAACCGGTGCCGAAGTCGTCGAGCGCGAAACGGATGCCGAGCGCACGCAGCGTCTCCATGCGCTCGATCACCGCCTCGGTGTCCTCGATCAGGCTGCTCTCGGTCAGCTCGAGCTTGAGGCGGTCCGCCGGCGCGCCGGTCTGTTCGAGCAGCGCACGCACCTCGTCGGCGAAGGACGGCTGACGGAACTGACGCGCGCTCACGTTGACCGCAAGCCGCAGGTGCGCGGTCGCGGGGTGGCGGGCCCACAGCGCGAGCTGCCGGCACCCCGTCGCCAGCACCCAGTGGCCGAGCGGCACGATCAGCCCGGTTTCCTCGGCGAGGTCGATGAATCCGCCCGGGTGGATCAGCCCCTTCTCGGGATGACGCCAGCGCACCAGCGCCTCGGCGCCCGCGGGCCGTCGCTGCGCATCCACCTGGACCTGGTAATGCAGCTCGAACTGGCCTCCGCGGATCGCCTGGCGCAGGTCGGAATGCAGGCGCGCGCGCGCGGTGACCGCGGCCTGCATGATCGGGTCGAAGAAGCTGACCGCGTTGCGCCCCGCGGCCTTGGCCTGGTAGAGCGCGGTATCGGCACGACGCAGCAGCTCGGCCGCGCCGACGCCCGGTTCGCCGAAGGCGCTGATGCCGATGCTGGCCGAGCACTGGTAGGAGATCGTCTCGCCCGCCGTGCCGCGCTGCAGCTGGAAGGGTCGGCCGAGCTCCCGGCCGATGCGGTCCGCGACCGCCTTGATGTGCAGGAGCTCGTCGGCGACGTCCTCGAGATCCTCCAGGATCACCACGAACTCGTCGCCCCCCAGGCGCGCGGCCGTGTCGCCCTCGCGGATGCTCAGCCCGAGGCGCGCGGCGACCTTCATCAGCAGCTGGTCTCCGGCCTCGTGGCCGTGGGAATCGTTGAGCTCCTTGAAGTGGTCGAGGTCGATCAGCAGCAGCGCGCCCTGGTGCCGGCGACGCGCACTGCTGCCCAAGGCCCGCTCCAGGCGGTCGAACATCAGACGCCGGTTGGGCAGCCGGGTCAGCGGATCGAAGAAGGCGAGCTCGTGGATCTGGTGCTCCTGGCGCTTGCGCTCGGTGATGTCCTGGTTGAAACCGAAGATGCCCACCACCTCGCCGCCCACGCGGATCGGCGCGACCAGGCACTGGAAGATGCGCGTCTCGCCGTCGACCTCGTACTCGACCTCGCGATGGACGGTCTCGCCGGCGTAGGCACGGCGGTTGGTCTCCAGCCACTCGGTCCGTGCCGCGGGTTCCTTCGCGCTCTCTTCCGGACGCTGGCCGAGCAGGTCGCCCCAGTGCGCCACCGTCATCGCGTTCTGCAGGGTGCAGCGCCCGTCGAGGTCGCGCGCCCAGTATTCCACCGGGGTGTTGTCCACCACGGCGCGCAGCAGCGACTCCTGCTCCTGCAGCGCGCGCTCCATGCGCTCGCGGGCGGTCACCTCGCGCGAAAGCACGTTGAAGCGCTGCGTCCGGCCCGCCGCGCTGGCCATCGGCGCCACCGAGAGCTCGAACCAGCGCGTGCCCTGGGGCGCCTCCACCTTGAACACCTTGCCCGTGGAGCGCCCCTTCGCCGCCGCCTCGCGCAGGGCCTCGAGACAGACCTCGGCCTCTTCCGGCGGCAGCACCTCGCGCACGGTGCGCCCCAGGAACACTTCGGGCGGCGCGGCGAGCAGATCCTCGTCGGGAGTGCGGTAGCCGTGGCAGCGGCCTTCGATGTCGAACTCGAACAAGGGATCGGGCAGGGCCTGGAGGATCGCGGCATAGTCGTTCTTGAGGCCGACCAGCTCCCGCTCCTGCTGCTTGCGCGCCTCGATGTCGATGGCAAGGCCGATCACGCCGACCGGGCGGCCGCCGGCGTCGACGACCGGCTGCTTGATGTTCATGCAGCAGCGCGGCACGGGCGCGTCGGGAAAGCTCAGATATTCCTCGATGACCACCGCCCTGGCGGTCGCGATGACCTGCAGGTCGTTGCGGCGCAGGACCTCGGCCTGATCCGGCGGAAAAAGATCCTGGTCGCAGCGGCCGACGACATCGTCACGCGAGCGTTTCAGCAGCGAGCACGCGAGATCGTTGGCGTAGACATAGCGCCCGTCCGCATCCTTCATGTAGATCGGGACGCGCAGCGTGTCGATGGCCGCCCTCAGGCGAGCGTTGTCGTCGTTCATGTGCAGCCCTGTTGTCCTTGATGATCGCGGCCGGTCGAGCAGCCCGACTCGGGCACAACAGTGTCCGGATCAAGCGCACCGACTGCAACCACAAAATGCATACGGACTTCCCCCGCGGGCAGGGCAGCGGGCACGGTCGCGGCCCCTCGCCCTAGAATGACGGCGCGCCGAACCGACGCACGCCGACACCACAAGCTCGCCCGCCCTTCGTCACGATGACCACTCTCCGCCTGATCCTCGGCGACCAGCTCCACGCCGCCCACTCCTGGTTCCGCGCCCCGCGCGCCGACGCGCTGTACCTCATGATGGAGGTGCGCAGCGAGACCGACTACGTCCGCCACCATGCGCAGAAGGTGCTGGCGATCTTCGCCGCGATGCGCGCCTTCGCCGCCGCGCTGCAGGCCGCCGGTCATCGCGTGCGCTACCTGAAGATCGGCGACGCCGACAACCGCCAGTCCTTCGCCGCCAACCTGGCGCAGGTGGCGGCCGAGTGCGGCGCGACCCGCTTCGAGCGCATGGAGGCCGACGAGTGGCGGGTGGAGCGCCTGCTGGACGAGGCCGCGCAGACGCTCGGCCTGCCGCAGGCGGTGGTCGGCAGCGAGCACTTCCTCGCCGAGCGTGCCGAACTCGCGCAGCGCTTTGCCGCCAAGGTGCCGCGCATGGAGTTCTTCTACCGCGACCTGCGCCGCCGCCACCGCATCCTGGTCGACGCCGACGACGTCCCCGTGGGCGGGGTGTGGAACTTCGACGCGCAGAACCGCGAGAAATGGCCGGGCGACCCGCCCGCGCCGGCATGGCCCTGGCGCGGCCACGACCTCTGCGCGCTGTGGGACGAGATCGTCGCGGCGGGCGTGCGAACCATCGGTGCGCCCCATGCCGACCAGCTGCGCTGGCCGATCACCCGGCGCGAGGCGCGTGCCGGGCTGGCGCACTTCATCGAGCACGCCCTGCCCTGGTTCGGCCCCTACCAGGACGCGATGAGCACGCGCTCGACCACGCTGTTCCACTCCGGGCTGTCGTTCGCGCTCAACGTCAAGCTGCTGCACCCGCGCGAGGTCATCGACGCCGCGCTCGCCGCCTGGCAGGCGGGCAAGGTGGAGCTGGCGAGCTGCGAGGGCTTCGTGCGCCAGATCCTGGGCTGGAGGGAGTTCGTGCGCGGCGTGTATTGGGCGCGCATGCCGGGCTATGCGCAGGCCAATGCGCTCGACGCCCGGCGCCCGCTGCCGGAGTGGTACTGGAGCGGCGACACGAAGATGGCCTGCCTGCGCCACGCCATCGCGCAATCGCTCGACACCGCCTACGCCCACCACATCCAGCGCCTGATGATCACCGGCAACTTCGCGCTGCTGGCGGGCTGCGACCCGGACGCGGTGGACGCCTGGTACCTGGGCATCTACATCGACGCCTTCGAGTGGGTGGAGATGCCCAACACCCGCGGCATGAGCCAGTTCGCCGACGGCGGCGTGATCGCGAGCAAGCCCTACGCCGGTGCGGCGAGCTACATCGGCAAGCAGTCGGACTATTGCAAGGGCTGCGCCTACGACCCCAGGCGCCGCCACGGCGCCAGCGGCACGAAGTTCGCCTGCCCCTTCAACAGCCTGTACTGGGACTTCCTGCTGCGCCACGAGGCGCGCTTCGCACGCAACCCGCGCATGGCGATGCCGTACAAGGCGTGGGCGAAGATGGACGCGGGCGAGCGCGCCGCCACGCTGGCGCAGGCCGCGCACTGGCTGGCGCGGCTGGACGAACTCTGAGCGGGCCCGCCAACGGACAGAGCCCGGGCCTGCGCGGGCTCTGTCCTGTTTGCCACAGCACAAGGATCAGGCGGCCAGCGCTTCCCAGTCCAGGATCACCTTGCCGCTGTTGCCCGAGAGCATGGTCTCGAAGCCGGTCTTGAACTCCTCGACCGGGTAGTGGTGGGTGATGATCGGGCTCAGGTCCAGCCCGCTCTGCAGCATGGCGACCATCTTGTACCAGGTCTCGAACATCTCGCGGCCGTAGATGCCCTTGATCTCCAGGCCCTTGAAGATGACCTGGTTCCAGTCGATCGCGGTGTTGGACGGCGGAATGCCCAGCAGCGCGATCTTGCCGCCGTGGTTCATGTGCTCGAGCATCGAGGTGAACGCCGACGGCACGCCCGACATCTCGAGGCCGACGTCGAAGCCTTCGACCATGTGCAACTCGGTCTTCACGTCGGCGAGGTTCTCGCGGCTCACATTCACCGCGCGCGTCGCGCCCATCTTGCGGGCGAGCTCCAGGCGGTGATCGTTGACGTCCGTGATGACGACATGGCGCGCGCCGACGTGACGCGCGATCGCCACCGCCATGATGCCGATCGGGCCGGCGCCGGTGATGAGCACGTCCTCGCCGACCAGGTTGAAGGACAGCGCGGTATGGGTGGCGTTGCCGAAGGGGTCGAAGATCGCCGCGAGGTCGTCGGAGATGTCGTCGGGGATCTTGAACGCATTGACCGCCGGGATCGCCAGGTACTCGGCGAACGCGCCCGCGCGGTTCACGCCGACGCCCACGGTGTTGCGGCAGAGGTGGCGACGGCCGGCGCGGCAGTTGCGGCAGAAACCGCAGGTGATGTGCCCCTCGCCCGACACGCGGTCGCCGATCTTGAAGCCGCGCACCTCCTGGCCCATCTCGGCGATCACGCCGACGTACTCGTGGCCGACGTGCATGGGGACGGGAATGGTCTTCTGCGCCCACTCGTCCCACTTCCAGATATGGATGTCCGTGCCGCAGATCGCGGTCTTCTTGATCTTGATGAGGACGTCGTTGGGTCCGACTTCCGGCTTTTCCACGCTGGTCAGCGTGAGCCCCACCGACGGGGTCAATTTGGCCAAGGCCTTCATGGGATTCCTCTCAATCGATATCAGTGGTCGTGGTCACGCAATCGCGCCGAGTGCCTTGCCCACCTTGGCGAAGGCCGCCACCGCGCGGTCGATCTGCGCCGTGGTGTGCGCGGCGCTCATCTGCGTGCGGATGCGGGCCTTGCCCTTGGGCACGACGGGGAAGGAGAAGCCGATGACGTAGATGCCTTCCTTCAGCAGCTCTTCGGCCATGCGACCGGCCAGCTGCGCATCGCCGAGCATGACCGGGACGATGGGGTGATCCTTGCCCGCCAGCGTGAAGCCGAGCCTGGTCATCTCGCGGCGGAAATGTTCGCCGTTTTCCTTGACGCGACGGCACAGTTCAAGACCTTCTTCACTCGCGAGCAGCTCCATCACCTTGATCGAGGCCGCGGCGATGGAGGGCGCGAGCGTGTTGGAGAACAGATAGGGCCGCGAGCGCTGGCGCAGCAGTTCGATGATCTCCTTGTGCCCCGAGGTATAGCCTCCCGAGGAGCCCCCCAGCGCCTTGCCGAGCGTGCCGGTGATGATGTCCACGCGGCCTTCCACGCCGCAGTATTCCGCCGTTCCACGGCCGTGCGTGCCGACGAAGCCGACGGCATGGGAGTCGTCGACCATCACCAGCGCGCCATATTTGTCGGCCAGGTCGCAGACCGACTTCAGGTCGGCGATCACGCCGTCCATGGAGAACACGCCGTCGGTGGCGATCAGCTTGAAGCGCACGCCGGCGGCGTCCGCGGCCTGCAGCTGCGCCTCGAGGTCGGCCATGTCGTTGTTGCGGTAGCGGTAGCGCCTGGCCTTGCACAGGCGCACGCCGTCGATGATGGAGGCGTGGTTGAGCTCGTCGGAGATGACCGCGTCCTCTTCGGTGAGCAGGGTCTCGAACAGGCCGCCGTTGGCGTCGAAGCAGCTGCCGTACAGGATGGTGTCCTCGGTGCCGAGAAACTTCGAGATGCTCGCCTCGAGCTGCTTGTGCACCGACTGCGTGCCGCAGATGAAGCGCACCGACGCCATGCCGAAGCCGTCCTCGGCCAGGCCGTCCTGGGCGGCCTTGACCAGGCGCGGGTCGTTGGCGAGCCCGAGGTAGTTGTTGGCGCAGAAGTTGAGGACGTCCGCACCGGTGCCGAGGTGGACCTGGGCACCCTGAGGGCTGTCGATGACGCGCTCGGCCTTGTAGAAGCCGTCGGCGCGGATCTGATCGACGACACCGTGCAGATGGGCGAGGAAGCGCTCGCGCGCCGGGGATTGGGGCTTGCCGCTCTGTTCGACGGCAGTTGCGGGATTCTTGTTCATGACGACTCCGTTGCAGTGCCCGGGGATTGGAAGCCCCCCGGGCAGGGCCTGATTCAGGGAAGGCGCGGGGCCGGAGCCCCGCCACGCCCGGAGGCCGCGACGGCCGCCGGACGGACACCTGCGCCGTGGCGCAGGCGCACGGTCATGCCGGGATCAGGTGCGATCCAGCTGAAGCGGCTCGCCGCTCTCCGCCGCGCAGGCGGCGGCGGTGAAGAGGACGTCGGTCGAGGAGTTCAGCGCGGTCTCGCACGAGTCCTGCACCACGCTGATGACGAAGCCGATCGCCACCACCTGCATCGCCACGTCGGCCTGGACGCCCAGCAGGCTGGTGGCCATCGGGATCAGCAGCAGCGAGCCCCCCGCCACGCCCGAGGCGCCGCATGCGGCGAGCGCGGACACCAGGCACAGCAGCAGCGCGGTCGGGAAGTCGGTCGCGATGCCGAGGGTGTGCGCCGCGGCGAGCGCCATCACCGAGATCGTGATCGCCGCGCCAGCCATGTTGATCGTGGCGCCGAGCGGGATCGAGATCGAATAGGTGTCCTCGTGCAGGCCCATGCGCTTGCACAGCTCGAGGTTGATGGGGATGTTGGCGGCCGAGCTGCGGGTGAAGAAGGCGGTGACGCCGCTCTCGCGCAGGCAGGTGAACACCAGCGGATAGGGGTTGGTGCGCAGCTTCCAGAACACGAACAGCGGGTTGACCACCAGGGCGACGAAGACCATGCAGCCCACGATCACCATCAGCAGCTTGCCGTAGCCGAGCAGCGCGTCGAAGCCGGACTCGCCCATGGTGGCGGCGACCAGGCCGAAGATGCCGAGCGGGGCGAAGCGGATCACCACCTGCACGATCGAGGACACCGCATCCGCGACGTCATTGACCATCTTGCGGGTGCTCTCCGCGGCATGGCGCAGCGCGACGCCGAGGCCGATCGCCCACGCCAGGATGCCGATGAAATTGGCTTCCATGAGCGCGCGCACCGGATTGGAGACGACGCTCAGCAGCAGGTTCTTGAGCACCCCGAGGATGCCACCCGGCGGGTTGCCGGTCGCGGCCGCGGTGTCGAGCACCAGCGTGGTCGGGAAGGCGAAGCTGGCGATCACCGCCACCACCGCGGCGGCGAAGGTGCCGAGCAGGTAGAGGACGAGGATCGGGCGCATGTGCGTCGGCTGGCCGTGCCTGTGGTTGGCGATCGCCGCCGCCACCAGCACGAAGACCAGGATCGGCGCGACCGCCTTCAGCGCGGCGATGAAGAGGTCGCCGAGCAGCGCGACCGACTTGGTGGCGCCCGGCGCGATCAGCGCCAGTGCGATGCCGAGGACCAGACCGATGGCGATCTGGGAGATGAGGCTCATGCGCATCACGCGCTGCAGAGCCGTGGGGTTTGCGGTGGTCATTGAGTGTCTCCTCGTGGATGACGTTGTGGTTAGGGAAGCCGGGTGAGGCTGGACCCGGGCACGTGCGGGATGGGCTGTGCCGGGTCGGGGGTGGAACGGGTGGACATTCGGCTGGAGATCCGGTGTGGCGGCGCTCAGCACTCCGGAAAGCTGACGGCGAGGCCGCCGCGGGAGGTCTCCTTGTACTTGTCGAGCATGTCGCGGCCCGTGTCGCGCATGGTCCGGATCACCTGGTCGAGCGAGACCGTGTGCGCGCCGTCGCCGCGCAGGGCGAGCTGGGCGGCGTTGATGGCCTTGATCGAGGCCATCGCGTTGCGCTCGATGCAGGGCACCTGCACCAGGCCGCCGACGGGGTCGCAGGTCAGGCCGAGGTTGTGCTCGAGGCCGATCTCGGCGGCGTTCTCGACCTGCTCGGGCGTGCCGCCGAGCACTTCGGCCAGGCCCGCGGCGGCCATCGCGCAGGCCGAGCCGACCTCGCCCTGGCAGCCGACCTCGGCGCCGGAGATGGAGGCGTTCTTCTTGCACAGCACGCCGACCGCGGCGGCGGCGAGGAGGAAGTTCTCCACGTCGCGTTCGTCGCTGCCGGGCATGAACTTCATGTAGTAGTGCATCACCGCCGGGATGATACCGGCCGCACCATTGGTGGGCGCCGTGACGACGCGGCCGCCGCCGGCGTTCTCTTCATTGACCGCGAGCGCGTAGAGGTTGACCCAGTCGAGCGCGCTCATCGAGTCGCTGATCATGTTGCGCCCGCTCGCCTGCTCGCTGAGCTTGCGATACAGCCCCGGCGCGCGCCGGCGCACGTTGAGCCCGCCGGGCAGCACGCCCTCGTGGCCCACGCCGCGCGTCACGCAGGCGCGCATCACGTCCCAGATGCGCAGCAGCGCGGCGCGCGTCTCCGCCTCGCTGCGCCAGGCCGACTCGTTGGCCAGCATCAGCTCGCTGATGCGCAGGCCGTGGCGGCGGCACTGGGCGAGCAGCTCTGCGCCGGTGTCGAAGGGATAGGGCACGGCGACCGCGGCCTCGGCCGGCGCGCCCGACTGCGCCTGCGCCTCGTCGACCACGAAGCCGCCACCCACCGAGTAGTAGGTGTTCTCGTACAGCACGCCAGCCTCGCCGTGCGCGGCCAGGCGCATCGCGTTGGGATGGTAGGGCAGGCTCACCGGCAGCAGGCGCAGGTCGCGCGTCCACTCGAAGGGCACCGCCGTCGTGCCGCCTAGCGGCAGGCTGGCATCGATGCGCACCGCATCGACCGCGCCCACCAGGAAGTCGGGATCAACCTCGTCCGGGCGCGCGCCCATCAGGCCGGCCACCACCGCGCGGTCGGTGCCGTGGCCAACGCCGGTCGCCGACAGCGAGCCGTAGAGCTTCGCCTCGATGCGGCGCACCTGGTCGAGCAGGCCGCGGCGCTGCAGCTCGGCGACGAAATCGTGCGCGGCCCGCATCGGCCCGACCGTGTGCGAGCTGGACGGACCGACGCCGATCTTGAACAGGTCGAGTACGCTGATGGACATGGGAGACTCCGAGGGGAAACGGCTTGTTGATTTAATTCTGCTAAGCACGAAAATACTTATCAGTGCATGAGCGGCATTCTCCAGCTGGATGGGCGGGTGCTCAATCGATAGTTATTGATCTTTTCTTTAGCAAAACTAAACCATGGCTACGAGCGCACCCTCCCAGATCCATACCCGGCTACGCGTCTTCCTCGCCGTCGCGCGTCACCTGTCCTTCACCCGCGCCGGCGAGGAGCTCAGCATCACCACCGGCGCGGTGAGCCAGCAGATCAAGCTGCTCGAGGACTGGCTCGCCCAGCGCCTGTTCCGCCGCCTGCCGCGCCGGCTCGAGCTCACCGACGCGGGCAAGCGCCTGCTCGCCGCGGTCGATCCGGCCTACGCCGCGGTCGAGCTCGCCATCGGCCGCCTGCGTGGCGGCGCGCTCAGCGGCGTGGTACGGGTGCGCACCCTGCCCTCCTTCCTCGCCACCTGGCTGGTGCCGCGTCTGCCACGCCTGATGGCGCGCTTTCCGCAGATCGAGCTGCAGGTCGAGGCCGAGGACAGCACGTACTCGCTACGCGACGGCGAGTTCGACCTCGCGATCGACCTCAACGACGGCAGCTACCCCGGCTTCCAGAGCACCGTGCTGCTGGAAGAGGAGATCTTCCCGGTGTGCTCGCCACGCCTGCTCGAAGGCCGTCCACCGCTGCTCGGCGCCGAGGACCTGCGCCACTACCCGCTGCTGCACGACATGACCGCCTGGCGCGGGAGCCCGCCCTACGCCGAGTGGGAGCGCTACCTGAAGGCCATCGGCGCACCCCAGGTGGAGGTACGGCGCGGCTACATGTTCAACCGCAACCACATCACCATGCAGTGCGCGATCGCCGGCATGGGGGTGGCGATCGCGCGCCGCACCCTGATCACCGACGAGCTCGACAGCGGCCGCCTGGTGGCGCCCTTCGCGCAGTCGGTGCGCACCGGCAAGCGCTACTGCGTGATCCATTCCGCCGGGGCGCTCGCCGATCCGCGCGTGGCCACGGTGCACGACTGGCTGGCGGCCGAGGCGCGTGCGGCGGAACTCGCCGCCGGCCCTTGCGCAGATACGGCGCCCGCGCCCGGCGACTGAACGCCAGCGGCCGCGGGCGCGGAGCCCGTCACCCGATCATGTGCCCGGGCAGCCAGGTCACCAGGCCGGGGAAGGTGTACAGCAGCACCACCGCCAGCACCATCAGCAGGAAGTAGGGCAGCGCGTAGCGCGCGATCACCGTCATGTCGCGCCCGGTGAGGCCCTGCAGCACGAAGAGGTTGAAGCCGACCGGCGGGGTGACCTGCGCCATCTCCACCACCACCACCACGAAGATGCCGAACCACAGCGGATCGATGCCCGCGGCCTGGATGGTCGGCATCAGCACCGCCATCGTCAGCACCACGATCGAGATGCCGTCGAGGAAGCAGCCGAGCAGGATGTAGAAGATCGCCAGCGCCACCAGCAGCATGCCCGGGGTGAGGCCGAGCCCGCCGATCCACTCGGCGAGATGGCGGGGCAGGCCGATGTAGCCCATCGCGAGGGTCAGGAAGGCCGAGCCGGCGAGGATCAGCGCGATCATGCAGTACAGCCGGGTGGCGCCCATCAGCGCACCGAAGAAGCTCTTGCGATTGAGCGTGCGCTGGCTGGCGGCGATGATCAGGCTGCCGATCACGCCGATCGCGGCGGCCTCGGTCGCGGTGGCGATGCCGCTGTAGATCGAGCCGAGCACGCCGCCGATCAGCAGGATCACCGGGATCAGGTTCTTCGAGGCGCGCAGCTTGCCCATGAAGTCGGTCTTGAGGTCGGCGGCGGGGATCTTGCCCGGGTTCATCAGCGACCACACCACCACCCAGCCCATGAACAGGCTCGCCAGCAGGATGCCGGGCAGCACGCCACCGATGAAGAGCTTGGAGATCGACACGTCCGCCGCCACGCCGTACACGATCATGATGATCGAGGGCGGGATCAGCAGGCCCAGCGTGCCGGCACCGGCCAGGGTGCCCAGCGCCATCGACTCGGGGTAGCCGCGGCGCTGCAGCTCGGGCAGCGCGATCTTGCCGATGGTGGCGCAGGTCGCCGCCGACGAGCCCGACACCGCGGCGAACAAGGTGCAGCCGATGATGTTGGTGTGGAGCAGGCGGCCCGGCAGGCGTTCCAGCCAGGGCGACAGGCCCTTGAACATGTCTTCCGACAGCTTGGTGCGAAAGAGGATCTCGCCCATCCACAGGAACAGCGGCAGCGCGGTCAGGGTCCAGCTCGAACCGTGGCTCCAGATCGCCACCGCCATGCCGTCGCCCGGCGCGCGCGGCGTGAAGCCGAGCATGCCGAGGATGCCGATCGCCATCAGCGCGAGGCCGATCCATACGCCGCCGGCGAGCAGCGCCAGCATCAGGCCGATCAGTACGGCCGCAATCATGACTTCCATGGCGCGCTCCTCTTATTCCATGCGCGCGGCTTCGCCGCTGTGGGTGGCGAGTCGCGCCGGTGCGCGCCCCAGGGTGGTCATCACCAGGTCGTCGATCAGCGCGATCAGCAGCACGACCGAGCCGAAGGCCATCGACAGTTGCGGAATCCACAGTGGCGTGGCGTCCACGCCCTGCGAGATTTCCTCGAATTCGTGCGACTGCAGCACCATGCGCACGGCGTAGAAGGCCAGCATCGCCGCCACGGCGGTGCCGGCGGCGAGCGAGAACCACTCCAGCGCCGCGCGCAGACGCGGGCCGACGCGCTCGAGCACCAGGCTCACGCGGATGTGCTCGCCGTGCTTGAAGGTGTAGGCCAGCGCGAGGAAGCCGCAGGCCGCCATCGCGTAGCCGGCGTAGTCGTCGGTGCCGGGCAGGTAGATGCCGAGCGGGCGCGTGAAGACGCCGGTCGCGACCAGCACCAGCGTGGCCACCATGCCGACCGCGGCGAGCGCCCCGGACAGGCGGTACAAGGAATCGAGGAACGCTCTCATGGGCGATCTCCTGAACAAGAAGGCCCCGCCACGGCGGGGCCGATGCGGCATCCGCCGGTCACTTCAGCTTGCGGTAGGCGTCGAGGATGGCCTGGCCGTCCGGACCGGCCTTCTCGACCCACTCGGCGGTCATCTTCTCGCCGACCTTGAGCAGCTCGGCCTGCAGCGCCTCCGGCGCGGGCTGGACCTTCATCTTGTTGGCCTTGAGCTGGTCGATGTACCAGGCGGTCTTCTCTTCCGACACTTTCCAGCCGCGCTCCTCGGCCGCGGCGGCGGCCTTCAGCAGGGCATCGCGCGACGGCTGGTCTAGCGCGTCGAAGGCCTTCTTCGACACGAACACGATGTTCTTCGGCAGCCAGGCCTGGATGTCGTAGTAGTGGCTCAGGTTTTCCCAGCTCTTGGTGTCGTAACCGGTGGCCGAGGAGGTCAGGTTGGCCGACACCACGCCGGTCGACAGCGCCTGGGTGAGGTCGGCGGCCTGCACGGTCACCGGCTGCCCCCCCATCAGCTCGATCATGCGCGCCACGGTCGGGCTGTAGGAGCGGATCTTCATGCCCTTGAGGTCGCCGATGCTCTTGAGCTCGGTCATGGAGTACAGGCCCTGCGGCGGCCAGGCCACCGAGTACAGGATCTTGAGGCCGTTCTTCGCCAGGCGCGCTTCGACCGCCGCCTTCGAGGCCTGCCACAGCTTCTTCGAATCCGCATAGCCGGTGGCCAGGAAGGGCACGGTGTCGAGCGCGTAGAGCGCGTCCTCGTTGGCCAGCCCAGAGATGATCAGCTCGCCGATCTGCGCCTGCCCGGACTGCACCGCGCGCTTGATCTCGTTGGCCTTGAACAGCGAGCCGTTGGCGTGCACGGTGATCTTGAGCTTGCCGCCGGTGGCCTCGTCGACCTCCTTGGCGAACTGCTGGATGTTCTCGGTGTGGAAGTTGTTGGCCGGGTAGGGGGTGGGCATGTCCCACGCGGTCTGGGCGTGGGCGACGGCGGCCAGACCCAGGCCTACGAGCGAAGTGGCGATCACCTTGACGAGGGGACGCGGGAAGCGCATGGCGATTACTCCTGGTAGAGGAGGGCGAGAAGCCCGGAACGCGGATTGGCGGGCGGCGACCGGTCTTCGATAAGTCACCGTTATTGCACAATAGAGATTTTGTGGGTATCTTGTCAACAAAACGTACACGTTTTTTTTGCAAAACGTCAGCGAAACCTTGTCTTCCACCTCCGGAGGCAGTCATGAAAGAAGCCAGCCGCATCGTGTCCTCCCAGCACCTGATCTCGCCGAAATCGCCCGAACTTTCCGAGATGGAGTTCGGCCTCATCATCGCCTGGCATGCTTTCGCACGCTGGATGATGCGCTGCATGACCACCGCCGGCGTCAAGGACATGACGCCGATCGACGTGCTGGTGCTGCACCACGTGTCGCACCGCGACTCCGAGAAGCGCCTTGCGGACATCTGCTTCGTGCTCAACGTCGAGGACACCCACGTCGTCTCCTACTCGCTGCGCAAGCTCGCCGGACTCGGCCTGGTGCAGAGCGTCAAGAAGGGCAAGGAGGCGTTCTTCTCCGTCACCGAGCGGGGCCGCGAGATCTGCCTGGCGTACCGCGACGTACGCGAGGCCTGCCTGATGCCCGGCTTCACCGGCAGCCCCGAGGACAACGCCCAGATCGGCGAACTCGCCCGCCTGCTGCGCACCCTGTCCGGCCGCTACGACCAGGCCGCGCGCGCGGCCTCCACTTCATCGCTGTAAATCCGCTGCACATCACCAGGGAGCCCTCCCGTGAGCTTTCGCATCCTCGACGCCGGCGACGCCGCGCTCACCATCGAATTCGGCAGCATCATCGACCCTGCCCTGCTGGCCGAGGTCAATGCGCTCGACGCCGCCGTGCTGCGCCGGAAGCAGGCGGGCAAACTGCCGGGCGTGATCGAGACCATGCCCACCTTCCGCTCGCTGACCGTGTTCTTCGACCCGCTCGTCACCGACCGCGATGCAGTGCTCGCCGCGCTGCAGCCGCTGATCGCCGCCGCCGAGCACGGCAGCACCACCGACGGCCGCCACTGGCGCCTGCCGGTGTGCTACGAGGGCGAGGCCGCCCCCGACCTCGCCGAGGTGGCGGGCGCGATCGGCATCGGCGAGGACGAGGTCGTCGCGCTGCACAGCGGAGCGGAATACCTGGTCTACATGATCGGCTTCCTGCCCGGCTTCCCCTTCATGGGCGACCTGCCCGCGCCGCTGCGCCTGCCACGCCGTGCCCAGCCGCGCGTGCGCGTGCCCGCCGGAAGCGTGGCGATCGCCACAGGCCTGACCGCGATCTACCCCTGGGAGAGCCCCGGCGGATGGCACCTGCTCGGGCGCTGCCCGGTGCCGTTGTTCGACGCCCGCCGCACCTCGCCCTCGCTGCTCGCGGCCGGAGACCGCGTGCGCTTCGTCCCGGTGAGCGCCCAGGAATGCCGCGCCATCGAGGCCGGCCTCGCCAGCGCCCAAATCGACCCCATGCAATGGCTGGAAAGCGCCCCGACCCCCGCGGAGAACGCAGCATGAGCACCCGGACCGAAGTGGAAATCCTCTCCCCCGGCGCCTTCGCCTCCATCCAGGACGGCGGCCGCCGCGGCCACCGCCGCATCGGCGTGCCCTGGGCGGGCGTGCTCGACCGCCGCCTGATGCGCATCGCCAATGCGCTCGCCGGTCGCGCCGAGGACGCCGCGGTGATCGAATGCTTCGACGGCGGCCTGCACGTCGCCGCGAGCGGCGGCGCGGTGAAGCTCGCGGTGGCCGGCGACACGGTGGTCGAGGTCGAAGGCACCGAGGGCCGGCGCCAGCTCGCGCCGTGGCGCTCGGTGACGCTGGCCGACGGCGAGCAGCTGCGCATCCGCAAGATGGAGGGCGGACGCATCGCCATGGTCGCGATCGTCGGCCTCGAGCCGGCGGCGGTGATGGGCAGCGCCTCGACCTATGCGCGCGCCGGCATCGGCGGCGTGGATGGCCGTGCGCTCGGCGCCGGCACGCGCCTGGCGCTCTCCGCCGACGCCGACCCCTGGGACAGCGACCGCGTGCTCGCCCAGCCGCCCGCGGCCGACACCGGTCCGATCCGCCTGGTGCCCGGTCCGCAGGCCGACCACTTCAGCCCCACCGCGCTCGACGCCCTGGTGGGCGGCGAATATCGCGTCACCCCCGAGGCCGACCGCATGGGCATCCGCCTCGAGGGCGCGCAGCTGGAGCACGCCGGCGCCGCCGAGATCGTCTCCGACGCCACCGTGCCCGGCTCCATCCAGGTGCCCGGTGCCGGCCAGCCCATCGTGCTGCTCGCCGACGCGCAGACCGCCGGCGGCTATCCCAAGATCGCCACCGTGATCGGCGCCGACCTCGGCCGTCTCGCCGCGCTGCGCCCCGGCCAGAGCCTGCGCTTCGCCGCCGTGAGCGCCGCCGAGGGCGCGTGCATCGCGCGCGCCGCCGAGACCGAGACCCGGGCGTTGATCGCCTCGATCCGCGCCCTGCCGCCCGATGGCATCGACCTGATGGCGCTGTACACCGGGAACCTGGTCGACGGGGTCGTGCATGCCCTCGGCACCGAATACCGACCGCTGTATTGATCGCGCAAGCGCCGCCCGCCCTGGCGCGACGCAAGTCGCAATCCCGGCCCCCAGCCAGCACGCCCCGATCTCCCCACCCCAAGGAGCCCCGCCCATGAACAAGACGATCAACCTCAACGCCGACCTCGGCGAATCCTTCGGCCCCTGGACCATGGGCGAGGACGAAGCCCTTCTGCAGGTGGTGCGCTCGGCCAACATCGCCTGCGGCTTCCACGCCGGCGACCCGTTGGTGATGCGCCACACCGTGCGCACGGCGCTCGCGGCGGGGGTGAGCCTCGGCGCCCACCCGGCCTACCCCGACCTGCAGGGCTTCGGTCGCCGGCCGATGAAGATGGCGCCGGCCGAGCTCGAGGCGATGATCATCTACCAGGTCGGCGCGCTCGCCGGCATGGCCGCGGCCGAAGGCGGCCGCGTCACCCACGTCAAGCCGCACGGCGCACTCAACAACCAGGCCTGCGAGGATGCGGCGCTCGCCGACGCGGTCGCGCGCGCGGTCAAGGCCATCGACCCCGGGCTGATCCTGCTCGCCCCGGTGCTGTCGGAACTCCATGCGGCCGGCGCGCGCGCCGGGCTGAGGGTCGCCGGCGAGGTCTTCGCCGACCGCGCCTACACCGACAAAGGCACGCTGGTGCCGCGCGGCCAGCCCGGCGCGGTCATCCACGACCACGACGAACTCGTCACCCACGTGCTGCGCATGCTGGAGGCCGGCGGCGTGGTCAGCCAGAGCGGCAAGGTGCTGCCGACTTCGATGGACAGCATCTGCGTGCACGGCGACACCCTGGGCGCAGTGGAGAGCGCGCGACATCTGCGCACGGAACTCGAAGCGCGCGGCTGGACCATCGCCCCCCTGCCACAGCTCTCCTGAGGCCGACCCGCCGGCGGATCAGGCAGGAGCGACGCAAGTCGCGATTTCGGCGCTTGATCTGCGCATGCGCCGGATACGCCGGGGGGAGGACTCCGGATGATTCGATCGCGACTTGCGTCGCTCCTACGACCACACCCTACGCCCCAGGCGCCCTGTAGGAGCGACGCAAGTCGCGATCCTCGCCCCCGCGCAAACCCGGACGCTGCCGCCCCTTGGCGCCCAACGCTCACTCGACCTCCGCGATCCACTCGATCCGGCCCTGCCCCGCCTCCGCAAGGCGCGCGCGCAGGGCTGCGGCGGCATCCTCGGGCAGGCTGAAGCACAGCTCCACCGCCTGCCCGTGCGCCACCGCGAGCAGGCTCGCCCCGGCGGCGTCGAGCTCGCGCCGCAGCAGCCCCTCCATCGCATACGGCACCACGCAGCGCAGCGTCGCCAGGCGCACGATCGGCACCTTCTCGGCCTCGAGCAAGGCCTGCGCCACCGCGTCCGTGTAGGCGCGCACCAAACCCCCGGCGCCCAGCTTCACGCCGCCGAAGTAGCGCACCACGGTGGCGAGCACGCCCTCCAGGTCCTGGTGGCGCAGCACGTCGAGCATCGGCCGCCCGGCGGTGCCGCTCGGCTCGCCGTCGTCCACCGCCGCCGACTGCCCGCCCGCAAGCAGCGCCCAGCACACATGGCGCGCCCCCGGATGCTGCGCCCACAACGCGGCCACGACCTTCTGCGCGCCGGCGCGGTCGCTCATCGGCTGCACGCAGCCGATGAAGCGGCTCTTCTTGATGATCAGTTCGCTGTGGACGGGAGCGGCGAGGGTCAGCGGCATGGGGGGGATTCTAGTCCGATTCGCGCGGCGGCACGGCGGCGGCCAGCCGGCATTGCCATGGCGTGCAGCCCCCGAAAATCGCGGATACTCCGAAAATTCGGGGACGCATCCCAATGCCCCCAATTCCCTTTTGTCATATTTCCAAATAGCATTCCAGCTCCCTCACCCAGGAGCTCGCAATGCCCGCCAGCGCCGCGCAGGACGATTACGACAGTCCGTGGAAGGAGGCCGTCGAGCACGCCTTCCCGGAGTTCATCGACTTCTACTTCCCCGATGCCGGCCGCCAGATCGACTGGGCGCGCGGCCACCGCTTCCTCGACAAGGAGCTGCAGCAGATCGTACGCGACGCCGCGCTCGGCCGGCGCCATGTGGACAAGCTCGCCAGCGTCACCACGCACGCCGGCGAGGAGGACTTGCTGTGTGTGCACATCGAGGTCCAGGGAAGCATGGACCCCGACTTCGCACGCCGGATGTTCGTCTATAACTACCGCATCTACGACAGCTACGACCGTCCGGTCGCCAGCCTGGCCGTGCTCGCCGATGACGACCCGGCCTGGCGCCCCGACCGCTTCGGCTACGAGCGCCTCGGCTGCCGGCACAATCTGCAATTTCCGGTCGCCAAGCTGGTCGACCACGCAGCGGACGAAGCCGCGCTGCTGTGCAACCCGAACCCCTTCGCACTCGTCACCGCCGCGCACCTCTACACCCGTCGCACCCGCCGCAGCCCGATCGCCCGCTTCGACGCCAAGCGCCGCCTGGTGCGACTACTCTATGAACGCGACTGGACGCGACAACGCATCCTCGACTTCTTTTCGGTGCTCGACTGGATGATGCGACTACCCAGGGAGTTCGAGCAGAGACTGTGGCAAGATATTGAAAATATTGAAGGAGAACGCAAAGTGAAGTACGTCACCAGCGTCGAACGACTCGCGATCGAGCGCGGGCTGCAGAAGGGCATGGAGCAAGGGCTCGAAATCGGTATCGAGAAGGGGATCGAGCAGGGTCGTGCCCAAGGCAGTGCAAGCGTCCTCCTGCGCCTGCTGAACCGGCGCTTCGGCCCGCTCTCCCCCGACATCATCCGGCGTCTCTCCCAGTCCACGCCCGAGCAGCTCGAGATCTGGGCCGAGCGCGTGCTCGAGGCGCGGACGATCGACGAGGTGTTCGCGGGGAACTGAAGCACGGGCTCACGCTGGACGGGGTGAGCGGCGTGCGCAAACCGCCGCAACCCCGCCGGTCTCCGATGGGTGAAGCGATCCGGCCACTTCGCCCCGCAACCGTGAAAGCGGATGAACGCCATTACATTCTCGACATGAACCCCGAGGCCTTCGAGCTCCCGTCTTGCCAGCGCATCGTCGCCCGCCTGTTCGAGCCCATCGACTGAGGCCCACCATGGCCCGCACCCACCCCGAAGGCTGGCGCCTGCTCCCCGCGGAGGGCGCGCGCGGGCGCGAGCTCGCCACCCTCGCCCGCCTCGCCGCCGCGTTGCCCGAGGACACCACGATCTACCACAGCCTGCACTGGACGCGCGCCGAGGGTCGCACGGCGGTGTTCGGCGAGGTCGATTTCGCCGTGGTCGGCCCGGGCGGGCGGGTGCTGCTGGTCGAACAGCAGGCCGGCTTCCTCGACGAGACGCCTGCCGGCCTGCTGCGCCCCGGCAGGCGCCGCGCGGCGCAGCTCAGCGTCGAGCTCGCGCGCAACGCCGACGCCCTGCGCGCCC
>NZ_AMXD01000063.1 GCF_000310185.1 Thauera aminoaromatica S2 | reverse complement strand
GCGGCGGCTGCCGCCGGTCGCCCGGCGCACGCGGCGCGCAGCGCCTCGAGCAGGTCGGGCGCAGCCGGCCCCGGACGGTTGCCGCGGCCCAGATCGACAAACATGTCGCGCACCGCGCCGGTCGCCGACAGGATCACGTCCATGCGCTCGGGGGTGACCTCGAGCTCGTGCTTGCGCAGGCGATCGAATAGGCTCTCGGTGAGGTGGCACAGGGTCACCAGCTCGGCCGCGCCGAGGAAGCCCGCGCCGCCCTTGATGGTGTGGAAGCCACGGAAGATGTCGTTGAGCAGGCCGGGGTCATCCGGGCTGTGCTCGAGTTCGACGAGCTTGTTGTCGACGTCGGACAGCAGGTCGCCGGCTTCGACGAGGAAGTCCTGCAGCAGATCCTCCATCCCGGCAAAATCACTCACGGCTTGCTCCTGGTTGCGGTGCGACCCCACGCGGGACGATCACCGGTTCGCGCGGGGTCCGGCCCCGCGGCTTGGTCAGAATCCGAGACGCTCGAGCAGCTCGTCGACCTGGGCCTGGTCCTGCACCACGTCGCTGCGCCCGGCCGGGTCGATCACCGGTCCGTTGAGCAGCCCGGCCGCCTGCTCGGGCTCGAGCACCTGCGCCGGCGCGGCCTCGATCAGCACCTGCAGCAGCTGGGTCTCGAGCGTGCGGGTGAGCTCGACCAGGCGCTTGATCACCTGTCCGGTGAGGTCTTGGAAGTCCTGCGCCATCATGATCTCGTGCAGCTGCGCGCCGGTGCTGCGCGCGCCGTCGCCCACCGTGCCGAGGAAGGCGCGCGTGTCGGCGGAGAGTTCGCGGAAGGCCTCGGGACTCAGGCGGCCGGCGTAGAGTTCGTCCCAGCGCGCGCACAGCGCATCGGCCCCGTTCGCGAGTTCCGTCTGGATCGGCCCTGCCACGTCGGTGGCGTTGAGCACCCGGCTGGCCGCCTGCTCGGTGGTGCGGGCGACGTAGGTGAGGCGCTGGCGCGCGTCGGGCACGGCCTCGGCCGCCCGGTGCAGCGTGGTGTCGAGGCCGAGCTCGCGCAGCGCGTCATGGACCTGGCGGGCGAGCTGGCCGAGACGGTTGTACACCACGCCCTCGCCAGCCGCCGCGCCGGCATTCTCGACCGTGCCGCCCGCAACCGGCGCCGCGGCGCCAGCCTGCTCGGCGACGGCGTCGAAGAGCGCCTGCAACTCGTCGTTATCCCCGGACTCGTCGACCGGCAGGATCGATGCCGCCGGCTCCGCACCCGCACCCGCCGCGGCGAAGGGGTCGGCGGCAATGCTGTCGAAGAGCGCCTGCAATTCGTCTGAATCGCCCATCGAGTCCACCTTGGACTTCTTGCTCATATCCATGCTCCGTCTGCGCTGCGGACGAGGTTCATGCCCGGCCGCGGCCCATCTTCTCGAAAATCTTCTCCAGCTTCTCGGCCAGCGTCGCCGCGGTGAAGGGCTTGACCACGTAGCCGCTGGCACCGGCCTGCGCGGCGGCGATGATGTTTTCCTTCTTGGCCTCGGCGGTGATCATCAGCACCGGCAGGTGCTTGAGCTCGGGCGTGCGGCGGATGCTCTGCAGCAGGGTCAGGCCGTCCATGTTGGGCATGTTCCAGTCGGTGACGACGAAGTCGTAGGGGCTGGACTTGAGCTTCTGCAGCGCCACCGCGCCGTCCTCGGCCTCGTCGACGTTGGCGAAGCCGAGCTCCTTCAACAGGTTGCGCACGATGCGGCGCATGGTCGAGAAATCGTCGACGACGAGGAAGCGGGTCTTGGGATCGGACATCAGATGTCTCCGGGTTCTTTGCCTGTTCGGTCAGGAAGTCCGACGCGCCCGTTGCAGCATCGGGCGGATGGTGTCGGCCAACACTTCGGCGTCGAATTTTGCCACGTAGGCGTCCACCCCGACCCGCGTGCCCATGGCGCGGTTGGCCTCGGACGACAGCGAGGAGTGCATGACCACCGGGATGCCGGCGAAGCGCGTGTCGCTCTTGATGCGGCGGGTGAGCACGTAGCCGTCCATCTCGGGCATCTCGGCGTCGAGCATGATGAGGTCGATCTCGTCGATCAGCCGGTGCCCGGTGTTCTCGGCGTGGGCGGCCAGGCTGTCGAGCCGCTTCCACGCCTCCATGCCGTTGGTCGCGTGCTTGTGGCGCACACCGAGGCGGTCGAGCACCTCGGTGATCTTGCGGCGCGCGACCATGGAGTCGTCGACGAAGAACACATTCACCTCGTGGCCGTTGCCGATCGGCGCGATGTCGCCGACCACCGCCTCGCCGAAGGTGTCGGCGAGGATGGACTCGACATCGAGGATCGACACCAGGCGGCCGTCGTCGAGCTCGGTGATCGCGGTGATGAAGCCCTGCGTGCCGGTCGACACGTTCTCGGGCGCACGCACGCGCTCCCAGTCCACGCGCACGATGCGGTCGACCGAATCGACCAGGAAACCGAGCGTGCGCTTGCTGTATTCGGTGACCATCATCGCCTCGCCGAGCGGCGCCCCCGCAGAGGTCAGCCCGAGGATGACGCCGAGCGAGAGCACCGGGATAACGTTTCCGCGCAGCGAGATCAGGCCCTCGACACCGCGCGGCATGTTGGGTGTGCGGGTGATGAAGGGCGTGCGCGAGACCTCGCGCACCTTGAAGACGTTGATGCCGAAATGCTCGCCGGTACCGAGCGAGAACAGCAGGATCTCCATGCGGTTCGAGCCGGCCAGCGTGGCGCGGCCATCGACCGCGTCGAACAGGGCGGATTCTTCGTGACGGTTGTGTTCCATGGCTCTTCCTCAGCGTCCGCTCGCGGCCTCGGCCATGCCGAGCAGCCGGGTCAGCACCTGGGACAGGCGCTGCGGTTCGAACTTGGACACGTATTCATCCACCCCGACAGAGAGGCCGAGCTGGTGGTTCGAGCTGCCCGACAGCGACGAGTGCATGATCACCGGGATGCCGGCGAAGCGGCGGTCGGCCTTGATCTGGCGGGTGAGCATGAAGCCATCCATCTCGGGCATCTCGACGTCGGTCAGCACCAGGCTGACGAAATCGGCGACCTTGCGACCATTGGCCTCGGCGCGCGCCGCGACCCGGGAGAGTTCCTCCCAGGCCTGGCGGCCGTTGACCGCGCCGACGTGGCGCAGGCCCATGGCATCCAGGGTCTGGGAGATCTGCTTGCGCGCCACCGAGGAGTCGTCGGCGAAATACACCACGTGGGCATCGGCACCCGGCAGCGGCGCGATGTCGCGGAACAGGAAGGCGTCGTCGTAGCGCGAGGTCTCGGAGAGCACGCGCTCGACGTCGAGCATCATCACCAGGCGGCCGTCGGCGAGCGAAGTCACCGCGGTCACCAGCCCGCCCAGGCGCGCGGTGAGCATCTCGGGCGGCACCCGCATCTGCGACCAGTCCAGGCGCAGGATGGTGTCGACACCCTCGACCAGGAAGCCCTGGGTGTGGCCGTTGTACTCGGTGACGATCATGATCTCGCGCGCAGCATCGTCACCGACCCCGACGTAGCGGCCGAGATCGACCACCGGGACGAGCGCGCCGCGCAGGCTCACCATGCCCTGCACCGCGTCGGGCATGTCGGGCGCGGCGGTGATGGTCGGCCGGCGCATCACCTCGCGCACCTTGAAGACGTTGATGCCGTAAGTCTCGCGGCAGCCGCTGCGCGCGTCCACGCCGAGCGTGAACAGCAGGATCTCGAGCTTGTTGGTGCCGGCGAGCCGGGTGCGGGCGTCGATGTTCTTCAGCAGTTCGGACATGGCTGCAGCCTTGGATTCAATTGGGCGCCGGGACAATCCCCGGGCTTCCCCTCATATCGGCCGGATTGCGCCCGACTTGAGCACCGCCCGGCGGCGGCGTGGCGCCGGGCGCCTGCTGGCTGCGCATCGCCTCCTCGGCCGCACGGTTGAGCACCACGATGCTGATGCGTCGGTTCGCGGGGTCGAGCGGATCGCCCGGATTCAGGTGCGCGGTGTCGGCAAGGCCAACCACGCGCAGCATCTTGCCCGCCTCCAGCCCGCCCGCCACGAGCTCGCGGCGCGCGGCGTTGGCGCGGTTGGAGGACAGCTCCCAGTTCGAGAAGCCGCGCTCGCCGCCTGCGTATTGGGCCGAGTCCGTGTGGCCGGACATGCTGACACGGTTGTCGACATCGTTGAGCGCAGCGGCGATCTCGCGCAGCAGCTCGCGCGTATAGGGGCGCAACTCGGCGCTCGCCGAGGTGAACATCGGCCGGTTCTGCGCGTCGACCAGCTGTATCCGCAAGCCCTCGCTGACGATGTCGATGAGGAGCTGGTTCTTGAACTGGCGCAGCGAGGGGTTGGCCTCGATGACCGCCTCGAGCTTGCCCTTGAGGTCGATCAGGCGCGCGCGTTCACGGCGCTCGGCGATCGCCTGCGCGGTGGCCTCGGCCTCGCTCTTGACGCGCGCGGGCGCGGCGTCGAGATTGATCGCGCGCGTGCTGGGGGTGTCGCCCCTGCGCACCTGGCCGACCTTGCGCGAGAGGTCCTCGCCACCGCCCTTGATGATGCTCGAGCTGTCGCCGGTGCCTTCGCCGCCCTGCATGGCGAGCTTGAGCGGGTTCTGGAAGTAGTCGGCGATGCCCTCGAGGTCGCCCTGCGCGGTCGAGCCGAGCAGCCACATCAGCAGGAAGAAGGCCATCATCGCGGTGACGAAGTCCGCGTAGGCGATCTTCCATGCACCGCCGTGGTGGCCGCCACCGCCCTTCTTGATGCGCTTGACGACGATCGGTTGCTGGGTATCGTCGCTCATCGCGCAACTCCGCACGCCGGCGCAGGGCGCGGCGCCTGGGGACGACGGGAGTCAGGGACGCGGGGGCTCATCGCGTTCAGCCCTTGCGGTTCTTGATTTCCTGCTCGAGCTCGGCGAAGCCCGGGCGGTCGGTCGAGTACAGCACCTTGCGGCCGAACTCCACCGCGACCTGCGGCGCATAGCCGTTCATGCTCGCCAGCAGCACCACCTTGATGACCTGGTAGATCTTGCCGCTCTCCTCGACCTTCTGCTCGAGCTGGCTGGCGATCGGCGCGACGAAACCATACGAGACCAGGATGCCGAGGAAGGTGCCGACCAGCGCGCCGCCGATCATCTTGCCCAGCACCGCGGGCGGCTGACCCACCGAGCCCATCACGTTCACCACGCCCATCACCGCCACCACGATGCCGAAGGCGGGCACCGCATCGGCGACCTTGGAGACCACGTGCGGCGCCTGGTGCGCCTCCTGGTGGTGGGTCTCGATCTCCATGTCCATCAGGTTCTCGATCTCGAAGGCGTTGAGGTTGCCGCCCACCATCATGCGCAGGTAGTCGGTCATGAACTCGACCGCGTGATGGTCGGCGGCGACGCTCGGGTACTTGGAGAAGATCGGGCTGGAGTCGGGGTTCTCGATGTCGTTCTCGATCGACATCAGGCCTTCCTTGCGCACCTTGGCGAGGATCTCGAACAGCAGCGCGAGCAGGTCGACATAGAGCGCCTTGTTGTACTTCGAGCCCTTCACCGCCAGCGACAGCGAGCCGAGCGTGCCCTTGATCGCCTTCGGGCCGTTGCCGGCGACGAAGCCACCGATCATCAGGCCGATGATCGCGAGGTACTCCATGGGCACCCACAGCGCGGCCAGGCTGCCATGCACCGCGTAGGTGCCCAGCGAGGCGGCGAGGATGATGACGTAGCCGATGATCAGGAACACGGGGAAACTCCGAAGCGTTTCGCTGCGCCGCGCACGGACCGGCACGGCTCTCGCAGGGGATAACGGCGGCGGCGGGAGGAACTTGAACGCGCCGGGGCGCGACGCCACGCCGTGCGCGGACGTGACATGGGCCGCCTGTTTCCAGCGCGGCCCATGTAGGAACCTGCATGCGGGCCGGAGGGCCCGCCGGGGTCAGGCGACGACCGCCTTGCGGCTGGCGGCCGTCGTCTTGTGCGTGGGCGCGACCGCCTTGCGGGTGGTGGTCTTGCGGCGCGCGGAGCCGGCGCGCGAGGGCATGTTGCACAGGCCGCACACGTAGTCGTGCACCGGATCGTGGGCGTGGGCGACGAACTCGCCGCCGCAGCGGGTACACGCGGCCATCTGCAGCAGGTCGGCGTCGAAGAAGCGCACCAGGGTCCACGCGCGCGTGAGGCTCAGCGCGGGCTCGATCACGCCGGTCTCGATGTGGTCGAGATAGAGGTGATAGGACTTGAGGATCGCGTCCAGGCCGTGCACGCCGGCCGGGCCGGTGAAGTAGCGGTACAGGTTCATGAACAGCGAGGAATGCACGTTCGGTTGCCAGGTCATGAACCAGTCGGTGGAGAACGGCAGCATGCCCTTGGGGGGCGAGGCACCGCGGACTTCCTTGTAGATCCTGAGCAGCTTCTCGCGGCTCAGCCTGGTCTCGACCTCGAGCATCTGCATGCGCGCACCGAGTTGCACCATCTCGACCGCACGACGCACGTCGTCGGCCTCTTCGATCACACTCTTGTTCTTCATTCGGCACTCCTCAGCGCGCATCGGCCGCCGCCTTGCCGGCGGCGAGGATCGCCGCGTGCAGGCCCGCGCTGGCGGCATCCCGCCCTTCGCCCGCCATGAGCCGGGCCAACTGGGCATCGTCGAAGCGGAAGCAGGGCAGCAGCGTCGGACTGGACGCCATCCTGACCAGCTTGGCCGCCGACATCGACTCGATCAGGTCCGCGAAGGCCTCGCCGATCCCGAGCCGGAACAGCGCGGTCGCGCGGTCGTCGCGCAGCATCTGCTGTGCCAGCATCAGGTAGGCGAGGTTGAGTTCGCGGATTTCTTCCTGGAAGTCGGGGCGATCCATGGTTTTCCATCCCGCACGGGGATCAACGTCTGCAAGTTAAAGTAGTTTCTCAGGAGCGGCAAGCCGCTCCCCCCGGCTCCGTGCCGCATTTCACGCACAAGGTGTCGCCCCCGAACAACACCTGCCGGCGGGGCGGCCGCGCCTTCCCGCCGGCATTCAGCCCGCGCCGGACTGGAGCTGGAGTGCGGCGATGCAGTTGCGGCCACGCTGCTTGGCACGATACACGCTGTCGTCGGCACACTTGATCAGTGCATCGACGCTGCCCATGGCGGGCACGCGCATGGCCACGCCGACGCTGGCAGTGAGGAAGATCTGCGGGCCGCCGGTCTCGACCGGACTGGCCTGCACGGCCACGCGCAGGCGCTCCGCGACCAGCATCGCCGCCTTCAGGTCGGTATCGGGGCACAGCACCAGGAACTCGTCGCCACCGGTACGGCAGATCAGGTCCTGGGCGCGCAGCGCGCCACGCAGGGTCGCCGCGGCCTGGCGCAGGGCCATGTCGCCGACGTCGTGCCCATGGGTGTCGTTGATGGTCTTGAAGCCGTCGAGGTCGACGATCATGACCGAGAAGGCGCGACCGTGACGCGTCGCCGTGGCCCACTCGGCCTCCATCGCCTCGATCGCCCGACGGCGGTTGGGCAGACCGGTGAGCGGGTCGGTCAGCGCGGCCTCCTGCAGGCGGCGGTTCGAGATCGACAGCTCGGCGGCGAAATTGCGCAGTTCCTCGCGCTCGTGCTCGAGTTCCTGCTGCAGCACCAAGGTGCGCACGCAGGCACGCAGGCGCACGGTCAGCGCCGCACGTCGCAGCGGACGGACGAGGAAGTCGTCAACCCCGGCGCCGGAGGCGGCCAGCAGGCGCGCCTCGTCGTCGCTGCCGAGCATGCAGATCACGTACACGCCGCGTCCGAGGCGCATGTCGCGCAGGCCGCGCACCACCCGTTCCCCCTCCTCCGACCAGTCCGCGACCAGCAGTTGCGGCTGGACGTCGAGCGCGGCCTCGAGCGCGGCGTCCGCGCCCGCAGCAGTGAACGGGACGATCCCCGCGGCTTCGAGCTCGCCGCGCAACAGCTCGCGGTCCTCGCGCGCGCCGGCCACGACCAACGCACGCATCGGCTGCGGACCAGCGGCCTCGGCGGCCACCTTGGGCGCCTCGCCAACCGCATCCACCGCCGCGCTGCCCACCTCGGCGAAGCGGGGCGCGTCCTCGGTGCGGATCTGCAGCAGCTTGCCCCACTCCGCCCAGTCGCGCCCGACGCGCTCGCACAGCGAGACGAACTCGCCGCGCCCGAGGCCGAGGCGGCCCGCCAGGCGCAGCATCGGCGCCATCAGACGCACGTGCTCGGAATCGGGCGCGAGGCACAGCTGCGCCACCGCGCGCGCCAGCACGAGGCACTGCACGATCCCGGCCTCGCGCGAATCCTCCGCGTAGCCGGCCAGCTCGGGCTCTTCGTGGAAGCGCACCGGTTGCACCAGCGCGTCCGGCACCCCCCAGTCGGCAAGCATGGCGGCACCGAGCTCGCGGTGGTTCATCGCGAAGGCCTGGTCCTCGAGCACCACCTGCTGCAGGGCGGGATCGCGCTTGAGTTCCGCGAGCAGGCGGGAGAAGGCCTCGGGATAGAGGGTCGCGAGCGAGAGCTCGCCCACGCGAGCGAGCAGGCCGAGGCTGAACGCCTCGTCGGGTGCGACCACGCGCACGCGCTGGGTGAGCGCCTGCATCGAGATCGCCATCAGCAGCGCGGAGGACCAGAAACGCGGGTAGTCGAAGCCCTGGCAGGTACCCTTGCGGTAGGTCGACAGCAGCGAGAAGCCCAGCGCCAGCGTGCGCACGGCGGGCAGGCCGAGCACCATCAGCGCTTCCTGCACCGACACGATCGCGCGCCGGTTCTCCGCGATGAGGCCATTGGCCGCCTTGATCAGGCGCCCGACGAAGGCGGGATCGCCCTTGATCACGCGGCCGAGCTCGGCCAGCGAGACGTCGGGCGCCTGCGTGAGCCGGATGATCGCGAGCGCCACGCCGCGCGGCGAAGGCAGGTCTCCCGCCGCCTTGAGCTGCGCATATCGCTTCATGTCGATCGGTTGCGGCATCCCTTTACACTCCCTCGCTCGCTGTCGCCGGCCGATTCTGGCACAGAGCCCGCTTCATCGGCCGACTGGCGTCATTCTTTAGGCCGTGCTGCCGGCAGACGGGTCAAAGCAAGCTAGAATCGCCGAAAACCATTGTCCGCGACCATGAAATACTGCTCGAATTGCGGCGCCACCGTCGCCTTCCGCATCCCGCCCGGGGACACCCTTCCCCGCCACGTCTGCGAGCAGTGCGGCACCATCCACTACCAGAACCCCAAGTTGGTGGTGGGCGCGCTGGCCGAGTGGGAAGACCGCGTGCTGCTGTGCCGGCGTGCGATCGAGCCGCGCCACGGCATGTGGACGCTGCCGGCCGGCTTCATGGAGAACGAGGAAACCACCGCCCAGGCCGCCGCCCGCGAGACCCTGGAGGAGGCCTGCGCGCGCATCGAGGTGGGCGAGCTGTACACGCTGATCGACGTGCCGCACATCAGCCAGGTCCACATCATCTACCGCGCCCGCCTGCTCGACCTCGACTTCCGCCCCGGCGAGGAGTCGCTCGAGGTCGCGCTGCTGCGCGAGGACGAGATCCCCTGGGAGCGGATCGCCTTCCGTTCGATCGCGATCAGCCTGCGCCACTTCTTCGACGACCGTCGCAGCGGCCGCTGGCAGCTGCACACCGCCAGCCTCGCCCCGCCGCCACCGGATTGGCGCTGAGGCCCGGAGGCCCGGCCGATACATGCTCCCGCATCAGGGTTGATGCGGGACTCGGGCGCGGAGGATAATCCTGCAATTCCCTTCCGCGCGCGGATCATGACCAGCTACATCTTCGTCGTCATCGGCGCCGTCCTGGTGAACAACGTCGTACTCGTCCGCATCCTCGGGCTGTGCCCGTTCATGGGCGTGTCGAAAAAGCTCGAGACCGCCATCGGCATGGGCGCGGCCACGACCTTCGTGCTCACCGTCGGCGCCGGCACCAGTTACCTGATCGACCACTACCTGCTCCAGCCCTTCGATCTCGGCTACCTGCGCACGCTGGCCTTCATCGTCGTGATCGCGGCGATCGTCCAACTCACCGAGCTGATCATCCAGAAGACCAGCCCGCTGCTGCACCAGGTGCTGGGGATCTACCTGCCGCTGATCACCACCAACTGCGCCGTGCTCGGCGTGCCCCTGCTCAACGTCGGCTTGAAGCACGACCTGCTCGAATCCCTGTTGTTCGGCTTCGGCTCCTCGCTCGGTTTCACCCTCGCGCTCGTGCTGTTCGCCGGCATCCGCGAGCGCCTGGACGGCGCCGACGTGCCGATCGCCTTCAAGGGCACCGCGATCGCGATGATCACCGCCGGTTTCATGAGCCTCGCGTTCATGGGCTTCGCCGGCCTCGACCGCTTCCACTGAGGCCCGCTCCACCATGATCACCGCGATTCTCGTGATGGCCGGCATCGCCATCGTGCTCGGCCTCACCCTGGGCTACGCCGCGATCCGCTTCAAGGTCGAGGGCGACCCGCTGGTCGAGAAGATCGACGCCATCCTGCCGCAGACCCAGTGCGGCCAGTGCGGCTTCCCCGGCTGCAAGCCCTACGCCGAGGCGATCGCCAACGGCGAGGCCGACATCAACCAGTGTCCGCCCGGCGGCGAGGAGGGCGTGCGCAAGCTCGCCGACCTGCTCGGACGCGAGTTCAAGCCGCTCTCCGAAGAGCACGGTGTCGAGAAGCCGAAGTCGGTCGCGGTCATCGACGAGCAGGTCTGCATCGGCTGCACGCTGTGCATCCAGGCCTGTCCGGTGGATGCGATCGTGGGCGCGGCCAAGCAGATGCACACCGTGGTCGAGCCGCTGTGCACCGGCTGCGAGCTGTGCGTGGCGCCCTGCCCGGTCGATTGCATCGCGATGGTGCCGCTGGCCGAGACCGTGCACACATGGAAATGGAAATACCCGGTGGTCGAGATGCGGAGGGTCGCCTGATGCTGCGTGAGCTTTTTCGCTTCCATGGCGGCGTGAAGCCCGCAACCAACAAGAGCGCCTCGACGACCTCGCCGATCGCTAAGGCCCCCATCCCCGCGCGGCTGGTCGTCCCCCTGCACCAGAGCCTGGGCAGCCCCGCCATCGCCCTGGTCGAGCCCGGCCAGCGCGTGCTCAAGGGGGAACGCATCGGCGCGGCGGGCGGACGCCTGTCCGCCGCGATCCACGCACCCACCTCCGGCGTGGTGCGTGCGGTCGAGCCGGCGCTGGTCCCGCACGCCTCGGGCCTGCGCGAACCCGCGGTGATCATCGAGAGCGACGGCGAGGACCGCTGGGCCGAGCCCGAACACATCAACTACCGCATCACCCCGCCCGACGAGGTGCGCGACTTCGTGCGCGATGCCGGCGTGGTCGGCCTCGGCGGCGCGGTGTTCCCCACCCACCAGAAGATGCGCCCCGGCAGCGGCGGCAAGACCCGCACGCTGGTGCTCAACGGCGCCGAGTGCGAGCCCTTCATCACCTGCGACGACATGCTGATGCGCGAGCGCGCCGACGGCATCGTCTCCGGGGCCGCGATCCTGCGCCACATGCTGCAGGCCGAGGAAGTCCTGATCGGCATCGAGGACAACAAGCCCGAGGCGATCGCGGCGATGCGGCAGGCGGTCGCGGCGGCGGGCGAGCACATGGAAGTGGTCGCCGTCCCCACCCGCTATCCCGCCGGGGGCGCCAAGCAGCTGATCCGCGTGCTCACCGGCATCGAGGTGCCGCACGGCGAGCGCTCCACCGACTACGGGGTGCAGTGCTTCAACGTCGGCACCGCCTACAGCGTCCACGAGGCGCTCGAGCTCGGCCGCCCGCTGGTGTCGCGCATCGTCACGGTCGCGGGCAACGTCGAGCGCCCGGGCAACTACGAGGTCCTCATCGGCACGCCGATGGACGAGCTGGTGCGCCTGTGCGGCCCGCGCGCGGACACCCGCTTCCTCGTCATGGGCGGACCGATGATGGGCGTGCGCATGCCCGCCTTCGACGTGCCGGTGGTGAAGGCGACGAACTGCGTGCTCGCGGCCGACGACAAGCTTTTCCCGCCGGCTCCGCCCGAGCAACCCTGCATCCGCTGCACCGAGTGCGCCAAGGCCTGCCCGGTCGAGTTGCAGCCCTTCGAGCTGTACTGGTTCAGCCGCTCGAAGAATTTCGGCAAGGCACAGGAATACCACCTCTTCGACTGCATCGAGTGCGGCTGCTGCGCCTACGTGTGCCCCTCGCACATCCCGCTGGTCGACTACTACCGCTTCTCCAAGGGCGAGATCTGGGCGCGCGAGCGCGAGAAGGCGGCCGCGGACCAGGCACGCGAGCGCTTCGAGTTCCGCAACTTCCGCCAGGAGCGCGAGAAGGCCGAGAAGGCCGCCAAGCTCGCCGCCAAGGCGGCCGAGACGCGCGCCAAGCTGGCCGAGGCCGGCACGGCCGAAGCGCCGGCGGCGGCCGAGGCCCCCGCCGCGGAAGATCCCAAGAAGGCCCTGATCGCCGCCGCGCTCGCCCGTGCCAAGGCCCAGAAGGCCGAGATCCAGCCGCAGAACACCGACAACCTCAGCCCGCAGACGCAAGCCGAGATCGCCGACATCGAGACCCGCCGCAAGGCGCTCGAGGCGGCCGCAGTCCCGGCTTCGACCGCACCCGCGCCGCAAGCCGCCGACGCGGCGGACCTCCCCGACGAGCCTCGCCCCTGAGCCCCGCATGATCCACTCTCCCTACGTCCGCAAGGCGGTCAGCGTGCAGCGCACGATGGGCCTCGTGCTCCTCGCGCTGATCCCCGGAATCGTCGCCCACGCACTGCTCATCGGCCCCGGCGTGCTGGTGAACCTGGCGATCTCCACGATCACGGCGGTGGGCGCAGAGGCGCTGATGCTGCATCTGCGCAAGCGCCCGGTGGCGATCGCGGTGGGCGACCTCTCGGCCGTCGTCACCGCCTGGCTGGTCACCTTGTGCTTCCCGCCGATCGTGCCGTGGTGGCTCACGGTGTGCGGCGCCCTGGTGGCGATCGTGGCCGTCAAGCACCTCTATGGCGGCCTCGGCCAGAACCCGTTCAACCCGGCGATGATCGCCTACTGCTCGATGATCGTCGCCTTCCCGGCGCTGATGTCGCAGTGGCCGCCGGCCGGCCAGCTGTCCTTCGACACCCAGCTTGCGCTGATCCTCGGCGGAGCGCGCGACATCGACGGCATCACCGGCGCCACCGCGCTCGACGCCCTGCGCACCGGGCTGCGCTCGGGAACCCAGACCGTCGATGCGGTGCTGCAGGGCTCGGCCTTCGGCGCGCTCGGCGGGCGCGGCTGGGAGTGGATCTCGGTCGGCTATGTCGCCGGCGGCCTCTTCCTGCTCGCCAAGCGCATCATCACCTGGCACATGCCGCTCGCCTTCATCGGCGTGCTCGCCGGCATCTCGACCCTGTTCTGGCTGCTCGATCCGGGCCGCTTCGCCTCGCCGCTGTTCCATCTCGCCAGCGGCGGCGCGATGCTGGCGGCCTTCTTCATCGTCACCGACCCGGTCTCGGGTGCGACCACCCCGCGCGGCAAGCTGCTCTTCGCCGGCGGCATCGCGTTGATCGCCTGGCTGATCCGCAACTTCGGCGCCTACCCGGAGGGCATCGCCTTCGGGGTGCTGCTGATGAACATGTGCGTACCCCTGCTCGACATGAAGACCCAGCCGCCGGTCTTCGGTCACCACAAGGACGCGAAGGGAGGCGGCAAATGAGCGCGCGCTATTCCGCGACCCGCACCGCCCTGCGCACCGGGGCGATCATGGTGGTGTTCACGCTGGTGTTCACCGCCTTGATGGCCGCCACCCACCGTGTCACCCAGCCCGCGATCGAGGCCTCGGCACAGGATGCCCAGCGCCGCCTGATCGACGAGGTGCTGCCGCCCGGCAGCTACGACAACGACCTGCTCGCCGACGTGGTGCGCTTCGGTCCGGCGCCGCAGATCGGCATGGACGAAGGCGGGCGGGTGTGGCGCGCGCGCAAGGGTGGCGAGCCGGTGGCGCTGATCGCCGAGGGCGCAGCCACCGACGGCTACTCCGGACGCATCGCGCTGCTGGTGGCGGTCAATACCAACGGCCTGCTGTCGGGCGTGCGCGTCACCCAGCACAAGGAAACCCCGGGCCTGGGCGACTACATCGACCCGAAGAAGGACCGCCGCAAGGACATGCCCTGGATCGGCCAGTTCGCGATCGCCACCTGGAAGGACGTGAACACCGCCGCATGGACCGTGCGCAAGGACGGCGGCACCTTCGGCTACCGCACCGGCGCCACCATCAGCGCCCGCGCCGTGGTGCGCGCGGCCGGACGCAGCACGGCGTTCGTGGTCGAACGCATGGACGCGCTCTTCGCCGCCCCCTCCGGCGGCGTGCTGGGAGAATGAGCATGAGCCCGCAACAATTCCGCGAGATCGCCTGGAACGGCCTGTGGAAGCAGAACACCGGCCTGGCGCAGCTGCTCGGCCTGTGCCCGATCCTCGCGATCAGCACCAGCATGGTCAATGCGGTCAGCCTCGGGCTGGCCACCATCCTCGTGATGGCGATGTCCAACCTCGCCGTGTCGGCGCTGCGCAACTTCATCCCCTACGAGATCCGCATCCCGGTCTTCGTCCTGATCATCGCCGCGCTGGTCACCGTGGTGGATCTCTCCTTCAACGCCTTCTTCCACGACCTCTACCTGGTGCTCGGCATCTTCATCCCGCTGATCGTCACCAACTGCATCGTGCTCGCGCGCGTCGAGGCCTATGCGGCCAAGAACGACCCGCTCACCTCGACGGTGGACGGCATCATGATGGGCATCGGCCTGGTGTGGGTGCTCGCGGTGCTCGGCGGCATGCGCGAGCTGCTCGGCGCCGGCACGCTGTTCTCGGGCATCGAGATGATCCTCCCCGGCGCCTCGGCGTGGAACGTGTTCGGCGACGGCTACCCCGGTTTCCTGATCGCCATCCTGCCGCCCGGCGCATTCTTCGCGCTCGGCGTGCTGATCGCCGCATTCAACGCCATCAACGTGCGCCTGGCGGCGCGCGCGCGGCGCAATCCGCCACCCGCGCCGACACAGACAGCCGAGCCGAAAGAAGACGCTGCCGAGCCGGCCGCCGCGGGCTGAGGACGCGCATGGCAGCGATGAAGCGCGAGGCGATCCGCGAGTTTTTCCGCCGCCTGCACGAGGCCGAACCGCACCCGCAGACCGAACTCGAGTACGCGTCGCCCTATCAGTTGCTGGTCGCGGTGGTGCTGTCCGCCCAGGCCACCGATCGCAGCGTCAATCTGGCCACGCGCAAGCTGTTCGCGCTCGCCCCCACGCCCGAGGCCATGGTCTCGCTCGGCGAGGAAGGCATCGCCGAGTGCATCAAGAGCATCGGCCTGTTCCGCAACAAGGCGAAGAACACCCTCGCGCTGTCGCGCCTGCTGCTCGAACGCCACGGCGGCGAGGTGCCGGCGGTGCGCGAGGCGCTCGAAGCCCTGCCCGGCGTCGGCCGCAAGACCGCCAACGTGGTGCTCAACACCGTCTTCCGCCAGCCGGCGATGGCGGTCGACACCCACATCTTTCGCCTCGCCAACCGCACCGGGCTGGCCCCGGGCAAGGATGTGCTGGAGGTCGAGAAGGCGCTGCTGCGGCGCGTGCCGAAGGACTACCTGCTCGACGCCCACCACTGGCTGATCCTGCATGGCCGCTACGTGTGCACCGCGCGCAAGCCCAAGTGCGGCGAGTGCGGCGTGCGCGACCTGTGCCTGTGCCGCGACAAGACCGACTGAAACCCGACGCGGACGCCCGCCGGCGCGCGCTGCGCCCGCACCGCACCCGCGCCCGAACACCCCGCGCCCGAGTGCGCAAGAGAACCGAGGACCCGACATGTTCAACCCCAGCCGCGACCAGGTGCGCAGCTTCTTCATCGACACCTGGCGCAAGGCGCGCGCCAAGGAAGTGCTGACGCCGATGGAGACCATCGCCGCCGACATCATCGCGCTCCACCCCGAGTACCACGCCGTGGTCGAGGACCCGGAGGCGGTGCACCGCGACTTTCCGCCCGAGGCCGGGCAGATCAACCCCTTCCTGCACCTGTCGCTGCACCTGGCCATCGAGGAGCAGCTTTCGATCGACCAGCCGCCCGGCATCCGCGCCGCCTTCGAGGCCGCCTGCCAGCACCGCGGCGACCGTCACGACGCCATGCACGACGCGCTCGAGTGCCTCGGCGAGATGCTCTTCGACGCCCAGCGCAAGGGCACCCCGCCCGACGGCGCGGCCTACGTCGGCGCGCTGCGCAAGCGCGCCGGGCTGGCGCTCTGAACGCAGCCCGATCGGACGCCGTTCGCCCTCCGCGCCTCGCCCTGCACGCGGGCGAGGCGCTAGAATGATCGCTTTCGGACGAATGGATCGGGCCCGCCTCGACGAGGCCCGGGGCCGATCCCGGCCCACGCCCCGCCCACCTCATTCCCGCCCCCCTTCTTCCTCGAAGAATCCCCGCTCCCCAGGAGGTCTCCATGCCCGGTCTGCTCACCCACGTCGATCCCGATGGCCTGCTCGAATACTCGGTGGTCTATACCGACCGCTCGCTCAACCACATGTCGCAGGCCTTCCAGGGCGTCATGCGCGAGCTCTCGGCGACGCTGAAGAAGGTCTACCACGCCCACGCCGTCGCCATCGTCCCCGGCAGCGGCACCTTCGGCATGGAAGCGGTCGCGCGCCAGTTCGCCACCGGCCGGAAGACCCTGGTGATCCGCAACGGCTGGTTCAGCTACCGGTGGACGCAGATCTTCGAGATGGGCGACATCCCCGCCGAATCCGTGGTGCTCAAGGCCCGCCAGGTGCGCGACGAGGCGCAGGCGCCCTTCGTCCCGGCGCCGATCGACGAGGTCGTTGCGGCGATCCGCCAGCACCGCCCCGACGTGGTGTTCGCCCCGCACGTCGAGACCTCGGCCGGCATGATGCTTCCCGACGACTACCTGCGCGCGGTGGCCGACGCCACCCACGCGGTCGGCGGCCTCTTCGTGCTCGACTGCATCGCCTCGGGCACGATCTGGGTGGACATGGACGCCACCGGCGTCGACGTGCTGGTGAGCGCGCCGCAGAAGGGCTGGAGCGCCTCGCCGTGCTGCGCGATGGTCATGCTGAGCGCCGCCGCGCGCGAGCGCATCGAGGGCACCACCAGCACCAGCTTCGCCTGCGACCTCAAGAAGTGGCTGCAGATCATGGAAGCCTACGAGGGCGGCGCCCACGCCTACCACGCCACCATGCCCACCGACGGCCTGGTCACGCTGCGCAACGTGATGCGCGAGACCGAGGCCTACGGCTTCGACAAGGTCAAGGCCGAGCAGGTGGAACTCGGCGCTGGCGTGCGTGCGCTGCTCGAGGCGCGCGGCTTCCCGAGCGTGGCCGCCGCGGGCTTCCAGGCCCCGGGCGTGGTGGTGAGCTTCACCACCGACGACGGCATCAAGACCGGCGCCAAGTTCGCCGCCGCCGGCCTGCAGGTCGCCGCCGGCGTGCCGCTCGCCTGCGACGAGCGTCCCGACTACAAGAGCTTCCGCGTCGGCCTGTTCGGGCTCGACAAGCTGCACAACGTCGCGCGCACCGTCGCCACGCTGGAGAAGGCGCTCGATCAGGTCGGCTGATCGGGCTCGCCCCACCCGACCGGGGGGCCACTCGCCCGAGACCCGACGCCGCATGCGCGCCAGTCCGGGCGCATCAGCTCACCGGCAAACGCCACCCTTGCGGTGGCGTTTGCGCGTCAGCGTGTCAGGGCACATTGCGCGCGCAGTCGTTCGACGGTGTCGGGCTCGCCGCGCAGCCTGAAGACCGCCCCTTCATCCTCCGCCCTTTCCTCCAGCACCTCGCAGTTGGCGTAGATCTCCTTGCGCAGCTGCTGCGCCGACCACGGCAAGAGCAGCTCCGCCTCGACCAGATCCTGCTGGAAGAACGCCACGATCGTCTGCCGCAGCCTGGCCACCTCATCCGGCCGGCGCGCGCTCATGACGATGCAGCCGGGGTATTTCGCGCGCAGCGCGGCCTCGCATTCGGCCTGCGCCGCAGCGTCGCCGACATGGTCGATCTTGTTGAAGACACGGATGCGCGGCAGCTCGTCGGCGCCGATTTCCTGCAGGACGCTGTCGGTGACCTCGAGCTGGCGCTCGAAGCCGGGATCGCTGGCGTCGATGACGTGCAGCAGCAGGCCGGCGTCCAGCGCTTCGTCCAGGGTGGACTTGAACGACGCCACCAGGCCGTGCGGCAGGTTCTTGATGAAGCCGACGGTGTCGCTGACGAGCACGCGCGGCACGCTCTCGGGGTAGAGCGTGCGTACGGTGGTGTCGAGCGTGGCGAAGAGCTTGTTGGCGACCAGCACCTCGCTGCCCGTGAGCGCGCGCATCAGCGTGGATTTGCCCGCATTGGTGTAGCCGACCAGCGCCACGCTGGCCGGGCTCTGGCGACCCTGGCGGCGCGCGCGCTGGGTCTTGCGCTCGGCCTCCATCGCGACGATCTCCAGTTGCAGCTCGGCGATGCGGTCGCGAATCTTGCGGCGATCGAGCTCGGTATGCGACTCGCCCGCACCGCGACCGCCCACGCCGCTGCGCTGCCGTCCCTGCGGCCCGGCGAGCTTGGCGGCTTCGCGCAGGCGCGGCGCCATGTAGCCCAGGCGGGCGATCTCCACCTGCGCCTTGGCCGCGCGCGAGCGCGCGTTGCGGTGGAAGATCTCGAGGATGACCATGGTCCGGTCCATCACCTCGCAGCCGGTCTCGAGCTCGAGGTTGCGCGCCTGCGAGGGCGAGATCTCGTGGTCGACCAGCAGGGCCTCGATCGCGCCGGTGCGCGGCACGGTGTCCGTCGGCGCCGCGTCGAAGCCGGCCTGCGCGGCCACGAACTCGCGGACCTCCTGACGCTTGCCGACCCCCAGATAGCCGGTGGTGTCGAAACCCGCACGCTTCTGGGTGAAGGTGTGGACCACCCGGTAGCCGAGGGTTTTCGCCAGTTCGCGCAACTCGGCGAGCGAAGCTTCGAACTCGGCATCGCTGACGTTGGGGCGTTGCACCGAGGCGACGATGGCCTTCCGGGGTTCGTCGGCGAGGTCTGTTTGCATTCAGGGCGCTTCTATCGAGGGATGAGGGGTGCGATGGTAACCCGCCGCGCCACTGCCCTGCGACGATCGCCGCCCCATCCCCGCCGCCGCTCAGCGCCCGCCGCCCGCATCCAGGTCGGTGAGGATGGGGCAATCCGGGCGTGCGTCGCCATGGCAATGCGCCGCAAGGGTGCGCAGCGTATCCACCATCCCCTGCAACTCGGCGATCTTGCGTTCGAGCGCGGCGACGTGCCCGAGCGCGATGCGCTTGACGTCCGCGCTCGCCCGCCCCTGGTCGCGCCACAGCGCGAGCAGGTCGCCGATATCCGCCAGCGAGAAGCCCAGGTCGCGCGCGCGGCGGATGAAGCGCAGCACGTGCACGTCCTCGCCGGTGTAAGCGCGGTAGCCCACGTCGGTCCGCCGCGCCGCCGCCACCAGGCCGATCGACTCGTAGTAGCGGATCATCTTCGCCGACACGCCGGAGGCGGCGGCCGCCTTGCCGATATTCATGCTGTTCTCCATGTGCCGCTCGCGCCTCCCAGTCGCCGGCATCCAAGCGGAGTGCCCGGCCATGCGATGCACCGACGCCCTGCGCATGCCGCGTAGGAGCGACGCAAGTCGCGATTGCAGCGGCGGAAACACCGCGGCGCGGAGAGGAGCGCCGGATCGCGACTCGCGTCGCTCCTACCCAAACCACCGTGCATCCAAAGCACTGCGACTTCCCGCACGCAGCTTGATGCGGCTCGCCGCGGCCCGTGGCCTGCACTCACCCGGCCGTCTGCGGCGCGTCGGCGGCGAAGCGGCGCAGGCGCAGGGCGTTGCCGAGCACGAACACGCTCGACATCGACATCGCCGCCGCGGCGAACACCGGCGACAGCAGCGCGCCGAAGGCCGGGTAGAACACCCCCGCGGCGAGCGGGATCAGCGCGCTGTTGTAGGCGAAGGCCCAGAACAGGTTCTGGCCGATGTTGCGCATGGTCGCGCGCGACAGCGCGATCGCGCGCGGCACGCCCGTCAGGTCGCCCGACATCAGCACCACGTCGGCGCTCTCGATCGCCACGTCGGTGCCGGTGCCGATCGCGATGCCCACGTCGGCCTCGGCCAGCGCCGGCGCGTCGTTGATGCCGTCGCCGACGAAGGCGACGCGACGGCCCGCCGCCTCCCCGTCACCAGCGCGGCCCGCCAGCCTGCGCAGCGCAGCCACCTTGCCGTCGGGCAGCACCTCCGCGACAACCTCGTCGATCCCCGCCTGGCGGGCGATCGCGCGCGCGGTGCGCGCGTTGTCGCCGGTGATCATCGCGACCTTCAGCCCCATGTCGTGGAGCGCCCTCACCGCCGCGACCGAGCTCGGCTTGAGCGGGTCGGCCACTGCAAGGATGGCGGCGAGGCGGCCGTCGATCGCGGCATAGAGCGGCGACTTGCCCTCGTCGGCGAGGCGAGACGCGGTGTCGGCGAACACGCCCGGCTCCAGCCCCAGCCGGCGCATCAGGCGGTCGGCGCCGACCTCGACGCGCTCCCCGCCCACCCGTGCGCGCACACCGTAGCCGGGCTCGGCCCCGAAGCCCTCCGCGGCGGCGATCTCCAGCCCTTCCGCACGCGCCGCGACGACGATGGCCTCGGCGATCGGATGCTCCGAGGCACGCTCGACCGCCGCCACGCATGCGAGCACGTCGGCACGCGCAAAGCCCTCGGCAACCACCAGGTCGGTGAGCTGCGGCTTGCCGACGGTGAGCGTGCCGGTCTTGTCCAGCGCCACCACGGCCGCGTCTCGCAGCAGCTGCAGCGCGTCGCCCTTGCGGAACAGCACGCCCATCTGCGCCGCGCGCCCGGTGGCGACCATGATCGAGGTCGGCGTCGCCAGCCCCATCGCGCACGGGCAGGCGACGATCAGCACCGCCACCGCATTCACCAGCGCGAAGGTGAGCACCGGCACATCCGCCGGAAGCCAGGCGGCCCCGAACAACAGCCAGGCGAGGAAGGTGAGCGCCGCCACCCCCATCACCACCGGCACGAACACCATCGTCACCTTGTCGACCAGGGCCTGGATCGGCAACTTGGCGCCCTGCGCCGCCTCGACCATGCGGATGATCTGCGCGAGCACGGTGTCCGCCCCCACCCGGGTGGCGCGGAAGGCGAAGGCGCCGCGGGTGTTGAGCGTGCCGCCGACCACGGTCGCACCGGCGCCCTTCTCCACCGGCACCGGCTCGCCGGTGATCATCGATTCGTCCACGAAGGACGCACCCTCGACCACCTCGCCATCGACCGCCACCTTCTCGCCCGGGCGCACCTCCACCACGTCGCCCACCGCGACCTCGGCGATCGGCAACTCCACCACCCCGGCGTCGCGCCGCACGCGCGCGGTGCGCGGCTGGATACGCATCAGGCGGCGGATCGCGTCGCTGGTGCGGCCGCGCGCGCGCGCCTCGAGCAGGCGCCCGAGCAGGATCAGGGTGATGATCACCGCCGCGGCCTCGAAATACACATTGACCGTACCCGCCGGCAGCAGCGCGGGCGCGAACAAGGCCACCACCGAGTAGCCCCAGGCCGCCGAGGTGCCCACCGCCACCAGCGCGTTCATGTCCGGCGCGCCGCGCAGCAGCGCGGGCACGCCCTTGCGGAAGAAGCGCAGCCCGGGCCCGAACATCACCGCGCTGGTCAGTACGAACTGCAGCAGCCAGCTCTCGCGGTGGCCGATCGTGGCCATGACCCAGTCGTGCATGCCGGGGATCAGGTGCGCGCCCATCTCGAGCACGAACACCGGCAGGGTGAGCGCGAGCGCGATCCACACCGCACGCCGCAGCGCCGCCTCCTCGGCCGCGGCGTCGGCCTCGCGCGCCCCCTCGCGCACCTCCGCGGCCGGCGTCGCACCGAAGCCGG